>NZ_JALMFA010000008.1:0-296837 GCF_023242545.1 Pseudomonas sp. MWU13-2517 | reverse complement strand
TAGGTCCTGGATGGTGCGAAGATCTGGTAACCGGTTAGGTCTTAGAGGGTGCAACGATCTGGTGATTCAGATATTGGTGGAAGCGGATTAATCCTGAGCTTTTACAACTCTGCGCCAAGCCGATGCCGCTCCTCTGCGCTCCGGAATTGGTTCTAATAGACCGCTATTTTTTAGTCTTAGGAAGACGTTTTTCATAGAGTTTTCACTCTTAATACCTGTTAACTCTCTTGCGGTAGAGTTAGTGATTTCTTCGTTATGGTTCATATACTCCATTACAATTTCTTCAGGCGAACCGAGAGATTCGTGTCGAATAATTACCAATACAGAGTTTTCAGATTCATGAATAACAGGTTTTTTCAACCTTAGCAGCTCCATTGCTCTGAAGGCTGTATTCAGACCCTCGCCAACGTCTTTATTTGGTGGGTCAGGAAATTTATTAATTAGCCTTACAAGTGATGGGTTGCGGGCACTTTGCGTATGAAGAATATTTTTAGTTGTAACATGGCCGGGAAGTTTCCCCGGGCTTTCAACTTCTACTCGGTTGTCAAATATGCGGATTTGTACATCTGCAACGATACTATAATCTCTATGCAGTACCGCGTTTGTTATTACTTCGTGAAGGGTTTCATCTGGATACTTGATTGATTCCAATCCGTTTTCGGTAAGTTTTTGTATTCCTTCAAGAATGTCTTTTGTCTTTGATACGGAGTTGAAAATAAGATTGTATACGTCGCCTTCAATTGTTAAAGGGTTTCCATCTAAAAATTCTCTTCCGATGTCGTCCTCTTTTGTGCGGTACCGCATTATTTTTATGCTGCTACGTTTGGGAAGATAAATAGCTGGTTCGTCGCAGAATAACAAAACTCCACAGACCTTCGCATGGTTCGGTTTTATCAGCTCTTGGTTTTCAAGATAAGTCTTTGGCTCACCACTAGGAATAATATTCAATAAAAAATTAAGGATGGAAAGGCTGTTGTTAATTCGTCCTTCGCTAACTTCAACCCATTCATTTTCGAATGTGATGATTCCTTTGTCGAGTTCTAATCTTTTTAGAGCGTCTTCTGAATCGATTTTCTGCTTTCCAGCATTTATGCGTATAAAAATTTCTTTAGAGGAAGATCTGACTAATTCCTTCACTTTTTTGACGGTGATATGTAGTACTAGTCCTGGGAGCCCATCACAATGAAGATATTCAAATAATAAGTGATTTCCAAAAGGGTGCGCTTGCAGTAAAACCTGGGGAATATCGTTTGCTTCCTCTGGCTCAAAGAAACCGTTCCATACCTTCGTGTTATTAGTCTTATTTTCCGCTATTCCTATATATAGGTCTCCGCCCGCAGCATTTGCAAATGCTGAGACTGTTTCGGAAAGTTTTGAGGGTTTTATTTCTTTGGCTTTTACATCGTTTAGAAAATCTTCTCTCAAGGTCAAGAGTTTTGCGGCTTGATCTGGTGTGATTTCATATATTGGATACATGCTAAATCCTTTAGATATCTCTTGTTTTGGCCAGACCAAGTCGAGGAGTATTTGGCCGTTTCCTTGCATAGAGTCAACCACTAGCCTTGTTCCTTATAGAGATAGAGGCAAGCATGATTAGGTGCTAGCTCATGCTCAGTTAACTGTAGTGCATTCTTTCGTATCGCCACCAAATACAGGGCACCGTATTGCATAGCCTAAAACTTCTGTAGCGCCCTAACGACTACACCAACGATACGACAATTTTCATCCACTTGCTCAATTGGGTAGCCCGGATTCAGCGGTTTTAGGAAAAGCCGACCTCCGTCGCCTACCAGCTTCTTGAAGGTGGCTTCATTGCTGTCCGGCAGCTTGGCCACGACCAGCTTACCGGGTGCAACCTCAGCTTCAGTGTCCACCAAGATCAGCGTGCCTTCGGTGATGCTTTGTCCGGCGGGCGCTGTCATCGAGTCACCTTTGACTGTCAGCCAAAACGCCGGGCCTTTGGCGTCGTACTCCGAAAACTCGTAGGTGTCCGAAATTCCGGCCGGGTAGGGCTCCACTGCTTCCGCCCAGGCGCCAGCGGCCACCCAGCTCACTACCGGGTAGCGGAATGATTTGGTGGGTTGGGCGGCAGGGGAGACATTCGATTCACCAGAGCCGGACGTTAACCCAAGAACCAGCATTGGCCCGATCTCGTCTGAGAGCCATTTGGCGCTCACCCCACACGCGTCGGCGATCTTCACGACGTGTGCGGTGGCTTTCGATTTTCCACGCTCAAGGTCAGAAATCGACGTCTGCGTGATACCAGCTTTAGCGGCCAGTTCGCCCTGATTGAGCTTGGCGTGTCGGCGCGCTGCCTTTAAACGATCTTTGAATTCCATCCGGCGAGTATTACGGGTGCTCCCATATCCTTGCAAATCGGTATTCCCGTAACCTACTATATGGGTATTCCCGTATGGAGGGGCAGCATGAACACTATTTATAAGGACCTCGTTGCCTTCTTCGGCACGCAGGAGGTCACGGCTGAAAAGCTCAAGGTTGATCAAAGCACCGTTTCCGGTTGGGTTCGCGAGAAGCACGGCATGTCTCCAGTGGTTGCCAAGCGAGCGGAGGCGTTGACCGGAGGTGCTTTCAAAAAAGAATCCCTTTGTCCGTCGTTTCCGTGGGCCGAGATGGCCGCCTAAGCGACATCCCTGTCCGCCATTCCATTGAAGCAATTCTGACCGCAACCGACCCAAGGAAAAACTAGGACATGAAAACGCCCGTACTAGAGACCCGCCGCCAAGTAATGGCGGCCGTGTCCAACGCTTTCCCTGGCGGGATGGATTGCGCAGCTGCTCGCCTTGGCATCAAGGACAAGCGCCTGGAGAACCAGATCTATGAAACCGCCGGGTGCAAGCCGCTGAGCGATGCCGAGATCTTCGTGCTTGAAAGCGAAACGAAGACCGAGCACCTGCCGGACTACATCTGCGCGATGTACGGCGGCGTGTTCGTGAAGATTCCGGAAGCGGGGGAGTTGGACAACGTCGATCTGTATCAGCGCTCGCTGGCGGCATCCGCACAGCGTGGCGCTCTTGACCAGATGGTGGCTTCCGCCTTGGAAGACGGCGAGATCGACTCGAACGAAGCAAAGAAGATCCGCGCCCTGCACGCCAAGTACATGTCGGCGAGCCTTGAAGCTATCGGGGCGGTAATTGAGTTGCACAAAGCCCGCACATAAACCGCAGGCACAAAAAAGCCAGGTTCGTGGCCTGGCTCATTGCTACTTCAGCGAGGCAATAATGAATACACAATCCATCCCCGTCAATACCCCCAACAATCTCGCGCCACGTTTTTCGCAATCTGAAAACGTGGCGCGGACTATGTCTTCGCGTGAAATCGCCGACCTTACCGGCAAGCGGCACGACAACGTCAAGGCAGACATTCGCAACATGCTTGCTGACCTCAAAGAAGATGTCCTGACTTTTCAGGGTATCTATTTGGACGGGATGAACCGGCAGCAAACCGAATATCTGCTAGACCGGGAACACACTGACTGCCTGCTGACCGGCTACAGCGCAGCAATGCGTATGGCGGTGATAAAGCGCTGGCGTGAGCTTGAAGGTGGTCGTGTCATTGTAACGCTCCCTGACTTCTCCAATCCGGCAGCAGCCGCGCGCGCCTGGGCTGATGAGGTGGAGCAGAAACAAGCGGCTGAGCAGGCTCGCCTGCAACTCTCGGTGGAGGTTCGGGCCCAGGCCACCAAGATTCACTCCTTGGAGAACCTGTTCAAGGAAGGCATGACCCATACCCAGTTCTGCAAGGGCCTCAATGGGGTCAACGTCATGCAGGTGGGCAAGTACCTGGAGGCGCGCAATTGGCTCTACAACGAGAGCAAGTCCGGCACCCGCCACCGTGTTGGCTCATACGCCCGCGACAAGTACATGACCGAGCACCAGCACGAAGTCACCCCGCACGGGAAAGACCCATTTATCTCCTATACGCCGATCCTGCTCAAGAAGGGCGCCGTACGCCTATACGACCCATACCTGGCTGGCGAGCTGCCAATGAAGAAGACTTGGGACGGCCGGTTCACTCACGACAAAGCAACGCGAGGTGCCGCGTGAGCATGGGCCTTATGGTCGCCGCGATGAAGCTTCGTGTCGGCAATCCATTGCGCAAGCTTGTCCTGATCAAACTGGCCGATAACGCTAGCGATGTAGGCGAATGCTGGCCGTCCTACCAGCACATCGCCGATCAGTGCGAGATCAGCAAGCGCTCCGTCATGAACCACATAGCAGCCCTATGTGACTCGGGGCTGCTGCGTAAGGAAATCCGTAAGGGTGGTCCGAAAGGAAACTCGTCAAACGTTTACTTCCTCACTCTCGATGGTGGTGGTGCACCTCCTGCACCAGGGGTAGTGCAGCAGGTTCACCAGGGTAGTGCAGCAGGTTCACCCCCTAGTGAATCTCCTGCACCAGGGGGTAGTGCAGCAGTTGCACCCAGAATCAGTAACTCTCTTGAATCAGTCAATGAACCGGTCATTGAACCGATTACGCCCCAGGCTTCCGCCAAGGTCGTGACCGGTCAGGTCGTGCCTTTCGCCCCCCAGCTGCCACGGGTTGAGATACCCGCTGACATGCCAGGCCCCAAAGACCAGACGTGCAAAACCTTCAAGGTTTGGGCGAACTACGCCATGGCCTACCGCAAGCGCTATGGCGCCTGGCCTGTTTGGAACGCTAAGGCCGGCAAGCAGATGGCTCTACTCGTCGACAGGCTCGGCGCCGATGTCGCCCACCACGTCGCTGCCCACTTCCTGAAAACCAGCGATGCCGCTGTGCTGCGCAAGTGCCACAGCCTCAACGAACTGCTGGCGAATGCCGAGAGTTACCACACCCAATGGGTGACCGGGCAGCGCATCAACGGCACAACCGCCCGCCAGATGGAACGGACCGAGGCAAACCACTCCGCAGCCGAGCAGGCCGCGCAGATGGTTCTCGCCAAGCGCCAAGCAGGTGACCGCAATGAATACCTTTGAAATGAACGACCAGCAGGTCGCCGGGCTGGCCTCTGCCATCTGTGCGACGGCCGAGGCGATGGGTCAGGAAATGAATCCAGGGACTGCCGCCATGATGGCCGAAGATCTCTGCGCCTATCCGGTGCCTGTCGTGAAAGCCGCGCTGAAGGCCTGCCGCTTCGAGGTGAAGGGCAAGCTGGCGATGGCTGACATCTTGCAGCGTGTTCAATCCTCTGACGGCCGACCAGGCAAGGACGAGGCATGGGCCATCGCGATGACCACCAACGATGAATTTGAAACCGTTGTGCTTACCGACGAGATCCAGCTGGCCCTGGCGGCTGCCAAGCCCGTCCTCGACGCCGGCGACAAGGTGGGCGCTCGTATGGCCTTCATCAGCGCCTACGAGCGGTTCGTTGGTCAGGCGCGCGAAGACGCAAAGCCGGTGAGCTGGCATGTCTCTGTTGGATTCGACGCAAACCGCCGTGTCCAGGCCGTCACCAAGGCCATGGAGCTGAAACGCATCCCCCGCGAGCACGCCCAGAAGTATCTGGCCGACCTGAGCGTCGAGCCAATCTCGGAGGATGGCCGCGCCATCGCGGGTCTGCTCACCGGCACGGTTACCCGCCCAGAGCCTGCACTTCGCCAGAAACTGGAACTCGTGAAGATATCAATGCTGGAGATGCGGAAAGCCAGCGCAGTGCAGAAAGACGAGATACGGATTGCGGCCGCCAATGATCTGGCCGATCGCCGCGCGTTGCTGATCCAGCAGGCGCAGGACTTGGAAGAGAAGAGGGCAGCGCAATGACCAAGCCAGTCAAACCCCGACCAATGCCCGTGTACCTGGTGCTGCGCCGATTGGTAGATCCAGCCACCGGCAAGGAGGTGGCCGCATTTGTGCCGTCCTCCGACGCTGATCGGTCGATCCTTCGCGAGCGGGATTTCCGGATCAACACCAAAATCCGCGCCGACCTCAAGCAGCCCCGCAACCCGCGGTTCAATGGCCTGGTCCACGGCCTTGGCCGGGTGCTGAGCCAGAACATCGACCGGTTCTCCGGCAAGCAGTCCCACGACGCGATCAAGGCCCTGCAACTGGAGTCGGGCGTGTACTGCGACGAAGAGGCGTTCGATATTCCCGGCCTGGGCCAGCTCACCCGCAAGACACCCCGCAGCCTCTCCTACGACTCGATGGGGGAGGAGACATTTCAAGACTTTTGGCGCCAGTGCTGCGCGTACCTAGTGCTGCATGACTGGCCGACGCTCACTGAAGAGCGTCTTACCGAAATGGCGGAGTTTGAAGCGTTTAAGGAGGCCGCATGAGCCACGACAACGGATATGGAAAGCCTTGCCCTGACTGCGGCGAACCGATGACAAACCTACCTAGCATCAACCTGCGCCAGTGTGCGACAGGCTGCAAGGAGAAGTTCAACTGGAAGCTGGCCAAGGGGCAGGCACCGTTGTTCGGCAACAACCGACAAAAAGCCAAGGAGGCAATATGAAACGGACTCCAATACAGAGGAAAACTCCACTGGTCTCAAGCGGGCCGCGGCGCAAGCGCTGCCCATCATGCCGAGTGATGTTCAAGCCTGAACGTACCTCGCAAGCCGTGTGCGGTGAGATTGAGTGCGCCATCGCTCATGGTAAGTCAGAAAAGGGGCAGGCAAGCGCTCGCAAGGCCCTGGCGGATTTGGGGCGCCGCGAAATCAAGCTCAGAAAGGAGGCGCTTAAAAGTCGCAGCGACCACCTCAAGGATGCCGAGAAGGCCATGCGCGACTACCGTCGTACCTATGAATTGAGCATTGGCAGCGGCTGCATCAGTTGCGGTGAATCGCAGGAATCGATCCTGGCTGCCCAGGGCTGGAAGACAGGCGGCGCGTTCGATGCCGGCCACTTCCTCGGTAAGGGCGCCCGGCCAGAGTTAAGGCTAGTGCCGCACAACATCTGGTTGCAGTGTAAAAGCTGCAATGCCGGATCTTCCAAGTACGCTCGCAAGGGCCTGACGGTTTCGCAGGGATTCCGCGAAGGGCTGATTGCCAGGATTGGCCTGGAGGCTGTAGAGACGCTGGAGGCCGATCACGAGCCGCGCAAATACACCGTGGAAGAACTCAAAGCGATCACCGCCGAATACCGGGCAAGGACAAGAGAACTGAAGAGGGCTGCGGCATGAAGATTAATTCAGCGCGCCAAGCGTGGCATGACTGCAACTACAACCCAGCACCCGGGCAGTCATCAGATGCCGCGGAACTTGGGGTGGTGGTGCAGAGCAGTGAGCGGGGGCCTACGGCAAATCATGCGGTGCACGGTGCTTTGGCCGGCCATATCCAGTCGGCGATAGCGCGTCTCCACTACCAGTTACGAGCCTTCGGCAACGCCATGTACGCGGCAGAGCCGACCGATGATGATCGGGAGGAGGCGGAAGATGCGGTTTTCAACCTGGCGTGCTCTCGGGTAGAGCGCATGACTGCCAGTAAGCGTGAACGTGCTGCGTACGTAGCGAAGGGGGTGTTTCGCCGCTATCGGTATATGCACCAGGGAGGGCAGTCTTCCAACCCTGATCCGCTCATCAAGCCGGAGATCTTTCGTGCCTGGGTGGAAGGGGAGTACGGCATCAAGCTCCCGTCGGCAGCTTGGGCGAGGGATTGGGAGCCTTTCGTGCAGCTATGTTTCGATGCCTGCTATGACATCGATGCCAAAGCACTGAGTCCAATTGGCGGGATAATTTACAAGATGAAAGAGGCCGCTTGACTTCCCGCACGGCTGAGGGCATTATTTCCCCACAGTTAGTATTTTGCCTTCGGCAACTTGCACTGGAAATTCAAGAAAACCCGGCCATTGCGTCGGGTTTTTTATTGCCCAAGGAAAGGGCGATTCAGCAAAAGGAATTTGCAGATGTTGAAAGAATTCAGATGCGGTAACTGCAAACGACTTCTCGCCCGCACGGGTGGGTTTACAGAGCTCCAGATCAAATGTTCCCGATGCGGGACGTTGAATCATGTGAAGGCCACGAGCCTCGAGCAATCGCCTTTGAGCGACATGAAAGCGGAATCCTCCGCGACAAATCATTCGACTCAATAGGTGAAAAAATGGAACCAGTACAAATCGGCAGCCGTTTCAAATCGATCGCAACCAGCTACGCAGAGGCAGTTTTCACTCCGGCGCAGAACGTCAATGGCGCGGTAGTTCGAACAGCTACCATGATCAGCCCAGTCGGGAACGGATTTATTAGTACCGGCACGACCATTCCGGAAGGGCGCTGGGTGACCAACGTGCCCGTTATCTTGTCCGCCGTTAGCGGTTCTTCCACTCTTCCGTTCTCTGTGACCATTCCTGCGGGTCAGGGCCTGTGGGTAGCAATGACTCAGAACGGCGGCGGTACGGCCTACGTGACCTACGACCTGTTGCCGTAAGTAGTAGTTTCTCGGACCCAACAACCAGAAGGTCATGAGCCTCTCCCCATCGCCTTTGAGCGACATGAAAGCGGATCTCCGCAAATAATCATTTGACTCAATAGGTGACAATATGACTGTACGTACACTCGGTAAAAAATTTCAAAACATCACTATCAACGGCAACGCGGTCTTTATCGCAACATTGATCGCGCCGCAAGACAACCCGCATGGTCTAATTCTGCGATCCTGTTCTAACGGCCGCGAAATTACCTATGGCACAAGTCGCCCAACCGGCGACCGGTTTGACTTGACCCAAATTCGAATTCCGACTGCGTATTTGCTTACGAACGATGTATTTGTTCCCGCAGGAAATGGTGTATTCATGAATACAAGTGCGGATTTCGTGATCCCAGTCCAAATGTCTTGGGATGTACTGAACGCCGACGGTACTGTTGCATAAGTTACGACGAAGGACGAGCCCTGCAGCGGTATAGCGATGCAGGGCTTTCAAGCAATACCGCGCAGCTAAGGTCGCGCACCCATTCAAGGCCCAGCCGTCGTGCTGGGCTTTTTCGTTTTCGGCCCCACCACACCCTTCGCACTTAGCAGGGAGTGCCGACGGGGCCGACCTATTTCAAACATGCCCCACGGAGTCGAGCGCATGGAGTATCTACAGCGCCTGCTCGACAAGATCGACAGGTTCGAACTACTGATTGCGGGCCTCGTCGGCGCCGTAATCGCCAGTTGGTGGCACAAGGACGACTTGAACGACTGGCGTGCCTGGATGATCTTCCTCATCACCGGCATGGCCTGCTCGATCTACCTCACCAGCATGGTCAGCACCTACCTGGGCGTTACCGAGCCGAAGATCGTCGCCGGGATTGGGTTCCTTCTGGGGGCATTCGGCGGCTCGCTCCTGGCGGCCATCAACAGAGCTATTAAATCCGCTGACCTCTGGGCGCTCATTCGCCAGCGGTTTGGGGGAGGCAATCCACCATGAATCTTGAATTGATAAATTCCATCGCCTGCGGCCTTATCGCGCTGTGGGCAGCCTGGTGCGTACTGAGCGGTAAGGTGAGGGACGGCATTCTCGGGAAGCTGATCTACTCGGCCATCGCCATCAGCGGTTTCGTCGTTATGGTGCGCAGCCAGAACATCTTCTTCGGCCCGACCACTGCTGGCCTAACGTTTCACCTCGCTCTGGCTCTGGCTGGCGTCCGCCACATCTTCATGGTCACGTACTGGCAGCGGGTGAAGGCCTGGCTGTGCCGGACTCTGAACTGCGAGCACTGCCTGCAATGTGACAAGGCGCCTGGGGGTATGGAGCGCCGAGCCAAGTAATCCGCGCCACGTTTTCGAAAGCGCCAAATCGTGTTGAAAGATGGCTGAAGTCAGTGGCTTTTACTCTCTATACTTTTGAAAAGTGACTTGAGATTGGAAGGGTCTAGGCAGTCAGGTGCTATCGTCTGCGACTGCTTGAAATAGGCCTGAACTTTCGGGTTCGCGAAATCGCCCATAACGGCCAACAGGTAATACCCGTCGGCGCGAAACTGTTCCAAGCTCAGAGACACTGGTTCGAAGAAGTCCCTCATAGTGGTCAACGGTAGTTGACGGTTGGCTTCCGTTTTCAGTGAATCTTTGAAGCAGTACGAGCGTATTGCAGGCAATGGATAATGGTCAGAGTACAGATCTGGTCGCTCTAGGGCATTGGCTAGCTGGCTATACTTGCGAAGAAACTCGGGGTCATCGAACTTGAATCGCAGGAACGCCTCGTCACAGTCGCGCAACAGCATTATCGCTCCGGCAACCAAGCCTTGATCCGCAGCGGTCTGGTAAAGCGAGCAGGCTTCTACATGCATAGCCTTATAGCCATTTAGAAAGGTTGCCGCTTTACTCTCTTGCATATTCGCCAACATGAAAGTCGCTACACCGTGCCCTCCGGCGCTAGCTTTACGCAGCTCGTCCTCATAGGTCTCAAGTCCTTTAGTAGCCTCCTGTATGGACTGGCTCAGTGTGAGCTTGTCAGTTTTGCCCTGCTGTTCTTTTTCAACCAGCTGATTAGCTCGTTGCTGTATTTCATCAGCTAAAAGCATTGCGTGTTGAAAGACAGCTTCGGCTTCGGAGGATGGCGCAGTCTGCACCTCAGCACACAGAGCGATGCTGGAAAGTAGGACTAAAAGACGAAGTTTCAAAGGCGTTTCTTCCGTGATTGCAGTTGTTCGAGTCTCCATTACTGTAATGGATTCAATCAGGGTGGGGTATTTCACGTGCTTGACCGTCACTCCAGTATGAGTCGGAGTTAGGGCGAGGTTTCCGATTGGTGCAGAGTTTCATTGCAGAGGGTCATACATGACCAACGGCACCCGCCTGAGGCACATGCTGCCAATGAGCCCAGAAATCAACGCTGCGGTAGTCGCTCTCGACAAGGCCATTGTCGATGCTGTGGGCGCTGCCAAGTCTGCCGGATTGCCGCAGGGCCTGATCGTTGGATTGCTCCAGGGCCGCGCCCATGCACAAACCCATCTGATGGTGAACGAATGACAGTCAAGGTTCTTGAGTTCAAGCGGGAAGAATGGCGCGATGCAGCCAAGACCCTGCGCAAGATTGCCGACGACCTCGATGCCGGTGAGCATCCCGAGTGCACGGTAGGCGCATTGACGCTGATCGGAGCAAAAGGAGAGGTAACTGTGTTCGGCCTTGGCCCTAAGTGCGATGACCTGCAATGTCTGGGCGCCATGCGCCTGGGCGAGCAGAAGTTGATTGATGTGCTGCTGGATATCGGGGAAGGGTAGGTGTGCCGCAGGTGAGTGCGGCACGGGTGTGTCACTTCACCTTCAGCGCTTCCTGAATCTCGTCTGCATAACCTGAAAGTCGGCTTAATTCGCCCTCTAGATCGGTAGATGCGCCAGCAGAAAGTTTTGCAGAGATTAGCTCTAGTGCTATTCCGACTGCGAATGCGCGTCGATCCTCGGCATTGTATCCGGGGTTGTTGGTATTAAGCGTGGCTGCGTGAATATTGGCGGACATATAAATTTCCTTGCGGTTGATTGATCACCACCAATACCGGCAACGCGCCACTATTTCAATCCCGCCTTTAGGCTTACCTGAGACAATTTATGACAACCAAGCAACCCGACTGGGAGGCAATCGAACGCGCCTACCGGGCAGGTTCGCTTTCCATCAGGACCATCGCAGAGCGCCAAGGCGTGAGCGACACCGCGATACGGAAGAAAGCCAAGGTTCAAGGATGGGCGAGAGACCTTTCCGACCAGGTGCGCAAAGAGGTTCGCAGCAAGTTGGTTCGCGGAGAGGTTCGCAACGACCAAGGCGCGAACTGCGAACTTGACGCCGAAATCATCGCAGAGGCCGCAGAAGAAGGCGCTCGGGTGGTTCGCAGCCATCGGCGAGACATTCGGAAGGCGACGAACCTTGCGAACCTGCTGATGGATGACTTGCTCAATACCATCCAGCGCCGCGAAGAGATCGAAGACGCGATCATCGACGAGACTGACGAGGACAATAACGGCATGCGCCGGGCCTCGATGCTCGCTGCTGTCGCGCTACCCAGCAATTCCAAAACCTTGTTTCAGCTTTCCTCTGCAATGAAGAACCTGCAGGTTCTGGAGCGTCAGGCATTCAGCCTGGACGAGAAGGAGAAGACGGACGACGCCGACGAGATCTCGAAGATGATGGACGAATTATCACAGGACGCCTGAAATGAAACCCGAGCACATGAAACTGCTTCGGGATCGGTTCTGGCGACTGAATAATCTCTACTTCATCACCGACAAGCAGGGCAAGAAGGTTCGCTTCCGCATGACGCAGGAGCAGATCGATTACTTCCAGGGGATGCATACCCGGAACATCATCCTGAAAGCACGCCAGCTGGGCTTTACGACGTTGGTGTGCATCGTCCAGTTGGATGCAGCGTTGTTCGAGGCTGCCAAGTGCGCCTTGATCGCTCACACACTGAACGATGCGAAGCGCCTGTTTCGTGAAAAGGTCAAGTACGCCTACGACAACTTGCCGAAGGAGCTGCGCGCTGCTAACCCGGCGAGAAACGACGCTGCCGGCGAACTGGTGTTCAGCAAGGGCGGCTCGCTTTACGTCTCCACCTCGTTCCGGGGCGGCACGCTGCGCTATCTGCACGTGTCCGAGTTCGGGAAGATCTGTGCCAAGTTCCCGCACAAGGCGCGGGAGATCGTCACCGGTGCTTTCGAGGCTGTCGCTGCTGAGTGTTTCGTCACGATTGAATCGACAGCGGAGGGCAGGGCCGGCTACTTTTTCGACTACTCGCAGAGTGCGGAACGGCAGCAACTTGCCGGCGTGGCTCTGGGCCTGCTGGATTGGAAGTTTTTCTTCTTCTCATGGTGGAAGAACAAGGCCTACTGGCTTGAGCCGACTGATGTGGTCATCCCACAGCGCCTGACCCACTACTTCAACGAACTGTTCGCCAAGCACGGCATCGACACGAACCCTGGCCAGCGCGCCTGGTACGCAGCCAAAGAGAAGACACTCGGCGACGACATGAAACGGGAATACCCGTCGATTCCCGTCGAGGCCTTCCAGCAGTCGGTCGAGGGCGCCTATTACTCGAAGCAGTTCACCAAGCTGTACGGTGCACAGCGCATTGGTCCGCTGCCGGACAACAGCCACCTTCCGATGCACACGATTTGGGACATCGGTGTGGGCGACTCCACGGCGATCTGGTTCGTCCGGATCGTTGGCGAGGAGTATCACGTCATCGACTTCTACGAGAACAGCGGGGAAGGCCTTCGGCACTACATGAAGGTGCTCAAGGATCGCAAATACACGTACGGCGATCACTGGGGCCCGCACGACATCGACAACCGCGAATTCGGCAGCGACGGCAAGACCCGGCGCGAACTGGCCCGGGAGGGCTACGAGATCGACGGGCAAAAATACAGCCTCAAATTCAGCGTTGTTCCAAAGCTCGGCATCGACGAGGGCATTGAGCAGGTTCGGGAGATCCTTCCGGCCTGCTCCTTCGATGAGTCCAAGTGCGAATTGGGTATTTCCTGCCTGGAGAACTACCGAAAGGAGTGGGACGACAAGCGGGGCTGCTGGAAAGACAAACCACTTCACGACTGGTCATCGCACGGCGCGGATGCCTTCCGCTACTTCGCCGTCTCGATGGGCCGACGCAAACGCACAGGCGGAACACGCCGAATTGGAGGCTTGGCCTGATGCCAGTGCAATCGACAAACCCCGACTACGACGCGCATATCGCTGAGTGGGAGATGATGGACGACGCGCTCGAGGGTGAGTGCGCCGTAAAGCGCAACGAGCGCAACCTGCCCAAGCCGAGTGGCATGGTCGAGGCCGAGAAGATCGACGCCACCGGCAACAAGTACCTCTACGAGAACTACACGAACCGGGCTCAATACGAGCACTGGGTGCGCGACTCGCTACGTTCGATGATGGGCCTAGTGTCTCGGTTGATCCCGGAGATCGAGCTGCCTGGCGGCCTGAAAGGGCTGGAGGATAACGCCACTGCCGACGGCTTCGGCCTGAAGCAGTTGTTCTTCCGTATGGTGCGCCAGGCTATTTCGCACGGCCGGGTGCCGCTGGTGGTGAACATCGATGAAAGCGGCGAGCCGTACTTCTCGACGTATGCCACCCGCAACGCCATCAACTGGGACACTGCTGATCAAGGTGGTCGGCAGGATCTCGTTCTCTCGGTGTTCCGTGAGTTTCGCAAGAAGGGCGGCGATCGCTACAGCCACGACTGCGATACGGTCTTCCGTGAGTTCTTCATGCTCAACGAGGTCTGCTACACCGCCGTGCGGAATGAAGGCGGTGAGCTGGTGGAGGACGAGAAGCCGCTTGGCACCACTGGCACTGATAACCGCTTGGTTAAAGGCCTGGCCTATTTGCCCGTCATCTACTGCGGCTCGACTGACAACTCGCCGGACGTCGATGAGGTGCCACTGCTGACCATGGCGCGGGCCGCGCTGAAGTCCTACCAGTTGAGCGCTGACTACTTCACATCACTGCACCAGACCAGCCACCCGCAGCCGTGGGTTTCTGGCCTGGATGAGGCGGTGGAGTTGAGCGTCACCGGCCCTTCGGCGGCATGGGATCTTGGGCCTTCCGGTTCCTGCGGCTACCTGGAATTCCAGGGCGCCGGTATCGAAGCAGTGCGCAAGGCCATGGACGACCAGAAGAACGCCGCGCTTGAGGCCGGTGCCAAGGTCATGGACGTGGCCGGCACCGAGTCGGGCGAGGCGCGCAAAACACGCCAGAACGATCAGCACGCCACGCTGCACAGCATTGTCATCACGGTGGCCGAGGCGGTGGAGCAGGGCTTGCGATACGCCGCCGAGTGGAAGGGCTACGACCCCAAGCAGGTCAAGTTCAAGGTGAACCCAGAATTCGTGACCCCGGTGGTCGATGCCCAAGTGCTTGCCGAGCTGCTCAAGGGCGTAATGGCTGGGACGATCAGCGCCGACACCTACTGGCAGTATCTCACCACCGGCAAGCTGCCGGAACGCCCTTACGAAGACGAAGCCGAACTGATCAGCGATGAGCGCGAGTCGGCCGGCATCAACTTGGACAAAGACGATGCCATCGACAAACCAGGTACAGGCGGACAGCCAACTGCTGGAGCAGACGACCCGACACTCGGTAATGCTGGAGCGGCTTAAGGCCGGCGAGGTCAAAAAGTTCGAGAAGTACCTGCGCCAGATCGACAAGCTGGTGCGGGAGCAACTCACCCGCAAGGAGCTGACCACCTACAGCCGGGACCGCCTCGAGCAGTTCCTGGCCCGGGTGGACGGTAAGCTGCTGGATATCTACAAGGCCTACGGTGACCTGGTACAGGCCGATCTGGTCGACATCGCGCTGTATGAGTCGAGCTTTGAGGCCAAAAGCCTGAGCAATGCACTCTCCATCGACGCGGTGGTGCCGACCAACACGGTGATCCGTGCGGCGGTGTTCTCCTATCCGCTGCAGGTGAAGGGCATCGATGGCGGGAAGCTGCTGAAGAGCTTCGTCAGCGGCTGGACGCGGACCGAGACAATGCGTGTGACGAACACTATCCGGCTCGGCTTCGGCCAGGGCCAGACCAATGCCCAGATCATCCAGGCGATTCGCGGGACCGCGGCGCAGAACTTCACTGACGGCGTCCTGGCGGTGAGCAACCGCAACGCTGCCGCCGTGGTGCAGACGGCAATCCAGCACGTAGCCACCACGGCACGAATGGAGACTCTGAAGGCCAACAGCGACGTGGTGCTGGGCTATCGCTGGGTGTCGACGCTCGACCGCAAGACCTCGCAGCAATGCAAGGGCCTGGACGGCATGCGCTTTGACCTGGGCAAAGGTCCGCTGCCGCCGGCGCACATCAACTGCCGGTCCACCACGGTGCCGACCACCAGGCTTTCGGAAATGTTCGCCAAGGACGCCACGCGCGCTTCGGTAGGCGATAACGGCGGGGCCCAAGTCGACGCCGGCCTAAATTATTACGAGTGGCTGGCAACGCAACCGGCGAGCTTCCAAGACCATGCTCTTGGGCCGGTCCGGGGCAAGTTGTTCCGCGATGGCGGGCTGACGCCGGAGAAGTTTGCCAAGCTGCAGCTCGATAAGTCATTCAAGCCGCTGACCCTGGCGCAACTGAAGGATGCAGAGCCTGACATGTTCACCCGAGCAGGCGTTACACTCGGCGCTCAACCAGGTTGAGATAGCACATGCAGATCATTGTTGAGGATGGGAAGGGCAGGCCAGACGCGAATAGCTTCGTGCCGCTGGAGAAGCTGACCTTCTACCGCGACTACTACGGGTTCCGGATACCTGAAGCTGAGGCTGAGCAGGTCGAACTGCTACTGCGCGCTGCGGCCGACATCAACGGTCGCCAGTGGAAGGGCCGCAAGGCCAAGCCTGAGCAGGCAATGGCCTGGCCCCGACGTGACTGCAAGATCGAATACCAAACTCTTTCCGAGACATTCGTGCCCTTTGAGCTTGAATGGGGCCAGGTACGGCTGGCGGTCGAGCTATACGCTTCCGAGCAGGGCTTCCAGATCGAAGATCCAACCCACTGTACCGAGCCAAACGGGCGGCGGACTCGATTGAATCGAGATACGCCAGGCCTACGTATGCGACCGCCGCCATATGCGCCGAGCAGGACGCAGTTCGCGGATTACCTGGTCATGCGCGGGCTTTCGATAGTCCGATAAACCACAGAATTCACACCAAACCGCCCAATGGGCGGTTTTTTTATGCCCGTCAGGCGGGCCAACCAAGTCCCCAGGGGATACCCATGCCATTTGAATTTGACCCGGCCGCCGCTGGCCTCACCCTCGACGCAACTCAGACCGCAGCCCTTCAGGAGGCGCTAGGCGGAAAGGTTCAGGAGTATCTGGATAAGGAAGTAACCGGCCTCAAGTCCAAGAACCAGGAGTTGCTGGGCTCGAACCGGACCATCAAAACCGAACTGGACAAGCTGAAGGGGCAGTTCGAAGGCCTGGACATCGAAGCGGTCAAGGGGCTGCTTGCGAAGGTTGGCCAGGACGAAGAAACCAAGCTGATCGCTGAAGGCAAGCTGGACGAGGTGATCACCCGCCGCACCGAGCGCCTACGCAGCGACTACGACACCAAGCTGAGCGCCGAGAAGACCCGCGCCGACAAGGCCGAGCAATTCGCCGCCAAGTACAGCGACAAAGTGCTGGCCGATTCCATCCGCGCTGCTGCCATCAAGGCCGGCGCGCTCCCTGAGGCTGCCGAGGACATCATCCTGCGCGCCCGGGGCACTTTCAAACTCAGTGAAGACGGCGAGGCAATTGCCACCGACCGTGACGGCGAGGTCGTTTACGGGAAGGACGGGAAAACCCCGCTGTCCCCGCTCGAATGGGCGGAATCGCTGCGTGAAACAGCAACACACCTGTGGCCAAGGGCTCAGGGTGCCGGGCAGACCGGCGACAACGGTGGCAAGGCCACGAAAAAGTGGGGTGAGTACACGGAAACCGAGCGCGCTGCGATCGCCCGTGACAACCCCGAGCTATTCAAGAAAATCCAGGCCACCAAAGGAACCTAATCCATGGCAACTACCCAACTGACCGACATCTTCGTCGGGGATTACTACGCCACCCTGGCGCCGGTTAACAGCCCGGAAAAGACCGCTGTATATGAGTCGGGCATCGTGACTCGCTCGCCTGTGCTGGATGAGATCGCCTCCGGCAGCCAGGGCACTGCAGAGATCAGCTACTGGCAGGATCTCAACGCTGATGAAGCGCCGAACATCAGCAACGACGACCCGAACGACCAGGGCGAGGTCGGTAAAGTCACCCAGGACAGCATGCGCGCCCGGGTTCTGTATCTCAACAAAGGCTACGGCGTCGCCGACCTGACCGCTGAGCTGGCGAACACCGAACCTCAGCAGCAAATCCGCAACCGCTTCGGTACCTACTGGACCCGCCAGTGGCAGCGTTACACCTTGGGCGCAGCTCGCGGCATCATCGCCTCGAACATTGCGAACAACGGTGGTGACATGGTCATCGACGCGGGTGCGACCATCAGCGCGAATGCCTTCCAGGATGCTGCGTTCACCGCCGGCGATGCCGCTGACCAGTTTGGCGCGATCGGCGTGCACTCGGTGGTGATGAACCAGATGGTCAAGCAGGACCTCATCGAGTACCTGCGTGACTCTGACGGCAAGATCATCCTGGCCACTTATCTCGGCAAGCCAGTGTTCATGGACGATGCCCTGGTGTATGGCGCAGGCAAGTACCTGTCCGTGTTCTTCGGCCAAGGCGCTTTCGGCTACGGCGAGGGCACGCCGAAGGTACCGGTAGAGCTGGAGCGCAAGCCGGGCGGCGGTAACGGTGGCGGTGCCGAAGTGCTGTGGGAGCGGAAGACCTACATCCTCCAACCTGCCGGCTTCAGCTGGAAGGGTTCCGAGGCTCAGAACCTCAGCCCAACCGCCACTCAGTACGCCGCGGCTGCGAACTGGCAGCGTGTCTTCAACCGTAAGCAGGTCCCGTTCGCCGCTGTGATCAGCGGTACCACCACGCCGTAATCCGGCCCACACAGCCTGGCGCCCTTATGGCGCCGGGATGCTTTTGAGGTGACTCATGAAAGTGATCTACACGAACAAGCCGGGCAAAGAGCGCGGCGTGTGCTACCGCCTGCTGAGCGAATTCTTCGGTGTCATCGGTTCCGCCACTGAGGTGGTCGTCGATGGCGATGCGCCGGATATCTTCGATGCTTACCAGGCCGCCGGCATCAAGGTTTCCGACGGCAAGGATCAGGAAACCCCGGAAACCGACCCTCTGAAAATGAAGGTCCCTGAGCTGAAAGAGTGGCTGACCGTGAAGGGCATTACCTTCGACGCGACCGCCAAGAAAGAAGACCTGCAGGCCCTGGTGCCAGCGGAATAAGGACAAGCACATGACCGACTTCATCATCGTTGCCGATGTTGACGCCCAGCTCGGTCCTGACTGGGCTGGCACCGGTGATCCGGTCCTTGCTGTGACCATGGCCAATGCCTGGCTCACGGCCAAGATTAAGCGGGCTGTTCCCGATCCGGTCCCGACCGAGATCAAAACAGCCGGCGCCCAGGTTGCCAAAGAAGCGGTGGCGGGCAAGCTGTACACGGCCACGCAGAAGGAAGTGCAGAGCAAGACGGTATCGGCTCAGTCCGGCACATCGGTGAGCAAGACCTATGTGGCAGGCTCTACCGATCAGTCGGCGGGCGTGAACTTCGCCCTGGCCTTACTGGAGCCGTGGATCAAGCGCTCCGGCGTGATGATGCTGAAAAGGATCTGATCATGGGAATGCGCGAAGAGATCCAGGCCGAGCTGGCTGAAGCGTTCGACGATCCTGATGGCCTGGCCGACGCGGTGAAACCGATGACAGGCGTGCGCAAGGTCGCGGGCGAGTACGATCCAGACTTGGGTGGCGAAACGCCGGAGACCACCGTGATGTACTCGGGGCGCGGCGTTCTTGGCAGCTACTTGTCCAAGGAAATCGACGGCTCTCTGATCCAGACGACCGACAAGAAGCTGCTTGTGCTGCAAAACGAGCTGTTCGTGTCACAGGGCGGCGTGCCAACGGCTGTGCCGGCAGCTCCTGCCATTGGCGATATCGTCAATGGGCTGCGGGTGATGAACGTGTCTGCGGACCCTGCTGATGCGACGTGGACGGCGCAACTGAGGAAATGATATGGCGATCCAATCCGGCAGCTTCGCGCTGAGCCTGGCAGAGTTCGCCGCCCAGACGGGTGAAGCCATCGATGCCAGCGTGCGCGAAATCATCATCGAGGTCGGCAGCAGCCTGATCCGCATGTCTCCCGTGGGTCACCCGGAGATCTGGGCGCAGAACGCAGTGGCCACCCAGTACAACAAGGCCGTCGACGATCACAACAGCGCGCTGCGCAGTGACCCGGCGAACCTCACGAAGGGCGGTAGGCTTAAGAAAGGCCGCAAGCTCAACGACGGCATGGACATCAAGGCCCCTGAAGGCTACGTCGGCGGCCGGTTCCGTGCGAACTGGCACATATCGCTCGGCGTGGTCGAGAGCGTCACGTTCGATGAGGTAGACCCGAGCGGCACCGAGACAGTAGCTGCCCTGGTCGCCGCGATGAGCGATTTCACCGCCGGCCAGATGGCCTACATCATCAACAACTTGCCCTATGCGATTCCGCTGGAGTTCGGCCATTCCACTCAGGCCCCCGGGGGCATGGTCCGGGTAACTGTGGCTCGCTTCCAGCAGATCGTGCTGGAGGCCATCAGGAACAACCAGGTATGAGTCACGCAATTATCGCCTCGATCTACGAGGCCAAGCTGATCGCCTGGAATGCTGCCAGGTCGGAGAAGCTGAAGATCGTCTTCGAGAACACGGCCTACACGCCGGCGGCGGGCGAGACCTACTTGCGAGCCTTCACTATCCCGGGCGACACCGCGAGCAACACGCTCGGCGGTGATCACCGGCTGTTCACCGGAGTCTTCCAGGTGAGCATCATCGCGCCGGCGGGCACGGGTAAGACCAAGACGAACCCTGTAGCAGCTGAGCTGACCGATCTGTTCCCGCTATACGCCCGAGACACGAAGGGGGCGGTCACCGTGGTGACCATGTCGCCGGTCGACCCAGGCCCTGGCATCACCGGCGATTCCACCTACACCGTCCCGGTTTCGTTCTTATACCGAGCCGACACGAACTGATCCCGCCCACTGGGCAAACCCACGAACCCGCCATTGAGCGGGTTTTTTCATATTTGCAAAGAGGAAATACCCATGGGCTACAAAATTCCGGACGGCGGCACCTTCCAGCACGGTGCCACCTATGGCCCGGACATCCCGTTTTCGGCACTGAGCAACGCGGCTGAGGCTGTGGCCACTGTGACTGGCGGCACACTGTCGGCTGGCGACATCGTGATTGTCACCTCTGGCTGGACTCGCTTGGGTAATCGGGTTGTGCGTGTGAAAGCTGCCACTGCCACCGCCATCACCCTCGAAGGCATCGATACCACCGACGTGCAGGTCTACCCGGCCGGCTCCGGCATCGGCTCGCTGAAGAAGGTGCTGACCTGGGTGCAGATTCCGCAAATCACTGACGTGGCTTTCGCCGGCGGCACCCAGAACTATCTGGACGTGGTGTTCCTGGAAGACAAACAGGGCCGCCAGATGCCAACCGACAAAGCGGCGGCCAGCTTGGCGCTGACCATTGCGGATGACCCGGCCCAGGCGTTCAACGCCATCCTGCGTGCGGCGGATGCCAGCCAGACCATTCAGGCTGCGCGTCTGAACCTGCCGGGGAACGACACGCTGTTCTACGGCGCTTTCACCTCGTTCTCCAATCAGCCGACTGTGTCCCGCAGCAACTTGCTGACCCGCACCGTCAATCTGGCGCTGCAGGGCGAACCGACCCGTTACCTGACGGTGGCGTAACCCATGGCAAAGATCAGAATCGCCCAAAACCCGACGTTCAAGGCCTTCGTGTCGATCCCTATCGTTGGGGGTGAGCCCGAGAAAATCGAGTTCACCTTTAAGTATCGGGATCGCCCGGGGCTTGCCGCTCTGTTTGATGAGTGGAACTTGAAGCGCGATGAAGCTCGGACCGCCCTGGGCGAAAGCCCAACGCTTTCCGAAATCGTTGCTGCTGACACTGAGCAGCAGTCGCAGCAGATCAAGGACCTGGTAGTCGGCTGGGGCTTCGACGACAAATTTGACGACAAGAGCATTCGGGCGTTGGTGACGTCCTGCCAGGGCGCTGCTGAGGCGGTCGTGAATGCCTACCAGAGCGCATTCAATCAGGCCCGCTTGGGAAACTGACGGACGCCGCCCGCGCACTCTACGCGCCGGCGGCACCTGCTGAGTTGATGGGCCTGTTCGGGCTCACCCCGGGTGACCTTGAAGATGTGACCGAGGTCTGGCCCTGCAACTGGCCGGCGTTCTTCCTGTTCAACCGGATGTCGACTCAGTGGCGGGCGGGCGCCGGTGGCGCGATCGGTCTCGACTACACCTGCATCCGCGACGTGGCCGGATTCCTCGGCATCAAGAAAAAGAAACTCGCTGAAATCTTTCCTGACCTTCAGGTGCTGGAAGGCGAAGCCCTGCGCGTCATGGCGGAGGAAAGGGAAAACAGCCCGTAACCACGGGCACTTATTCAAGGTGAGTCGATGAATATCGCAGAGCTCGGCGTCAAGATCGACTCGGCCGATGCAATCCAGGCAAAAACGAGCCTGGATGAGATGGCGAAGGCCGGTGGCCGGGCCGAGCAATCCGCCGTTTCGCTGATGAACGAAATGCAGGCGCTGGAGAAATCGCTTTCCACTAGCGCCAAGACCACGCAGGACCTGGCAAAGCAGCGGGACGCGCTCGCCAAGCTGACGAAGACCGGCGCCTATGGCGAGGCCGAGGCCGCGAAGATCTCGGCGCAGCTCGACAAGCAGCAGGTGGCCTTGGCCAAGTCGGCCATGGATGAGCAGAAGGCCCTCAACAGTCTGTTGGGTGCCATCGACCCGGCTCGCGCGGCCCTGGCCAAGCTGGATACCCAGGTAGAGCAACTGGGCAAACATCTGGATGCTGGGCGCTTGAGCCAGGAGGATTACAACAAAGCTCTGAGCAATATCGATAAGGATTACGCAAAGCTCGAAAAAACCAATACCGGTTTCGACAAGCTGCGCCTGGGCACCCGGCAAGCTCAGGAAAACGTTGTTCAGTTGGGCAATGCATTGTCTTCGGGCGACTGGGGTAGTGGTGTTCGCGCCGTGGCTCAATTGGGCGCTGGCGCGGGTGCAGGGGCTGTTGGCTTGCTTGCCATCCTGACACCGCTGGCTTTGGCTACCGCCGCCGTAGGCGGTCTTGCATACGCCTACCATCAAGGCAGTGAGGAGCAAGATAACTACAACAAGGCGCTGATCCTCACAGGCAATTACGCCGGTGTGAGTGCGGGCCAACTGAGCGATATGGCGCGTCAGATCAGCGCAACGGTCGGCACTACTGGCCAGGCCGCAGAGGTGCTGTCGACGCTGGCAGGCAATGGAAAGATTGCGGGTGCGAGCTTCGTTGAAATTTCAGAAGCCGCCTTGGCGATGGAGAAAGCGACGGGGAGGTCTGTTGATGCGACGGTAGCGGAGTTCGTAAAGATTGCTGAGGACCCAGTTGCTGCTGCGAAGTCTCTGAATGATCAGTATCATTTCCTGACCGCCTCGGTTTACTCACAGATTGTTGCGCTTAAGGAGCAGGGCGACACCATCGGTGCAGCGAAGCTCTTGACCGACACTTACGCCGACACCGTAAAGGGCAGGGCTGGTGAGATCACTCAGAATCTCGGCACTATCGAAAGGGCGTGGAAAGGCATTACGGATGAGGCCAAGAAGTCCCTCGACGCGATAAAAAATATTGGTCGCGATGAAGGGCCGGCCAAAAGGATCGCTGAACTTACCCAAAGTGCGGCTTACGCTCGAAGCGCGCTCAAAGCTGACCCGGATGACACTGACGCCCAGAAGAAACTCGCGGCTTCTGAGAAGGAGCTGTATCAGCTCCAGCTTATGGTCTTTGTTGGTGGTCAGCGAACCAAAGCCCAAGAGGATCAGGTGCGTGTTCAGCAGGAAGGGATTGAGGCCGAGCAGAAGCTCAAGGCAATCAGCGATTCAAACCTGACCAATGCAGAGAAGCGCAATAAGCTGATCAAAGATTACCAGCGGTCAGTCGAAAATCTCCGCAAAGCAAACCCGGACAGTCCGCTCGTCCAGCCAGACTATGTGGCTAAGACGATCCAAAACATTAAAGACAAGAACAAAGACCCCACGGTTGCTGCCGGCAGCGTGGATCTGACCGGCTTCAATGACGCGAAGAACAACCTAGCGGCCATCGCTACCGACTACAAAAACTACCAGAAGCAGTTGGACGCAGCGCAAAAGGCTGGGCTTATTTCAGAGGCAGACTACCTGTTGCGGCGCCAAGCCCTGATCGGTAATGAGCGCGACCAGGTAACGGCAGCCTACGAGGCCGAGATATCCACTCTGGAGGCCGCCAAGGGCAAGAAGTCCGCCACTGCCGCGCAAAGTATCCAGCTCGACCAGAAGATCGCTGACGCGCGTGCGGGGATGGTCAAGGCGCAGAAGGATGCCGACAGCCAGCTTGAAGTGCTGGCAACCAACGAGACCGGGCGCCTGGCGAAGCAGGAGCGGGCGATCAGTACCTACGTGCAGGCACTGGGGCAGCAACAGCGAGCCCTGGAGCTTGCCGGGCAGCGCGCGGTTCTTGGCGTGGGGCAGGGTGACCGCCAAAACGCACTCAGCAGCGAGCTGAACAGCCAGCAAGACCGGTTTGCTCAGCAGTCGCTGGAGCTGGCCAACCAGAAGTCCGATCCGTCGCGCAATATGTCGGAGGAAGAATTCAAGCGTAAGTCGCAGGCGCTCGCCGACGCGAACAAGGCCGCTACTGACCAGATCCGGCAGAACTACGCGGACGTGGAGAACGCCCAGGGCGATTGGACCAAAGGCGCGACAGCGGCTTGGGACAACTACCTGGACTCGGCACGAAACGTCGCCGGGCAGACGAAAAGCCTGTTCGGCAACGCCTTCAGTTCGATGGAGGACGCGGTCGTTAACTTCGCCACGACAGGGAAGTTCTCGTTTGCTGACTTCACGAAGTCGGTTCTCGCAGACATGGCACGCATTGCAACACGGCAGGCCAGTTCGGCATTGCTGAGCAGCCTGGTGGGCTCGGCAGCGAGTTACCTCGGTGGTAGCGCGGCCGGCGGCAACGGACTGGCGGCCGGGTCTGCAGGTGCCGCGTCGTCAAACCTTGGCGCCTCGGCTGGCGGCTATTCCGGCACCTACTTCCCGCAAGCTTTGGGCGGCGCCTGGTCGGGCGGTGTGCAGATGTTCGCCGACGGCGGCGCCTTCACCAATTCGGTCGTCAGCAAGCCCACAGCATTTGGAATGGCCAACGGCAAAACCGGAGTCATGGGGGAGGCTGGAGCAGAGGCGATCATGCCACTGACTCGCACATCCAGCGGCAAGCTGGGTGTTATGGCCATGGGCGGTGGCGGGGCGGGTGCAACGCAGATCAACGTCGAGGTGCATATCGACGGAGACGGCAACGCATCATCCTCCGCCGACGCGCCTGGCTACGACCTGTTCGGCAAGGAGCTGGCGGCTTTTGTGGAGCAGAAGTACCAGCAGATGCGCAACAAGGACATGGGCCAGGGCGGCGTCATCAACAAAGCAATCAAGGGGCGCTGATGGCAATCGAACGATTTACATGGGCAACGGAGAAGGGCGCGGAAGGGGAGATTACCCAGCGCGTCCGGACCAAAAAGTTCGGCGATGGCTATGAGCAGTCGGTCGAGGACGGACTGAACAATCAGTCGGAATCCTGGCCGGTGACGTTTACCGGTATGGCCGCGCGAATCCTGGAGATCAGGAAGTTCCTCGACAAGCACAAAGGGGCAAAGGCGTTTCTCTGGACGCCACCACTCGGCGTGCTTGGGCTCTACAAGTGCAACGGCTACAAGCCTGTTCATCGTGGCGGCCAGGTCTACGCCATCACCGCCACCTTCCAGCAAACCTTTCACCCCTGAGATAACCGCCCATGGCACTGATCACGGACATCCAGAAACTGGAGCCCGGCGGCGAGATTCGCCTGTTCGAAATTGACGGGACCGAGTACGGCGCGGATTACCTACGCTTCCACGGTCATGCCATCCCGCACACGCCAGAGGAATTGCTGGCCTACGAAGGTTCCGAAGAGGATCTGCCTGCCAAGGCGATTATCTGGCAGGGCCAGGAGTACGCGGCGTGGCCGGTGCAGATTGAGGGTATTTCCTCGAGCAGTGACGGCACCGCTTCTCGGCCGACCTTCGCCGCGGGCAACGTGAATGGACGGGTTACAGCTTTGTGCCTGGCCTTCGAGGACATGCTCAAGTTCAAGCTAACAGTCCGCGAGACTCTGGCCCAGTACCTCGATGCGGCCAACTTCCCCGACGGCAACCCAGCCGCAGACCCGACTCAAGAGGCGCTGGAGATCTGGTACATCGACCAGAAAACCAGCGAGGACGGGGAAGCCGTGGTCTGGGAGCTTTCCTCCCCGGGAGAGATCGACAACCACGGATTGCCCGGCCGCCAGATGACAACGTTTTGCCACTGGGCCATGACAGGGGGATACAGGGGCCCTGACTGTAACTACACGGGGACAGCGATGTTTGATGACGAAGACAACCCCACGGATGCCCCCTCGAAGGATCAGTGCAAGGGCTGTCTGTCGTCCTGCAAGCTCAGATTCGGCGAAAACGAAGAGCTAAATTTCGGTGGATTTCCCGCTGTGAACTTGATTAGCAGGAGTTGACTATGCGCAAGCACATCATCGCGGCGATCCAGGCGCACGCTGCAACCGAGTACCCGAAAGAGTGTTGCGGCCTGCTGCTGGCAGTCGGCCGGGCGCAGAAGTATTTCCCGTGCAGGAACATCGCGACCGAGCCGAACGAAGAGTTCCGGCTGGATCCAGAGGACTACGCGTCAGCGGAAGACCTGGGCGAGGTGATCGGCATCGTTCACTCTCACCCGGACGCCACCAGCAGGCCGTCACCCCATGACTTGGCCATGTGCGAGGCCACGGCCTTGCCCTGGCATATCCTGTCCTGGCCGGAGGGCGACATGCGCACGATTACGCCAACTGGCAGCACTCCATTGCTCAATCGCCCCTTCGTACACGGCGCCTGGGACTGCTGGCAGGTCTGTGCTGACTGGTACCTGCGCGAGTGGGGGCTGGAGTTCGAAGCCTTTCAGCGCGTCGATGGCTGGTGGGAGAGCTCGGAGAACGTCAGCCTGTACGAGCAGCACTACGAGGCAGCGGGCTTTGTGCGCGTCGACCGCCCGCAGCGGGGCGACCTGATCGTCATGCACGTAGGTCGGACGGTTCACCCGAACCATGCAGGGATTTACTTAGGCACCGACCCGACGTTACCAGGGGAAGAGTCGGGCACCTTCGGGCCTGGCCCCTTTCTGCTGCACCACCTGTACGGCAGGCCGTCCGAGATCATCGTCTACGGCGGGCCCTGGCATGACAGAACGCGCCTTGTGTTGCGTCATCGGGACGTGAAGTGAAGTTGAAGGCGGTGTGCCATATTGGCGTCCGCTAACCCGAATTTATCCACGTCATTTTTCGCAAATGACGATCTTCTCGAGCTGCCCGCCTTATATTCGCAGGTCTGAATCCAAGTCAAGTACTGAGCGAGGGAGAATCAAACTTACATAAAGGTAGTGGGCATTGCCCTAAAAACTCTCCCACTAATCCGAATCTATTTAATCTTTATGCTGTTATTCGCGAGCTTTTCTATAAAATTTCGGAATGTTCCAAATACTTTTTTGGAGATTGGGCGGGGCTTCAAGGCACTAACGCCAATTCGAAAAACATCGCCATCTAGTTGTTCTGTGAATCCTTCACCCGACGCGAGCTCTTCGTCGTGCTTGAGAACTTTTTCTGCGAATTCTCTGGCAAAAGGTAGAACATGTTCGTCGAGGTAAGTGCTCAGGTAGTCTTCGTGAACTACATCAATGGCCCAAAAGCGGCTCTTGTTGCGATCGTAATTGTCGCCATCATATTCGTGGCGAGTAACTCTTACCCAAGGAGTGAACTGAGTTTCTCCGTCTGACCTTGCAATCACCATTGGAGCACTCAATACGGCAACAGGGAGGGTCAGGTTGGCTTGAAAGTATCTATATGTCGGCTTGGGGTATTCCGAAATCTCATAATGAGTTGCCGCTTTTATTAGAGGCATGACTACGCTGTTGTATGCGTCCTCTCCTGAAAGCTCCAGTGAACTTCCGCGACGACCGCACTTGCTAAAAGTGTTGGAAAAAGGAGGGCGCGTTATGAAGTCGTGATTGCTAAGTCCCAGAGCTGTTAGGATGGAAAGAATGTATACGGAATGGTCTTCGTTAGTTGCAACTTCAATGCTATGGCTTTTCAGTCCTGCTATTGGAGGGAAGCCAGTTAGTCTGGCGGGGTGTTCAGTTTCAAAGAATATGAATGGTAGTTCTGACTGTTTGCATTCCAATAAAATGCTTAGGTGAGGCGAAGTGCGTGGTTGGGGGGCGCTATAATCGACTAGCGGCATATTGGCGAAGATATCGAGTGCGCGTAAAGTGCCGCTGTCCCTGTCTTTGAATGACCATTCTTCATGGAGGTTGAAGCGGTCGCTTAATTTTTTTGCTACTCTCGTCTGTAGTGGGTATCCAGATTTTTTTATTGCTTCTAGTAAATCCGCCTCTTTGATTCCCTGGGGTAGGTTGTTTTGAATAGGGTTGTTCGGTGTGGCATCCATGAATTAAGTTCCATATTTCTTTATTGCTAAGGAGGCACAGAGCAAGTGGGTGAAAGCGCCGAACGCTTGAAATTTGGTGGTTAACAAACGAGCGGCTCTAGAGGGGAGATCACAGGTCGTCAAACCAGATGGAGAGATGCTCCGAACCATCCCATTCAATTCGGTATCCGGCTGTTTCCAACCAGTTCGTGAAGGCTTCCATGATGCCGTTCATGTCTGCCTCAGGCATCGCCTCAATCTCTAAGTCCTTCAAGTCAACATGGGCAGAAGCATGGCCCATCGCAACAGCCTGGTTGATACCGTCCAGCACGCGCTTCTTCACGACGCTAGGAACGCTCTGTCGTGCAATCGTCGCCATCTCCTTGGCTCTTGATGCTGGAATCAGCTCTTGCTGAGGCGCCTCACCAATAAAGCTCAGCTCAAGCCGAGCAAGTATTTCGGCAGTCGCAGAGCGGCCTTTCTCTTTCGCGGCAGCCATAACCTGATCACGCAGGGCTTCTGGGATTCGGAGATTGAATTGTGGATCGGTGCGGCTCACGAATACCTCGAAACAAAAAGTTTACAGTCATTCGTCAAGAATGCATCACGGTGGTATTGACGACAATGCATCACCGTTATACATTTGAGTTGTGAACAACGGTGATGCACAAGGTGAGATATGAAAGTCAGAGAAATGCAGCAGGTGATTTTTCGTGCGGAGCCAGAAATTAAGGCTTGGCTGGAAAGGAAATCGCAGCAAGAGGAGCGCAGCCAGAACTGGCTGGTGGGGAAGGCGCTAAGGGAGGCGATGCAACGAGATGAACAAATCAAGCAGGCATAAAAAAACCCCAGCGCTGGCCGGCGCTGAGGTTGGGGTTAACGAGATCAACTTCGAGGAAGAAATCGTCATGGGCGATATTAGCACAGCTACATCCAATGTCATCCCTTTCAAATTTGGCGAGCAACAGGTACGGACGCTGCTGATTAATGATCAGCCGTGGTTCGTTGCCGCCGATGTGTCGTCTGCACTGGAATACCGTATTGCTGGTGACATGACTCGAAACTTGGACGAAGACGAAAAGGGTACGCAGATTGTGCGTACCCCTGGCGGCGACCAAGAAATGCTGGTCATAAACGAATCCGGCCTTTATTCGGCAATCCTGCGCAGTCGTAAGGCGGAAGCCAAACGCTTCAAAAAATGGGTGACCGCTGAGGTTCTTCCTGCGATCCGTAAGCACGGCCGGTATGAAGACACCCAGAGCGTTATGACGCCTATGGTTGATGAACTTCTCGGCAAGGTCGGAGCCCTTCGGCTTGGCAACGTCATGCGATGCCGTGTTGCCAAACTTGATGCTGAGCATCAGCGCAGCGCTACTGCCAAGCTGGCATCCGCACTTCACGCTCGCTTCGATGTTCCGCGCATGGAGCTGATCCCCGCTGACCAAATGGATGCAGCCTGCAATTTTGTCGCGAGCTACGCGATCGAGGGCGAATACTTACCGAAGGGCGATGGTCAGTCCCTCGACATCCCAATCGATCTTTCTGAAACCCAGCGTTACTTGGTTTTCACTGACGGCTCTGGCAAGCGTCAGGTGCAGCCTGTTCCGTTCGATGCGTGCGTGATGTCGCCAACTCAGTTCCTGGCGGCAGTCACTGGATCGAACGGACTTCATATTTCGCCTACTGCGCTGTTCGACTTTGCCCTAGCGGCGATGGAGAAAGTGAAGTGGAGGGTGGCAGCATGAACTTCACCCTCAAAGCAGGTGGTCGCGCCTTGCTACTGATGCCGGAGCGGCCAAATCTGGTCGGCCGCTCCGGCCAGCTGATCCGCAAGACCGAAGAACACTGGTTGATGCTGGTCGAGGGCAAGCGCTACTCGGTCAGCGAGAAGAGCCAGATGCCGCTGGACGGCTTCAATCCTGGTGCAGCAGCCTCGGTCGAGTGGAGGAAAACAGTATGAGCAATATCGTTCCGTTTGATTACGAAGGCCATCCGGTGCAGCTCAGCGCGGATGGCTGGCTGAATGCGACAGCGATATCAAAGAAATTTGGCAAAAGGCCAAGTCACTGGCTCGCGCTACCGACCACGTCGGAATACCTGGAGGCTCTGGCCAAACGACTATGTGTCGGATCCTCCGACACATTAATTCGTAGGAAGATGGGGCGGAACGGCGGGGTATGGCTGCACCCTAAGTTGGCTGTCGCATTTGCGCGGTGGTTGTCCGCCGACTTCTCGGTGTGGTGCGACCTACAAATCGACGCTCTTCTCCATGGCGACGTAGATGTTCGTAAGCGCTTCGATTCCGCATGTCTTGCACTTGAGCGCGGCCAGAAACTCGCAAGCCTAAGCGGAAAAGAGCTTTCGGGGTGGCGCTGGTCAAAGCCAGGACTAGAGCACAACGTAGATTATTGGCGCGAGCAGCTACAGTTGACTCTTGCTCTTGATGCGGCCTAGCCTCATTGCAACACGAAGATCCCCGTTAATTCGGGGCTTTCGTGCAACCGCAAGATATTCAAGGAGCGAAAAATGAACCCGGTCAGTCGCAGAGAAAAAGCGCGAGACGCTAAAGGGAACGAAGTTTTGAAGGTTGAGTATCTCGGAAAGGTAATGAGAGCCAACGTCATTCTTGGATCTAATCAGGCTGAAATTGATAATTCCAAGATCCCTGAAGGCGCGGAAATGCAGCTCAACATGATTTTGGACCGTGCAGTGGTCGCCAAGGAAGTTCGCGAGATGCTCGATGAGGCCAAAAACGGCAATCACATGCTGTTCATGTGCAGGACGTTCAACATCAGAAAGGACGTGTTGAGCGCTCTCGGTTTTGTCGAAGGCGCGCTCACCGCGTAGGAAGGCCGAGTTTGTAGTGATACGCTCCCTCCTTTAACAAGGAGGGATGTCATGCGTATTTTATTGACTGCGGCTATGGCCGGCGTTGTGATGCTGTCCGGATGCACTACGTCAGGAATGCAAAAGGATAAGCCCGCGTTTTCTGCGTCGTCACAGAAGACACCGCAGCAGTTTGCTCGATGCCTTGGCCCAAAGTGGCAGGAGTTCAACCCATCGACCACATCCATCGAAACAGATAGCGGCTACAAAATCTCGGCATCCTCGACATTTTCCGGGGTAGTGGCGCTAGCGGTCGTGGACAAATCAAATAGCGGATCACTGGTAAAGGTGTTTCTACCCATGGATTGGGCTGGAACAAGCGGGTGGAAGGATGCCGCCAAAACCTGCATCTGAATATCGGTATATACCGAACCGCCTAAGGGCGGTTTTTTTGCATCTGGAGATATCAATGGCAGTCGTCTCGATTGAATACACCCCGTTAGAAACCGTACGTCTCGGCGGTCTACTACGTGAATTTGGGAAGGAATATAAATTCTCTGTCAGGAGTCCGGCGGAGGCAATCAAAGCTCTTTGCGTGCAGATCCCTGGGTTCGAAAGGTTTCTGTCCAATGCCAAATCGAGGGGTCTGGAGTTTGCAGTGTTTCGCGGCAAGAAAAATATAGGAGAGGGAGAGCTGGGCTTCCAAGGTAGGGGTGAAATCAGAATAGTGCCCGTCATCACCGGATCCAAACGGGCCGGGCTACTGCAAACAATCGTGGGTGCGGTGATGGTTGTTGCCGGTATCGTTGTTAGTGGTATGTCTTTTGGCCTCGCATCGCCTATTGGTGCAGCCCTTATCGCTGGCGGCATCGGAATGGTCGCCGGCGGCGTTATACAGATGCTCAGCCCCCAGGCCGGCGGACTCAAGACGAGCGCGGCGCCGGAAAACCAGCCGTCTTACGCATTCGGATCGGCTCGAAATACCACTGCGTCCGGTAATCCCGTGCCACTTTGTGCGGGTAGGCGACGCTGGGGTGGTGCGGTTGTCAGCGCCTCCATTTACGCCGAAGACCAAATGTAGCAAAATTCTCATCTTTTAAGGATTGAAGCTTATGGATTTTTTTCGAAGGATTACCTTTTTTTATTGGCTTGAATCCATGGTCAAGCCAGGCGAAAAAATCAACATAAAGCCACTTCATAACTTGCTGGTTTTTGCAATTTTTTTCGTTCTTACAGTACTCTTTATAGATGTTTATCTGACCTTTAGTGTTGCGGGGGACAAGGCAGGGCATGGAGAGTTTGGAGATTTTTTTGGAGGGGTCGTCAATCCAGTGCTGACCTTCCTAACCTTCATGGGGTTGTTGATGACAATTGTCATTCAGCGGGTAGAGTTGAAGGAGACGCGAGATGAACTACAGCGTTCAGCAAATGCGCTTGTAAGTCAAGTTGATAGCTCTAGGCAGAAAAACTTTGAAGACATTTTTTTACGGATGCTTGCTCAAGTTTCGGAGATAGTTTCCTCTTTCAATTTAACATCATTACAACGGCAACTTCATGGGCAGGCTTGTTTTAGTAAGTATCTGCGGTTGTTGCTGGCAAATTTTACAGGGTTAGATAGAGCTGATGATGAGCTCGAGCAAAATCAAGCGAATATTACTCAAGGGTGGTCGGACTTCTGGGATCAGAATTCACAAGAGTTATCCAGATATTTCTCTATATTGTTTGTTCTGATGAAATATGTTGATGATAAAGGTTACTTGGTTGATCCGTACATTTCGTTATTGAAGGCTAGTATTTCTCCTGATGAATTAGTTTTGATCTATTATTATTGTGTGTCGTTCAAGCATACAAATGAAAAGCTTGATCTTGCTAATCGGTTTGGCATTTTTGATGATATAGATATAAATAGAATGTATATACCTGAGCACCATATATTAATGTCAAGACAGATTTCTTAAGGGTTTAAACCGCCAACGGCGGTTTTTTTTCGTCTGGAGAAAAGCATGGGCGTAGCAAGTAAGATTGATATCCACGGCGCCAAGGGCGGCGAAGACAAGCCAAAGACGCCGACCGAGGCGCCGGACAGCCTGCGCTCTGTCGCAATTGCCAAGATGCTGATCGCCGTGGGCGAGGGTGAGTTTGAAGGCACGCCAACTGCTCGCGATATTTGCCTCGACAACACTCCACTGCAAGATCCTCAGGGCAATATGAACTTCCCGAACGTGAAGTGGGAGTGGCGTACCGGGGCCGTGGATCAAACCTCGATTGGCGGAATTCCTTCAGTCGAAAACGAGACGACGATCAGCACAGAATTGCGCAGCGGAACACCCTGGGTGCGCGCCATAACCAACACTCAGCTTTCTGCTGTTCGTGTGCGTTTTGCGTGGCCAGCCCTTCAATCCGTTGACTCTGGCGGCAATATTAATGGCTACCGCATCGAGTACAAGGTCGAACTGGCTACCGACGGCGGCGCCTACCAGCAAGTTCTGAGCGAGGCTGTCGACGGCAAGACCACCAGCACCTACGAGCGCACACGCCGCATTGACTTGCCAAGAGCGACAACTGGTTGGTTGATGCGCATCACCCGCCTGACGATCAACCAAAACAACAACAAAATCTCCGACATCATGCAGATCGCCGGATTTACCGAGGTGATTGACGCAAAGATTCGTTACCCGAACACGGCCCTGCTCTACATCGAGTTCTCGGCCGAGCAGTTCCGCAATATCCCGGCTGTCACCGTTGAATGTGATGGTCGAAAGTGGCAGGTGCCAAGCAACTACGATCCGCGCTCCCGCAGCTACACCGGAATTTGGGATGGTACGTTCAAGGAGGCGTGGACGGATAATCCCGTCTGGCACACCTACGGCATCACCACAAACGATCGGTTCGGCCTTGGACGCCGCATCAAGCCGTGGATGGTGGACAAGTGGGAGTTGTACCGGATCTCGCAGTACTGCGACCAGCTGGTGCCGGACGGGAAGGGTGGGCAGGAGCCGCGCTTTATCTGCAATTTGAATCTGCAGAGCAAGGCTGATGCCTGGTCGCTGCTGCGCGACATCTCGGCGATCTACCGAGGGATGACCTACTGGGCCCAGGGCCAGGTATTCACCCTTTCGGATATGCCGCGCGCCACTGACTACGACTTCGCCTATAGCGGTGCGAACGTCATCACTGAGGGGCGTCAGCCATTCACCTATTCGAGCGCATCGGAGCGCACTCGCTACAGTCGGGCGCTGGTCAGTTACGACAATCCGGCGAACAACTACGACACCGACGTCACGGCGGTGACCGATCAGAAGCTGCAGCGGCGCTACGGCGATAACCCGCTGGAGATCAGCGCGATCGGCTGCACGCGTGAGTCTGAGGCGCAGCGCCGCGGCAAGTGGGCGTTGCTCACCAACTCCAAGGACCGGGCGGTAACGTTTCGTGTCGGCCTGGACGGACGTATCCCTCTGCCTGGCTACGTCGTTCCGATCGCTGACGAACTGCTGGCCGGTCGGCCCGTGGGCGGGCGCATCTCAGCCGTAAATGGCAAAGTCATCACCCTGGACCGCGACACCCAGGCCAAGCCCGGTGACCGGCTGATCCTCAACCTGCCCGACGGCAAGTGCGAGGGGCGCACCGTGCAACTGGTCAGTGGTCGCCAGGTCACGGTCACCACAGCATACTCCGTGGCGCCTGAGCGGGAACTGGTGTGGGCGCTCGATGCTGACGACCTGGCCATCCCGCTCTACCGGGTGACCAGCGTTTCCCGGCCAGAGCCTGGCGTGTTCGAAATCTCGGCCGTGCAGTACGACCCGAGCAAGTTCGCGCACATCGACACCGGTGCACGGCTGGAGGAGCGCCCCATCAGCGTGATCCCGATCACCGTGGTACCGGCTCCGGCCAGCGTTACGCTGACATCCAGCTACGCCGTGAACCAGGGCATAGCGATCAGCACCATGAACATCTCGTGGCCTGCCGTGACCGGCGCAGTCGCCTATGACGTGGAGTGGCGCAAGGATAACGGCAACTGGATCAAGGTGCAGCGCACCGGTTCGACCAGCGTGGATGTCACCGGCATCTACTCAGGCGCTTACCTGGCTCGAGTGCGTGCTGTGAGCGCCTTCGAGATCTCGTCGATATGGAAAAGCTCAATCCTGACCAACCTTGAGGGCAAGACAGGCCTACCGCCGGCCGTGTCGTTCCTGACCACCACCAGCCTGATATATGGCATTGGTATCCAGTGGGGGTTTCCACCTGGTGCTGAAGACACCCAGCGGACAGAGATTTGGTACAGCCAGTCTGCTGATCTGACGACGGCGGCCAAGCTGAGCGACTTCAGCTACCCGCAGGCCTCCCACGAGATGCATAGCCTTTTGGCTGGGGCCAGTCTGTTCTTTTGGGCCAGGCTGGTGGACCGGACTGGCAATGTCGGCCCGTTCTTCCCGGTGCCTGGGGCCGTCAACGGCCAAGCCAGCACCAAGCAGAGCGATTATGAGGCGTACTACGCGGAGAAGATTGGCAAGGGCGCTCTGTACCAGAGCTTACGTCAGGAGATCGAGCTGATCACCGGCGATGGGCCAGGCTCAGTAAATGAGCGCCTTGAGGAGGCCAAGCAGGAACTGGAGGACCTGATCAAGCAGGTGAACGACGCTCTGGCCTACGCCCCGGCGAAGCCATATTTGAAGGGTGACATTGTCCGGCTTGATCAGCGCCTCTACCAAGCCAAAGGGCCGGTGCCGGTGGGGGCCGCGCCGCCCAACGCTGATTACTGGATCGATATCGGCACCATTCTTGAGACCACCGATGCACTGGTGTCCCAAGTTCAGATCATTGAGACCAAGATCGAAGAGATCGACGGAAAGGTATTAGCGACTGCCACCTCGGTCGAGGCGTTGCGCTCAGCCGCTCGTGGAAATGACGGTGCTGGCGATCTTGCGGACGCAATCAAGGGGTGGACGTCCACGGCCGATCTTGCCGTGGAACGTAAAACCCGGGCAACCGAGACCGATGCGCTGGCTCAGCAACTTCTCACCCTGGGTGCCCAGGTAGGTGACAACAAGTCGTCGCTGACCGTTCTGGAGCAGGTGGTTGCCAGCAACCGCGAGACGTCCGCGGCGCAGATCACGCAGCTGAAAAGCGATCTATCGGAAGTCGATCAAAAAGCGAACGGCAATGCCCAGGCCATCACAAGCCTGGACACCAAGGTCACCAACCTGGACGGGAAGATCACATCGCAAGCTTCGAGCAATGAGGCGCTGCGAGCATCCGTCCGCGGGGATGATGGGTCCGGCGACCTGGCTGGCGCTATCAAAGCTTGGGACTCCACGGCAGCTATCAGCACCGAGAAACGGGTGCGAGCATCTGAAACCGAGGCTCAGGCCAAGGTTTCGGAAACGCTGCAGTCGAGCATCGGCCAGACAAGTGCATCCGTGCAGGCCGTCAGCGAGACTGTGGTGCAGCTCAACGGCAAGGTGCTGGCTCAGACGACCATGAAGGCGCAGACCATCGTTGACGGCCGGAAGGTTGTATCTGGTTTGGCCTTTGGTTCGAACGGTGATCAGTCGGAGTTTCTGATCTTTGCCCAACGGTTCGGCGTAGTGAATGAGGTCAACGGCAAGGTTGATCCGATGTTCGTCATTGAGAACGGCCAGGCCGTATTCAACACAGCCATCATCAGCAAGGCGATCATTCAGGAAATCATCCTGGGAATGGTACTGCGCTCGCCGGCTGTGGATGCAAAAGGTCGGCCGCTGCTGGAGATCAACATCCCTGCAGGTACGTTCACCCTCCGTAGCGCGGGCACGGGTGGTTCGTCGCTGCTCAATAACGATGGCCTGACCGTGTTTGATGGAAATGAAGATAAGCGCGTAATGGTGGGGAGACAATCCTGATGGAAGAGTACGGTATGTGGACTTGGGGGCCTGGAAACGTTCCTGAAATCACACCAAGTTCCTTCACCATGAGAGTCGTGTATACCGCGGTTCTCACACCTTCGACATGGGGGAATGTCAAATACCTGGATATTGCCGTTACGGGCGTCACCCCTGATAACGCGTCAGCGTTTTGTGTCCTTGCTCAAGCTGCGTCACCTCTGAATGACAAACAGCTTGAACCCGAGGTGCTAAATGGGGTTGTAAGGGTCTGGAAGACTTTGAGGGGAGATCCCTGGGGGAACTCAGGGAGATCCTCAACGGTTATGCGATTGTTTGTAGTGAGGTTTAAATAATGGCTGACTCGTATGGTCTTTCTTTCACCGCACCGCCAGATGATCGTGTAATTATTGACTCGGAATTTTTCCGGTTAATGGTTATTCACAAAGGTAGATATACCGGGACTGAGGAAAGCGGAAATTCTTCTATGACCTATTTCCCGACTCCATTTACAACCCAGGAACAACCTCTAATTTTTATACGCCCGGACAGTGCCGCTGGAAATATCGGTATGGCGAATATAGAGGTGTACGGCAGTCCGGGTAACTGGACAGGATTCCGCATCCGGATATTCAACAACTACACAATCAAACCAGTTGGGCGATGGTTTGCTGGCATATTTGGCAGTGCCCCAGTTGCAGAGTTTGGGGCTCGAATCTGGGGGGCGGGGAAGAAATTGGTCTTCGACAGCGGCACCCCCGCGGCGCTTTTCGTAAGGGCGACCAATAACTGGGCGTACACGGGCAGTGGACAGACTGGGCAAGGTCAAACCATTACGTACTTTCAGGCACCTTTTACTATGGCCGAGGAAGAATATGTGTTGATAAATAATATGGGAGTAGGGGTTAATACGGTTGGGATTGAGAACAACAGACAAATAAGTTTTATTTGGGATTATCCTAATCGGACTATAACCGTTGCGGCTATAGGTATCTCAGGTTACAACGCGACATTCATAGGGATAACTATTCTTGTTGCCCGTATGACATCTTGATCAATTTTTTGATAACGCTGGCCCGTCATGCACGGGCTTTTTTATTGCTCGGAGAATCTCATGGCTTCTTGGTTTACAGAAGGGACCGTAACCGTTGCAAATGGCAGTACTTCCGTTACTGGGTCAGGTACGAAGTTTTCTAATTGCCGATCAGGCGATATGTTTGTTGGTCCGGATAACGGTATCTACCAGATAATTAACCCTTCCAGCGATACGTTGGTATCTATCTCGCCCGCGTACCGCGGAGCCAACACCGCTGGCGCTGTTTACGGCATCGTACCGGTGAACGGCTATCCAAAGGCTTTGGCCGATGCGGTAAACGTGCTGGTTCAGCAGTGGGGGGCAACGCTTGCCGGACTTGGGCCGGTGGCGAGCATGACTACCGTTCCTGTTGCAAATGGTGGCACTGGGGCAACCTCAGCCGCGACCGCGCGCGCTAATCTTGGATTGGGAACGGCGGCGCTGAAGGCAGTGGGTAGTGCTGCGGGGAACATCCAGGACGTGAGCTCACCAGCACCCATGGTGGGTAACTCCGCATTTATCGAGCAAGGCAGTCACTTCATTAACTACGGGGACAGCACGACGGTGGTACCCGCAGGCGGTGCTTACTGGGCGGGTATTCGCGCTCAGTACCCTTTCCAAAACTGCGCTATGGATCTTGTTGCACAAGTGGTTACGGGAAACAGCATGAACTTGATGTTCCGGACCGTCGCACCAAGTGGGGCGGGCGACCCGTGGCGCAAGATCTACCACGACGGCAACACCACCCGTGCCCAAGACGGCACCCTCAAGGCGATTTAATCATGGCAAGAGCAGCAATAAACGTCGTGGGCGCTACTGGCGCGATGTACGACCTGACCTCGCTCGGCGGGATTGAAGTGGGCAGCTACCGTAAGGATGTGGGTGTGTACTGCGTGACCGGTGCGCTGGGCATGGTTCCATTCCCGCCTTTGGATCAGGGCTGGGGCTTCTCGCTGCACCCTTCGGAAAGCCAGGCGCGCGTTGATACATCATTTGCCGACGGGCTGTTGACCGTAACCGTCACGATGGATGACCAGCCGTATGACCTGAAAACAATGATCACGCTGCACATCCTGGTCCCGGACCTGGAGGCAATCGTCGTTCCGCCTCCGATTGCTGACCCTCTGATAGACGCGCAGAACGAAATCAGTCGCTTGCGTGCTGCAGCCGACTACGCGATAGCTCCACTTCAGGATGCGATTGATGTTGATGAAGCCACCGATGCAGGGCTCGCCGCTCTAAAAGCGTGGAAGAAGTACCGAGTGGCGCTCAGCCGCGTTCCTGACCAACCGGATTACCCACGAGCGATTGAATGGCCTGACATTCCCGCGTAACTGCCGACGCAGATCACCATCCGCCATGTGCGGTTTTTTTTCGCCTGGAGAAAAGCATGCCTATCGCTGAGCAGCAATTGCTGCAGATACTTCCGAACGCCGGCCGCCAAGCCGGCGTTTTTGTTCCTGTGCTGAATGCGGCCATGAGCCGCTATGGAATCGTCGGCACGGCGCGGGCCGCCGCATTTATCGCCCAAGTCGGGCATGAGTCGGGCCAGCTGCGGTACGTTCGTGAGATTTGGGGGCCGACGGCGCAGCAGGCCGGTTACGAAGACCGCGCCGACCTGGGCAACACCGTGAAGGGTGACGGCTCTAAATACCGCGGGCGCGGCCTCATCCAGATTACCGGCCGTGCGAACTATGCGGCGTGCGGTGAGGCCCTGGGCCTAGATCTGATCAACAACCCTCAGCTGCTGGAGCTGCCACAGCACGCGGCTATGTCGGCTGCTTGGTTCTGGTCGACCCGCGGGCTGAACACCCTCGCAGACCAAGGAAAGTTCGCGATGATCACCCGGCGTATCAATGGTGGGCTCACCGGACAGAAAGATCGCCAGGCGCTGTACGAAAAAGCGCTGAAGGTGCTGGCATGACGCCGGTGCAAAAGCTGGGACTGGTCCTGCTGGCCATGGTCGTGAGTTTTGGCGCTGCCTGGCAGGTGCAGGACTGGCGCATGGGCAAGAAGCTCGCCGAGCAGGCCGGCCTGCACAAGGATGACCTGGCTGCGATCAACAATGCAGCCGCCGCCCAGGCCCGCGCCGAGCAGAGCAAACGCCTGGACCTTGAGCAACAGCTCGCAGGCCAGGACCAACAATACACACGAGAACTGTCCGATGCCAAACGCACCCAGGCTGCTCTGCGCGATCGCCTTGCCACTGCTGATGTCCGGCTGTCAGTCCTCCTTGACGAGGATTCAGCCAGTAACTGCAACGTGCCTTCCACCCCCGGCGCCGCCGGCGTGGTTCATGCAGCCCGTCGAGCCCAACTTGACCCAGCGCATGCTCAAAGAATTGTCGCCATCACCGACGATGGGGATAACGCCGTGATAGCGCTGCGGGCGTGCCAGGCGTATGTCAGAGCTATTGCTCACTGAGTGGTCTGATCAGCTCAGGCCCTTTGTTGCGTACGTTGCCCACGGCTTTATCGACCTTTTATGCGGTCAGTCCCATCCAGCCATGAATGCCCACGTAGAGGCCCACGCCGATGATCAAAACACTGGACAGATAAGGTGCACGACGAGCAACCGTGCCCAACCACGGCCAGCGATTAGAAGCTTGCTTGGCGCCAATGGCCGCAGCAGCACCAACAGCCACCAGCGTGATCGCCAGGCCAATGCTGAAGCACAGAACGAGCAAGCCTCCCAGCGCGACCTCTTTAACCTGAAGGCACAGCAGCAGGACAGTGATGGCGGCAGGGCAAGGAATCAAACCGCCAGTCAAACCGAACATGACGATCTGGCCCGTGGTCACCTCGCGGTTGGTGAAGCGTTTACGGATATCATTGGCATGTGCACGTTCGTGAGCATCCTGATAGCCATCAATCGACAATTCCAGGCCTTCCAGTTCGGAATGCGCGTGCCCGTGATCATGCTCCTGGTATTCCAAATCATAATCATGGGAGTGACCCGCATGGCCCAGACTCAAGCGGGCACTGAACTCATGAGGCTCCGGGATATCGACTACCGACTCCAGGTAGCCTTCGCGCTCTACGAAAGAGAATGATTGAGTGCTGCCGTCCGGACGAGTAGTCACTAGACAAACATCTGATGCAGCCCAAGTGTGTCCGGTCAATGTTTTCAGGCGCCAATGCGGTGGCATGCCTTCTTCGAAGATCGACAGTTCGACGCGGCCATGGCCGGTATCGATTCGGTGGGTCTCATCATGATGGCCGTGCTCATGCTCGCCATGGTGGTGATCATCACCTTGTTCGAACTTGAACATCTGCTCACCGCGCCAAGTACGCCACAGCATCCACAGCGCAATTACGATAATCAGGGCGGAGGATGCGAGCTGGAAGTATGGCTCAGTGGTTTGAGCGTCCAGGCCTTTGCCCAGATACATGCCGCCGATGGCGACCAGCCACACTACGGCGGTGTGCGATAGCGTTGCAGCCAGCCCCAGCAATACGGCTTGTTTTACCGAGCCACGGATGGCCACGATGAAAGCCGCCATCATAGTTTTTGAGTGGCCAGGTTCCAGGCCATGCAAAGCACCGAGCAAGATAGCGCTTGGGAAGTAGAGCCAGGCGTGAGCCCCGCCTTGTTGCAACAGTTCAGCAAAGTTGGGCATGTCAGACCTAGAGATACTTGGTGATTTGTTTGAAGGCTTCCAGCGGTGCGCGCTCGCCATTACCCAATGCCGAAACGGTGTCCTCCAGGCAGTGATCGATGTGATCCTGGATGAGCGTGCGCTTGGCTTGACACACTGCTTTTTCGACAGCGTGCAACTGCTGAGCAATGTCCACGCACTCACGACCCTCTTCGATCATGGTGATGATGCCGCGTAAATGGCCGTCCGCCCGTTTGAGACGTTTGATGATCGCTTCATGGCTTTGGTGGGTGTGTTCGTGTTCGTGCTCACTCATGACTTGAGCCTCAGGCCTCAATGAATTACATCGGCATCCTATCCCCCAGGGGGGGATATAGTCAAACCGATGAGTACCTCAAAAACAGTGCTATTTAGCCAAGCAGGTGGACAGAAACGAGCCCGACCCACCCAAGCAGGAAATCTGCTGTAGCCGGATGTTTGGAAAGCGCCTTACCGAGCTGCCGCCGATCAAGGAGGCGGTGGCCACCTACATGATGCGTGCCTCTGAAAAGCTGCGAGCCCAAAACTCGCTGTGCAAAAAGGTCCGTGTCTGCATCCGCACAGGCATGTTTAACCCTGAAGAAGCCAAGTATGCCAATGGGGTAGTGGTGGATATGCCGTACCCGACCGACGACGTGCGCCTGCTGACCAAAGCCGCCGTCGATGCGCTCGACCACATCTACCGCCCAGGCTTCAAATACAGCAAGGCCGAGGTGATGTTGCTCAACCTGTGCCAGCCAGGCGAATACACTGACGATCTATTCGCGGTGTCTCAGCCGGCCGAGGCCACGCGAGTGATGACCGTGCTGGACCAGATCAACGACAGGTGGGGAAGAGGGACGCTGCGGTCGGCCAGTGTGCCGACGAACCCCGACTGGGGAATGCGCCGGGAAATGATGAGCCAGAGCTACACCACGAAGCTCGATCAGCTGTGGTCGGTTGCTTGCAAGTAGTGATGCGCTCAGCGCCAGATCAACTTCACTCGGGCGACATGAGGACCGCCAGAGTGAGCTTGATGAACTCCTCGTTCTCATCGATGGTGTGCAGAGCGCCGCGCACGTTCTCGGCTACATCGGCGGAGCCACGCTGCTCGACCCAGTTCGATATCTCCATGATGGAGGCCTCAAGGGCCAGCTGGTTTTCGTAGAGCTTGGACAGAAGGGAGGGGAGTAGGTCTGAGTTGGGCATCGGCGTTCCTCTGGTGGAGTGAACAGCTTAGCAGCGGTGCTTTGGGTTGGTTTGTGTTCGTCGGCAGGACGCCGGGGAGGGTAGGAATCTCGTACCAATTTTTGTACCAATGTCCGCGTTTTGCTATCGAGCGGCGAGTATCACAAAGTAGGCAACCCCCCGATTTTGCTAGGGATTGCCACTTTGCACAACCTTGCAATACTCAAAATTAATATTAGGAGTATGGATGAAGAACTGTCGAATGTTCTTCTGAAACCGGACGAAAGTGCTTAAAAACAAACAATAAAAGGTTTTATTACGTGCATTAAAAAACCCCGCGATAAGGCGGGGCTTTTTCAGTGCGGCAGGTTATTAGCCATGCAGGGTTTCGGCTGCGTACAGGGTATTTTCCAGCAGACAGGCCCGTGTCATCGGGCCGACGCCGCCCGGCACCGGAGTGATCCAGCCGGCACGGGGCAGGGCGGTCTCGTAGACCACGTCACCTACCAGCTTGCCATCTTCCTGACGGTTGATGCCCACGTCGATCACGATGGCGCCTTCCTTGATCCACTCACCCTTGACCAGGCCCGGCTTGCCGGCCGCGACGACTACCAGGTCGGCGCGGCCGACGTGGCCGGCGAGGTCCTTGGTGAAGCGATGGGTGACGGTCACGGTGCAGCCGGCCAGCAGCAGCTCCATGGCCATCGGGCGGCCGACGATGTTGGAAGCGCCGACGACCACGGCGTCGAGGCCATACAAGTCGACACCGGTGCTTTCCAGCAGGGTCATGATGCCTTTCGGAGTGCAGGGGCGCAGCAGCGGGATACGCTGGGCCAGGCGGCCGACGTTATAAGGGTGGAAACCGTCGACGTCTTTGTCCGGGCGGATGCGTTCGAGCAATTTGGAGGCGTCCAGGTGCTCGGGCAGCGGCAGTTGCAGCAGGATGCCGTCGATGCACGAGTCATCGTTGAGGCTGTCGATCAGGTCGGTAAGGGCCTGCTGGGTGGTGTCGGAAGGTAAGTCGTAGGCCTTGGAAATAAAGCCGACCTCTTCACAGTCTTTACGCTTGTGCGAGACATAAACCTGAGAGGCAGGATCGCTGCCGACCAGGATCACCGCAAGGCCCGGCGTGCGCAGGCCTTGCTGGCTACGCTCGCTGACGCGTTTGGCGATCTGCTGGCGCAGGCTGGCGGCGATTGATTTGCCGTCGATAAGTTGTGCAGTCATTACGCGTGATTAACCATCGAGAGGGGGAAGAAAAGTGCGCGCATTCTCGCACGCCAGGGCGTGAGGGCAAAGGCGCTTGGTCTGCAAATTGCCCTAACTCCTTAAATAAAATGAATTTTTTTCAAAAAAGATTTGACGAGTTTTCGGCGCCTCTATACTATTCGTCGCACTTGTCGGGCACAGCCTAGCACTGGTTAAGAAGGTCAAGCAGAATAGTTGTTCTGCAAGGCTGGAAGCACTTAGTTTGTAATCCTCCAAGAGTACAGATTAATAAGGCGCCCGTAGCTCAGCTGGATAGAGCATCCGCCTTCTAAGCGGATGGTCGCAGGTTCGAGTCCTGCCGGGTGCGCCATTAGGCAGCTTTGGCACAAGTAGCGCAATATGGTGGGCGTAGCTCAGTTGGTAGAGCACGGGATTGTGACTCCCGTTGTCGAGGGTTCGATCCCCTTCGTCCACCCCATATTTAGAAAAGGCGCCAGATTAATCGTCTGGCGCCTTTGCTTTAAGAGCTTCAAGCGCGGATGTGGTGGAATTGGTAGACACACTGGATTTAGGTTCCAGCGCCGCGAGGCGTAAGAGTTCGAGTCTCTTCATCCGCACCAATTTCCAGGCGTCGCCCTGCCGCAAGGCGAGGTGAGGTTAAACAAAGAAGATGTTCGGGTTCTTTGTTGATGCAATATGGTGGGCGTAGCTCAGTTGGTAGAGCACGGGATTGTGACTCCCGTTGTCGAGGGTTCGATCCCCTTCGTCCACCCCATATTCGAAAGGCGCCAGATTTAACAGTCTGGCGCCTTTTTTGGTTTTAGCGCTTCGAATATTCACCGGCTGCAGGTAGTGGGTCGCAACGGCAGGGCGTTTCGTCGTATTTATGTATCTCGATGATGCCGCACTGCCTGTCGGCCTTCAGGGTCGGCCGTCAGGGCGATGAACTGCCACTTCTATATATAGAAGGGTTGGCGCAGGGCCTTGGCGTGATGGGATGAATTTGTCACCGGGGCGAGGTCGTTCAGTGCCTTCGTGCCGATAAATTGCCGGCTGTTTTCGGGCGTATTTCCAGTAGGGTGACTTCTTGAGTTTGACCCACTAGAATGCATGCCCTTGATTGGGGTCGGAAATGGCCGGCTAACGTCTGTGCAACGAGGAATATCCATGCAAGTTTCTGTTGAAAATACTACTGCTATCGAGCGTCGCCTGAGCATCACCGTGCCGGCTGAGCGTATCGAGACTGCGGTCAACAAGCGTCTGCAGCAGACTGCCCAAAAGGCCAAGATCGCTGGTTTCCGTCCAGGCAAAGTGCCAATGAGCGAAATCAAGCGTCGTTTTGGTGCTGATGCGCGTCAGGAGGCTGTGGGTGACGTGATCCAGGCTTCTTTCTACGAAGCAGTGGTTGAGCACAAGCTGAACCCGGCTGGCTCGCCATCGATCGAGCCTAAGTCCCTGGAAGCTGGCAAGGACCTAGAATACGTTGCCGTATTCGAAGTGTTCCCAGAATTCACCGTTGCCGGCTTTGAAGATATCGCCGTTGAGCGCCTGAGCGCTGACGTAGCTGATTCCGACCTGGACAACATGCTGGAAATCCTGCGCAAGCAGAACACCCGTTTCGAAGTGGCCGACCGTGCCGCCCAGAACGAAGACCAGTTGAATATCGATTTCGTGGGCAAGGTTGACGGCGAAGCTTTCGCCGGCGGCTCCGCCAAGGGTACTCAGTTGGTGCTGGGCTCCAACCGCATGATCCCTGGTTTCGAAGATGGCCTGGTTGGCGCAAAAGCCGGCGAAGAACGCGTTCTGAACCTGACTTTCCCTGCTGACTACCAGAACCTGGACCTGGCCGGTAAAGCCGCCGAGTTCACCGTTACCGTCAACACCGTATCCGAGCCTAAGCTGCCAGAGCTGAACGAAGAGTTCTTCGCTCAATTCGGCATCAAGGAAACCGGTATCGAAGGCTTCCGCACCGAAGTTCGCAAGAACATGGAGCGCGAGCTGCGTCAGGCCATCAAGTCCAAGGTCAAGAACCAGGTCATGGACGGTCTGCTGGCTGCCAACCCGATCGAAGTGCCTAAGGCGCTGCTGTCCAACGAAGTGGATCGCCTGCGCGTTCAAGCGGTTCAGCAGTTCGGTGGCAACATCAAGCCTGACCAACTGCCGGCCGAACTGTTCGAAGAGCAAGCCAAGCGCCGCGTTGTGCTGGGTCTGGTCGTGGCTGAAGTGGTCAAGCAGCACGACCTCAAGCCTGACGAAGATCGCGTTCGCGAAATGATCCAGGAAATGGCTTCGGCCTACCAGGAGCCTGAGCAGGTCGTGGCTTGGTACTACAAGAACGACCAGCAACTGAACGAAGTACGTTCGGTTGTGCTGGAAGAACAAGTTGTGGATACTGTTCTGCAGAAGGCTAAGGTGACCGATAAAGCGGTCTCTTACGAAGAAGCAGTCAAGCCGGCGGAAGCAGCACAAGCCGACTGATTGTCCAACTCGTTGGAAATACAACCATAAGCCAGCCTCGCGCTGGCTTATGCGTTTTCAAGACATGACTATTTGGGAGTAACTGCAGAGCATGTTCCGTAATTCCTATATTCAGCAGAACTCTGATATCCAGGCCGCTGGCGGCCTGGTCCCGATGGTTGTCGAGCAATCTGCTCGTGGCGAACGCGCCTACGACATCTACTCGCGCCTGCTCAAAGAGCGAGTGATCTTTCTGGTTGGTCCCGTAGAGGACTACATGGCCAACCTGATCTGTGCGCAACTGCTGTTCCTTGAAGCGGAAAACCCGGACAAGGACATCCATCTCTACATCAACTCTCCAGGCGGTTCGGTGACGGCTGGTATGTCGATCTACGACACCATGCAGTTCATCAAGCCGAACGTGTCGACCACGTGCATCGGCCAGGCGTGCAGCATGGGCGCATTCCTGCTGACAGCCGGTGCCGAGGGCAAGCGTTTCTGCCTGCCTAACTCCCGCGTGATGATTCACCAGCCGCTGGGCGGCTTCCAGGGCCAAGCGTCGGACATCGAAATCCACGCCAAGGAAATCCTGTTTATTCGTGAGCGTCTCAACACGCTGATGGCCAAGCACAGCGGGCGCACCCTGGAAGAAATCGAGCGCGATACCAATCGCGACAACTTCATGAGTGCCGAGGCCGCGCGTGAATACGGGCTGATCGACGCAGTGATCGACAAGCGCCCCGCTTAATATAAGCCGCTCAAAATAGGGCTGGTCGGCATGTCCGACCACCGGCGGGCTTGAAAAAGCCCGCATAAGCCTTCATCTTGTGTTGCAAGCCTATCGGATTTGGATCGAACGAATGACTGACACCCGCAACGGCGAGGACAACGGCAAGCTGCTCTATTGCTCCTTCTGTGGCAAAAGCCAGCATGAAGTACGCAAATTGATTGCCGGCCCCTCGGTGTTTATCTGCGACGAGTGCGTCGACCTGTGCAATGACATCATCCGCGAGGAGGTGCAGGAAGCCCAGGCCGAGAGCAGTGCGCATAAATTGCCTTCGCCTAAAGAAATCAGCGGCATCCTTGACCAGTACGTGATTGGTCAAGAGCGTGCAAAGAAGGTTCTGGCCGTAGCGGTGTACAACCACTACAAGCGCTTGAACCAGCGTGACAAGAAAGGTGACGAAGTTGAACTCGGCAAGAGCAACATCTTGCTGATCGGCCCTACAGGCTCGGGTAAAACCCTGCTTGCAGAAACCCTCGCTCGCCTGCTGAACGTTCCGTTCACCATCGCCGACGCCACCACCCTCACCGAGGCTGGCTACGTGGGTGAAGACGTCGAGAACATCATTCAAAAGCTGCTGCAGAAGTGCGACTACGACGTAGAGAAGGCCCAGATGGGTATTGTCTACATCGACGAAATCGACAAGATTTCGCGTAAGTCGGACAACCCCTCCATCACCCGGGATGTTTCCGGTGAAGGCGTGCAGCAGGCCCTGTTGAAACTGATCGAAGGCACGGTTGCTTCCGTTCCGCCCCAAGGTGGTCGCAAGCATCCGCAGCAGGAATTCCTTCAGGTTGATACGCGCAATATCCTGTTCATCTGTGGCGGTGCGTTCTCCGGTCTGGAGAAAGTTATCCAGCAGCGTTCCACCCGTGGTGGCATCGGCTTCAGTGCCGAAGTGCGCAGCAAGGAAGAAGGCAAGAAGGTGGGCGAGTCCCTGCGTGAAGTCGAACCTGACGATTTGGTCAAGTTCGGTCTGATCCCGGAATTCGTTGGCCGTCTGCCGGTCCTGGCCACGTTGGACGAGTTGGATGAGGCGGCTCTGATTCAGATCCTCACCGAGCCGAAAAACGCCCTGACCAAGCAATACGCCAAGCTGTTCGAGATGGAAGGTGTGGACCTCGAGTTCCGTACCGACGCGCTCAAATCAGTGGCCAAGCGCGCATTGGAGCGCAAGACCGGTGCACGTGGTCTGCGTTCGATCCTTGAAGGCGTGTTGCTCGACACCATGTACGAAATCCCCTCGCAGTCCGAGGTGAGTAAAGTGGTGATCGACGAAAGCGTTATCGAAGGCAAGTCCAAGCCACTGTATATCTACGAAAACAGTGAGCCGACTGCCAAGGCTGCGCCGGACGCGTAAGCGTTTTGCAGTTGCAGTACAAGCAAGGGGCCTTTCGGGGCCCCTTTGTTTTTTGGGGGTGGTTTTTCAGGACGGCTTTTAAATTCATGTCTATTCATGCGTTTAACTGCAGGCATTGAGCTTGTTTTTTTTGCAAGCAGCCCCCATCTTGGCTTCAAGCTTATTTTTCAACTGTCATAGAGGCGAAATCATGAAGACAACCATCGAATTGCCTCTCCTGCCGTTGCGTGATGTCGTCGTCTATCCGCACATGGTTATCCCGCTGTTCGTGGGGCGCGAGAAGTCTATCGAAGCCCTCGAGGCTGCGATGACGGGCGACAAGCAGATCCTGCTGTTGGCCCAGAAGAATCCTGCTGATGATGATCCAGGCGAAGATGCCCTGTATCGCGTCGGTACTGTTGCTACCGTGCTGCAATTGCTCAAGCTGCCTGATGGCACCGTCAAGGTGCTGGTGGAGGGCGAACAGCGTGGTGCTGTCGAGCGTTTCATGGAGGTGGACGGCCACCTGCGTGCCGAAGTCGCGTTGATCGACGAAGTCGAAGCGCCTGAACGCGAATCCGAAGTCTTTGTTCGCAGCCTGCTCTCCCAGTTCGAGCAGTATGTGCAGTTGGGCAAGAAAGTCCCGGCTGAAGTCCTGTCCTCTCTCAACAGCATTGATGAGCCAAGCCGCCTGGTCGACACCATGGCTGCGCACATGGCGCTGAAAATCGAGCAGAAGCAGGACATTCTAGAAATCATCGACCTGCCGGCCCGTGTTGAACATGTACTGGCACTGCTGGATGGCGAAATCGACCTGTTGCAGGTTGAGAAGCGCATCCGTGGGCGCGTGAAGAAACAAATGGAGCGCAGTCAGCGCGAGTACTATCTGAATGAGCAGATGAAGGCCATTCAGAAGGAGCTTGGCGACAGCGAGGAAGGCCACAACGAAATCGAAGAGCTGAAAAAGCGCATCGATGCCGCCGGTCTGCCTAAAGACGCCCTGGCCAAAGCCACCGCCGAGCTGAACAAGCTCAAGCAAATGTCGCCGATGTCGGCCGAAGCCACCGTGGTTCGCTCTTACATCGATTGGCTGGTGCAAGTGCCGTGGAAGGCCCAGACCAAGGTGCGCCTGGACTTGGCGCGTGCTGAAGATATCCTCGACGCCGACCACTACGGCCTCGAAGAAGTCAAAGAACGCATCCTTGAATACCTCGCCGTGCAAAAGCGCGTGAAGAAGATTCGGGGTCCGGTGTTGTGCCTGGTCGGCCCTCCTGGCGTGGGTAAAACCTCCCTGGCCGAGTCCATCGCCAATGCCACCAACCGCAAATTCGTACGCATGGCCCTCGGCGGTGTGCGTGATGAAGCGGAGATCCGTGGTCATCGTCGGACTTACATCGGTTCGATGCCAGGAAGATTGATTCAAAAGATGACAAAGGTGGGTGTGCGCAACCCGCTGTTCCTGCTCGATGAAATCGACAAAATGGGCAGCGACATGCGTGGCGATCCGGCGTCGGCTTTGCTGGAAGTGCTCGACCCTGAGCAGAACCATAATTTCAACGACCATTACCTGGAAGTCGATTACGACCTGTCCGATGTAATGTTCCTGTGCACCTCCAACTCCATGAACATCCCGCCGGCCTTGCTGGACCGGATGGAAGTGATTCGTCTGCCGGGCTACACCGAAGACGAGAAGATCAACATCGCTGTCAAATACCTCGCGCCCAAGCAGATTTCGGCCAACGGCCTGAAAAAGGGTGAGATTGAATTTGAGGTCGAGACGATCCGCGACATCGTCCGCTATTACACCCGCGAGGCCGGTGTGCGGGGGCTTGAGCGCCAGATTGCGAAGATCTGCCGCAAAGCCGTGAAGGAACATGCGCTGGAAAAACGCTTCTCCGTGAAGGTGACTCCGGACTCCCTGGAACATTTCCTGGGCGTGCGTAAATTCCGTTACGGCCTGGCTGAGCAGCAGGACCAGGTAGGGCAGGTGACTGGCCTGGCGTGGACCCAGGTGGGCGGCGAATTGCTGACCATCGAAGCGGTGGTAATCCCCGGCAAAGGCCAGTTGATCAAGACCGGTTCGCTGGGTGATGTGATGCTCGAGTCCATCACCGCCGCGCAAACCGTGGTGCGCAGCCGCGCCAAGAGCCTGGGCATCCCCCTGGACTTCCACGAGAAGCACGACACTCATATCCATATGCCGGAAGGGGCGACTCCGAAAGACGGCCCTAGCGCCGGCGTAGGCATGTGCACGGCGTTGGTCTCGGCATTGACCGGCATTCCTGTGCGAGCGGATGTGGCCATGACCGGAGAAATTACTCTGCGTGGTCAGGTATTGGCCATCGGTGGTTTGAAAGAGAAGTTGCTGGCCGCGCACCGAGGCGGTATCAAGACAGTCATCATTCCTGAAGAGAATGTTCGCGACTTGAAGGAAATTCCTGACAACATTAAGCAGGATCTTCAGATTAAACCGGTTAAATGGATTGACGAGGTCCTGCAAATTGCGCTGCAATACGCGCCGGAGCCCTTGCCGGATGTGGCTCCGGAGATCGTCGCTAAGGATGAAAAGCGCGAGTCTGATTCCAAGGAAAGAATTAGCACGCATTAACGCGATTAAGCCTGGGGGCTTCCTTGACAGCTTTTTAGAGCCCTTGTTATAAAGCGGCTCTTAAGTGTCTGTAGGCCATTCAGCACTGGTTTTTGCTTTCACCAAAAAACTTAGAATCATACTCAATAGATATATAAGGGGACTTAGAGTGAACAAGTCGGAACTGATTGATGCTATCGCCGCATCCGCTGATATCCCGAAAGCTGCTGCTGGCCGTGCGCTGGACGCAGTAATCGAATCCGTCACTGGCGCTCTGAAGGCCGGCGACTCCGTGGTACTGGTAGGCTTCGGTACTTTCTCTGTGACTGACCGCCCAGCTCGCACTGGCCGTAACCCACAGACCGGCAAAGCACTGCAAATCGCTGCTGCCAAGAAACCAGGTTTCAAAGCCGGTAAAGCCCTGAAAGAAGCCGTTAACTAAGCTTCGCTCAAGCCTTACCTACCCGGGCCAGACGCAGGTCTGACCTGGCAGCGGAGCGGCAGCTGACCCAAGTATCCACCGGGTCGCCACGCCGGGGGTGTGGGTTCAAACCCCCGTCCGCTCCGCCAGTTACGAGAAGGCGCATCCTCGGATGCGCCTTTCTTCTATCCGGACTCTACCCACGCTCCACGGTTGCCTAATCTTGAAGTTCAACCGTTTCTGGGGGACGCATGCTGCAAAATATCAGGGACAATTCACAAGGCTGGATTGCCAAGACCATTATCGGGATCATCGTCGCATTGATGGCGTTCACCGGTATCGAGGCCATTTTTCAGGCTTCGACCAACAACAAGCAGGACGTGGCCAAGGTCAACGGTGAAGAAATCACCCAGACCGAATTGAGCCAGGCCGTCGATATGCAACGTCGCCAGCTGATGCAACAGCTGGGCAAGGATTTCGATGCTTCCCTGCTGGACGAGAAATTGCTGCGCGACGCCGCCCTCAAAGGGCTGATCGATCGCAAGCTGTTGCTGCAAGGTGCTGCGGATTCCAAGTTCGGTTTCTCCGAAGCGGCCTTGGACCAAGTGATCCTGCAGACGCCGGAATTCCAGGTGGACGGCAAGTTCAGTGCCGAACGTTTTGATCAGGTAATCCGCCAGCTGGGCTACAGCCGTATGCAATTCCGGCAGATGCTGACCCAGGAAATGTTGATCGGCCAGGTTCGCGCAGGTATTGCCGGCAGCGGTTTCGTCACCGACGCTGAAGTGCTCGCATTTGCCCGTCTGGAAAAACAGACCCGCGATTTCGCTACCGTCAACATCAAGGCCGACCCTGCGGCGGTGAAGCTCACCGACGACGAGGTCAAGGCTTACTACGACCAGCACGCCAAAGAGTTCATGACCCCGGACCAGGTCGTCATCGACTATCTGGAACTGAAGAAGTCTTCCTTCTTCGACCAGGTCACCGTCAAGGACGATGAACTGCAGGCTGCCTATCAGAAAGAAACCGCCAACCTCGCTGAACAGCGTCGTGCCGCGCATATCCTGATTGAAGTCAACGACAAGACCACCGACGCGCAAGCCAAGGCCAAGATCGAAGAGATCCAGGCACGCCTGGCCAAGGGTGAGAAGTTCGAAGCCCTGGCCAAGGAGTTCTCCCAGGATCCAGGTTCGGCCAACAATGGCGGTGACCTCGGTTTCGCCGGTCCTGGCGTTTACGATCCGGATTTCGAAACCGCCCTGTATGCCCTGAACAAGGACCAGGTGTCGGCACCGGTGCGCACTACCTTCGGTTGGCACTTGATCAAATTGTTGGGCGTTGAAGCACCGCAGGTGCCATCGTTTGCCAGCCTGAAAGACAAGCTGACCCGCGAGCTCAAGACCCAACAGGTTGAGCAGCGCTTTGTCGAAGCCACCAAGCAATTGGAAGATGCGGCTTTCGAAGCCTCCGACCTGGCCCAGCCGGCGTCTGACCTGAAGCTGACCGTGCATACCTCCGCGCCGTTTGGCCGTGAAGGTGGTGAAGGTATCGCGGCCAACCGCGCCGTGGTCACTGCTGCGTTCAGCCCGGAAGTGCTGGATGAGGGCGCCAACAGTACCGCCATCGAACTGGACCCGGAAACCATCGTCGTGTTGCGTGCCAAAGAGCACCTCAAGCCTGCGCAACTGCCCCTGGAAAAGGTCTCTGCGGCGATCCGTGCCCAGATGACCAAGGAGCGCGCCATCGCGGCTGCCAAGGCTCATGCTGACGAGCTGATCGCCAGTTTGCGTGACGGCAAGACCTCGTTGAGCCAGCCGGTCGACGGCCAGGCCTGGAAGGTTACTGAAGCGGCTACCCGTAACGCGGAAGCGATTGATCCAGCGGTGCTGCAAGCTGTGTTCCGTATGCCCAAGCCTGCAAGCAAGGACAAGCCGACGTTCACCACCGTGACCCTGGCTGATGGCAGCCTGATGCTGGTGCGCTTGAACGGCGTCAACGAAGCGGCTGCCCCGTCGGACGAAGAAAAGGCGCAATACCGCCGCTTCCTCGCTTCGCGTGTTGGCCAGCAAGACTTCGCGGCGTACCGCAAGCAGTTGGAAGCCAAGGCTGACATCAAGAAGTTCTGATGGTGGTCTGAATGAGAAGCCCCCGGCCTGAAAAGACCCGGGGGTTTTTTATGTGCGCCAGGAAACCATGGGTGGGTAATGCGGCCTGCGAATAGGGTGGTGATATTCGACGAGGTGTGGTTTCCCATGGGGTGGGTTCGTGCAGGTGCGTTTTCAGGGGGCCTGAGCAGATGAGCGCACCTCAGTTTTTGGCGTGGACGGCTGGCCGGGGCAGCTGTTGGGGCGCAGCCTGTGCGGCACCGGCCAGCGCCAGCAGCATCAACAGAACCACTGCCCACGGAAATGCCATGACTCCCCAGCCTTCAAGCAGCACGCCACCGGCCAACCCACCGCCGGCTATTCCCAGGTTCCACACGGTTACCAGCATCGACTGCGCGGCATCCGCCGATGCTCCGGCTGACTTGGCCAGCGCAGTCTGTAATAGCGCCGGCAGCCCACCGAACGACAGGCCCCATAAAGCGACCGCGAGGTAGATCACCGTCGGTGCGCTGATCCAGAACGCCAGTGCCACGGCGATCAAGCCGAACAGCGCGCAACTGAGCACCAGCAGCCTGTGTAGCCAGCGATCAATCAACACCCCTGTCAGCCAAATGCTCATCAGTGCCGCGAGACCGAACACCAGCAGCACTTGGTCGATGTCGGTTATCAGCCCCGCAGGGACTAGCAGGGGAGCGATGTAGGTATAGAGAATGTTGTGGGCCAGCACGTAGGTAAACGTCACCCAGAGCACCGGACGAATACCCGGCAAACTGAGCACTTGGCGTAAGCCCAGGCGTTTACCCGCGGGTTCGCCAGCGAAGTCCGGCAGTTGCCAGCGTGCCCACCCCAAGAGCAACAGCGTCAGGCCGGTCATGATCACGAAGCTCAGGCGCCAGCCAACTGCGGTGCCGAGGAACGTGCCTGCGGGTACACCGAGCGACAACGCCAAGGGCGCTCCGAGCATGGCCACGGCAATCGCCCGGCCTTGCAGGTGCGGTGCAACCATCCGGCTTGCGTAACCGGCCAGCAGCGCCCAGAGCAATCCGGCGAACACCCCGGCGAAAAAACGCGCTATCAGGGTCAGCCCATAATGGCTGGAAAACGCGGTGACGCTGTTGACCAGGGCAAAACCGCCGATGGCTACCAGCAGCAATGGCCGACGTCGCCAACCACGGGTCCAGAGCGTCAGCGGAATAGCGGCCAGTAATGAACCCAGCGCATACAAGGTTACCAGTTGGCCGACCAGTGCTGGCGAGACGCCAAGCCCTTCGCTCATCTGCGGTAGCAGCCCGGCGGGCATGGCTTCGGTGAGGATGGTGATAAACCCGGCGCAGGCCAGGACCAGCAAGCCCGTAAGGGGTAACGCAACACCTTGATGGGTGGCAGTTGAAGGGCAGTCGCTCATGATCCGTCTCCATGCAAAGGGCAAGGATGCAGAGTAGGGGGCTGCCAGCTGCGGAAAAACAGGCTAAGGTTCCGAACTTATCGGACGATAGTGTCCGTAATCTTCCGGGTGCGGCGATGGACAGTCTGGGCAGTCTTTCAGTGTTTGTGCAGGTCGCGGAAACCCGCAGTTTCACCGCTGCGGGCCGCCTGTTGGGGATTTCGTCTTCCGCCGTGGGCAAGAGCATCGCACGCACTGAAGAGCGGCTGGGCGTGCGCTTGTTTCATCGCAGCACCCGTAGCATCACGTTGACCAGTGAAGGGGCGCTGTTCCTGGAGCGTTCGCGCAGGATTCTTGCGGAGGTGGAGGCTGCCGAGCAGGAGTTGACCTCGGCCAGTGCCACTCCGCGCGGCAAGCTGCGCATCAGCTTGCCGCAGGTGCGTGGCCTGATGATGCCGGTGCTCAACGATTTTATGCGTGCCTATCAGGATATCGAGTTGGATGTGGATTTTTCCGATCGCATGGTGGATGTGATCGAGGAAGGCTTTGACGCGGTGATCCGCACCGGCAAGCCGGAAGACTCCCGCTTGATGGCGCGCCATTTGGGGCATTACCAACTGGTGCTGGTCGGCACGCCTGGATACTTCGATCAATTCGGTACCCCGCAAAGTCCACAGGACTTGAACCACCACGCCTGCCTGCGCCATAAGTTCTGTGCCACCGGGAAACTGGAGCCCTGGCCGTTGCGCCCGGTTGTGGGCGTCGCCGAGCCCACATTGCGCACGCCTCTGGTGAGCACCACCATCGAATCTCTCAAGCATGTGGTTCTCGAAGGCTTGGGCATCGCCTGCCTGCCGGACTTCATGGTCAATGACGCGGTGCGGCAAGGACGTTTGCGACGGGTGCTCGACGACCACCTCGAACACCGCGGCAGTTTCTGGTTGTTATGGCCATCAAGCCGTCATGCGTCAGCCAAACTGCGTGTATTTATCGACCACATGTACGCCGGGCTTTTCCCTGTGGGGACTGCTCCGTAGATCTGTGACGTTTTACCGACAGGAATACGCGCGCCAAGGTCTCGTTCTGTTGCACAATACCGCCCTGACTGTTTTCCTCAGGATTTTCGATGTCGACATCATTTCACGTGCGTAGCCTCGGGTTGGCGCTTGTGTTGGCGGGCGCCGCGGGCTGCTCGTCGCCCAAGACCGCTATTTATGAACATGAGAACTTCGACGATTCCGGTACGTTTTCCCGTGATTATCCGGTCAGCGCTACTGCGTCCTGCGAGGCGGCGCGTCGAGCACTGCTGAGCCAGGGCTACATCATCACCAGCAGCGATCCTAAACTGGTCGTGGGCAACAAGAGCTTCCAGCAAACCGGCGAAACCCACATGCAGATCAGTTTCAATGTGGTGTGCGCCAATGATGGCAAGGGCAACAATCATTCGACGATGTTTGCCAACGCCTTGCAGGATCGGTATGCGCTGAAGAAGGTCAACAATTCCGCGAGCCTGGGTGTAGGCGTACTGGGCTCCGTGTCGATGCCCATCGGTTCCACCGACGACTCGATGGTGAAGGTGGCGAGTGAGACCGTATCGGCACCGAAGTTCTACGAGCGTTACTTCGCGCTGGTGGATGTGTTCCTGCCGCAGGAAGCCAAACCGGCCGAGCAGGCCGCCGAGCAGCCTAAAGCTGAGCTGGGGATCCCGGAGCCTAAAGCTGCACCCGCTGCGGAGAAGATTGAACCACCGAAGGACGTGCCTGCCACCTCGTCGCCAGCCGCTTCGTCGCCTGCCGTTTCGACGCCTGCCGTTTCGTCGCCAGCCGTTTCACAGCCAGTCACGCCGCCCGCCGAGGCAGCGCCGATTGTGCCGCAAGCGGAACCCGCACCGGCAGCCACGCGCACCGATTTGCCGCCGCCGACAGAGGCGATCCCGCCCCTGCCGACGCCTGCGCAGTAAATCAGGCTGCACCCCGCGCAGGCTTGAGCCACTGCCCGTCAGTTGCACCTGAGCCTGCTTGCCGCCTCGCACTCCTCATCTTCCGCGCCTTCGGGGCCGCGGGATGCGGGCAGTTTTCGTCGATTGAGTGGTCAATAACGTTTAACGCTTGAATGCAGGAACATCATGACGCAGACATTTTTTCGTCATCACGGCACTTTAGGCTGTCTATGCAGGTCATTTATTTGCAACGACATTAAACACAGTGAGGATTGACCATGGACGATTACCAGGAAGAACTGCTGGAGTACCAGGCGTTTGAATTGGACCCGCTGGATCCGGTTGACGACGCTACCGAGCTGTAACCCCGACTTCAGGCGGAATGCCGCTGGCTGCGGCGAAATTCCCCTGGGGTCTGGTTGTTCCACCGCCTGAACGCCCGCTGAAACGCCTGGGCTGAGGCAAAACCGAGCAAGTAGGCGATTTCGCCGAACGCCAGTTCCGTGTCGCGAATGTAGGTCATGGCCAAGTCGCGGCGGGTATCGTTGAGAATCGCGCGAAACTGAGTGCCTTCTTCGGCCAGTTTGCGGCGCAGTGTCCAGGTTGGCAGCTTCAAGCGTGCCGCCACTTCTTCCAGGTCGGGTTCCCGGCCGCCATTGAGCATCGGCCCGAGCAAACGGGTAATGCGCTCGCGCAGACTGCGGGTGCGGGTCAGCTGTTCCAACTCCCTTTCACACAACTGCAGCAACAGATGCCAAGTGCTCGGGCAGTGCTGTGGGTTGCGCAGGGCCAGGGTCTCCTGGCCAAGACGCAGTTGGTTGGCGTCGGCGCCGAAGTGGATGTCTCCGAGCGCACTGTAGTGTTCGCTGTATTCGGGCGCTTCGAACTCGATGTCGATACGCTGCGCACGCATGGGTTGCTGGGCCAGGCTCGACAATTGGTGCAGCCAGCCAGCGATGATCGAGTCCACCACAAAACGGTTGTAAGCGTTGTAGGGGCTGATGGAATAGAAGCGCAGCCAGGCGCCTTCAGCATCCTCATGAAAGCTCGACTGCCCGCGATAGTTGGAGCCGTACAAGGCTTCGAAGCGCGTCAGCGTACGTGCGGCTTCGCGCACGTTGGGCGCCTGGGCGGCGGTGACGCCTGCCAGTCCGGCCTGGCTCAAGCGGCTGAGCTCGCCCATACGCAGGCCCAGGCTTGGGTCTCCGGTCAGTTGGATAGCAGCGTGGCCCAGGCGCATATAGCGCGGGATCGACAGGCGTGCGCCAGCCTCGGCCAGGCGTGCCGGGTCCAGGCCGTATTGCAGCAGCAGCGGTTGCGGGTCAAGGCCGTGGCTGTGGACGGCGTCGGCCAGGGTGTGCACGAAACCCACCGACAGATCCCCAAGGCGCACCGGCTTCAAGGGGCTACAACCAGATATTCAACAGGCGTGCGCCACGGGCGTCGCTGTCGGCGGTGATCTGCCCGTTGTTGCTCAAAAAACTGTGCCCGGCGGTGCCCAGGTCCCAGAACTGCCCACGCAGAAACACGCTCATGCCCGCCGTGGCCTGGCTGATGGGCTGCTGGCTGATCAGGGTGAGGCGGCGCCAGGCTTCGCCTTCGCTGAGTTCTTCGGGCTTGAGGCTGATTTCGGACGGTGTAGACACGCTTTTGAAGCCGCGCCACGGCCGGTCCCACGTGTCGCGGCCGATTACAAAGGCCGGCACCGCGACCAGTTGCGCGCCTTGTTCATTGAGCTTGCGGTAGTTGTCCGGGTACCAGCTGTCGCTGCCGATCAGGATGCCCAGGCGTCCGGCCGGCGTGTCGACCACACTGACGAGGTCTTCAGCGCCCGGTTGGATAAAACCGCGCTCGTCATAAATGGGGTAGAGCTGGCGCTGGGGCTGGCCCAAGGGCGAACCGTCGGCGCCGAACACCAGGCTGGCGTTGTACAGCGCGCCATGGCCGATCTGCAGTTGCCCCTGGCTCACGTTCGGATCGGGCAGGGCGATGGAGCCGGCCACCAAGGTGACGCCGAACTCTTTGGCCAGGCCGCCGAAAAGCGCTTGATAGTCGCGGGCCATCGCCGGCGCTTTCATGCGCAGGTAGGCGTCGTCCATGCGATTCTCGCCGGTGGCGCCGAGCCAGGCGCGGGCAAACAGGAATGGGTTACTGGCCGACAGCCAGTTCATCGCGTCCTTGAGGTGGATGGCCTGGTACAGCTCGTTTTTCTCGCCACCCAACATCAGCCAGGTACCGATATGTTCCGGCAGCACCACGATGGTCTTGCTGTTGATCAACCCCTGGTCCCGGGCCTTTTGCAGGTAGGCCGCGAGTTTCAGGTGCAGGCGTTCCGGGCTCTGGTAGTCGGCGGGGAACAGCTCCGGCTGGATGCCCAACAGGTTGCCGCGATCAGCTGGCACACCTTCGTTGACGGCCAGGGTGATGCGCAGGTCCGACAGGTAATGCGCCACGGGGCGCTCCTGGGTCCAGACCAGATACGCGGCGACGGCGGCAATCAGGGCCAGGGTGACGGTGAAGGCTAAAAGTTTACGCATGGGGCAACAGACAACAGACCGGGTGCAGGGTTCGCGACTAGGGTAGGGCCCAGGGGGCGCCTTGCCAAGGGGCGCTGTACATTTGGATCAATAACTTGTCAGTTTCAGTCATTGAGCGCGGGTCCACCGGCTCTTAGTCTGTGGGACATAAACCGATGGGGTGTCATACGAATGCCCCACGTCCCGTGATGATCTGTTGTGGAGCTTGACCATGACCGCTGCTGCCTACCCGCATCTGCTGGCCCCGTTGGACCTGGGTTTTACCACCTTGCGCAACCGTACCCTGATGGGCTCGATGCACACCGGCCTGGAAGAAAAACCCGGCGGATTCGAGCGCATGGCGGCTTATTTTGCCGAACGCGCCCGGGGCGGTGTGGGCCTGATGGTCACCGGCGGCATTGGCCCGAATGATGAGGGTGGGGTGTACGCCGGTGCGGCCAAGCTGACCACCGACGCAGAAGCCCAGAAGCACAAGGTCGTGACCAAGGCGGTGCATGAAGCGGGCGGCAAGATCTGTATGCAGATCCTCCATGCCGGCCGTTATGCCTACAGCCCCAAGCAGGTGGCGCCGAGCGCGATTCAAGCGCCGATCAACCCGTTCAAGCCCAAAGAGCTGGACGAAGAGGGCATCGAAAAACAGATTCAGGATTTCGTTACCTGTTCATTGCTGGCTCAGGTCGCCGAATACGACGGCGTGGAAATCATGGGCTCCGAAGGCTACTTCATTAACCAGTTCCTCGCGGCCCACACCAACCACCGTACCGACCGTTGGGGCGGCAGCTACGAAAACCGCATGCGCCTGGCGGTAGAAATCGTGCGCCGTGTGCGCGATGCCGTCGGACCGAACTTCATCATCATCTTCCGCCTGTCGATGCTTGACCTGGTCGAAGGCGGCAGCACCTGGGAAGAGATCGTGCAGTTGGCCAAGGCTATCGAGCAAGCCGGTGCGACCCTTATCAACACCGGTATCGGCTGGCACGAAGCGCGTATCCCGACGATCGCCACCAAGGTACCGCGTGGCGCATTCAGCAAAGTCACCGCCAAGCTGCGCGGTGCGGTGCAGATCCCGCTGATCACCACCAACCGCATCAACACGCCGGAAATCGCCGAGCAGATTCTCGCAGAAGGCGATGCCGACATGGTCTCGATGGCGCGGCCGTTTCTCGCCGATCCGGAGTTCGTCAACAAAGCTGCGGCCGGGCGTGCCGATGAAATCAACACCTGCATCGGCTGCAACCAGGCCTGCCTGGATCACACCTTCGGCGGCAAACTGACCACCTGCCTGGTCAACCCTCGAGCGTGCTACGAGACCGAGCTCAACTACCTGCCGGTCAAACAGATCAAGAAAATCGCCGTGGTCGGCGCCGGCCCGGCCGGCCTGGCAGCGGCAACGGTGGCTGCCGAGCGCGGCCATCAAGTGACGCTGTTCGATTCGGCCAGTGAAATCGGCGGCCAGTTCAACATCGCCAAGCGCGTGCCGGGCAAGGAAGAATTTTATGAAACCCTGCGCTACTTCAAGCGCAAACTGCAGACCACCCATGTCGAGGTGTGCCTCAACAGCCGTGTGGATGTGGCGCAACTGGCGGCAGGCGGTTATGACGAGATCATCCTGGCCACTGGTATTGCACCGCGCACCCCGGCGATCCCGGGTATTGATAATGCCAAGGTGCTCAGTTACCTGGACGTGATCTTGGAGCGCAAGCCGGTGGGCAAGCGTGTGGCGGTGATTGGCGCCGGCGGTATCGGTTTCGACGTCTCGGAGTTCCTCGTGCACCAGGGGGTGTCCACCAGCCTGGACCGTGAAGCGTTCTGGAAGGAGTGGGGCATCGACACTCACCTGCAAGCCCGTGGCGGCGTGGCCGGGATCAAGCCCCAGCCCCATGCGCCGGCACGTGAAGTGTTCCTGCTGCAACGCAAGACCTCCAAGGTCGGTGACGGTTTGGGCAAGACCACCGGCTGGATTCATCGCACCGGTTTGAAGAACAAACAGGTACAGATGCTTAACAGTGTCGAGTATTTGAAGATCGACGATGAGGGCTTGCATATCCGCATCGGCGCCGAGGGCGAGCCTCAGGTGCTGGCGGTGGATAATATTGTGATCTGCGCGGGCCAGGACCCGCTACGCGAGTTGCACGACGGCCTGGTCGCGGCGGGCCAGAACGTGCACCTGATCGGCGGCGCCGATGTGGCGGCCGAGCTGGATGCCAAGCGTGCGATCAACCAGGGCTCCCGTCTCGCTGCAGAGCTGTAAGGTCCGAAGCGGGGCGGTGTTAGACTACCGCCCCGTTTTTTATGCAGATCCCCCGATGGGTCCCTTCGACTGGCTTCCCCAAGCTCCCCTTGAACCCTTGCACCTGGGCTGGTTGAAGGGCGTCGAGTTGGCGGTATTGCGCCTGGATCGCATCGACCCGCTGATCAGCGGCAACAAGTGGTTCAAGCTCACCGGGCATCTGGCACAGGCGCAAGCGCTGGCCGCCAGCGGCATCATCAGCCTGGGCGGCGCTTACTCCAACCATTTGCATGCCTTGGCGGCGGCCGGGCAACGTCTGGGGTTCCCCACCGTTGGCCTGTTGCGCGGCCACCCTCAAGACACGCCTACCGTCCTCGACCTCAAAGCCTTCGGCATGCAGCTGCATTGGCTGGGCTATGGCGGCTATCGTGCGCGGCATGCGCCGGACTTCTGGTTACCCTGGCGCGAGCAATACCCGCACCTGCATCCGGTGCCCGAAGGCGGTGGCGGAAGGGCCGGCGCAACGGGCTGTGGGGTACTGGTGGAGCAGGCTCGCGCACAATTGCCCACGTTGGGCTGGTCGGGTTATGACGGTTGGTGGTTGGCGGTGGGTACCGGTACGACGCTGGCGGGGCTGGTGATGGCTGAAGCGGGGGCGCATCCGGTGTACGGCGCCATGGCCGTGCCGGATGACCACGGTGTTGCGCAGAACGTCGAGGCTATCGTGCAGGGCGGTTATGAACTGCTGGACGCCAGCCGGGGCGGCTTCGCCAAGGTCGACCTGGTGTTGCTCGACTTTATCGAGGCCACCGAACAGGAATGTGGCTTGCCGCTGGAGCCGCTCTACACCGGTAAAGCATTGCTTGCGTTGAAACAGCGGATCGAGGCCGGACGCTTCACGCCTGGCACCCGGTTGATCTTCATCCATACCGGCGGCCTGCAAGGCCGCCGAGGGTTCACGGGGTAGCGCGCTTGCCCGGCATCATGCGCAGCGCCGTGTTATCGCGCACGATGTAGTGGTGGTAGATCCCCGCCAATGCATGCAGCCCGATCAGCCAATAACCGACGGTGCCGCTCAGTTCATGCCACTCCTTGATCTGCTTGGCCAAGTCTTTGTTTTCGCCGATCAAGGGCGGCAATTCTATCCCGTAGAACATCACGGAATGCCCTTGGGCACTGACGATCAGCCAGCCCAGAATCGGCGTGCCGATCATGAATACGTACAGCGCCACATGCATCAGTGTCGCCAGTGCCGCCTGCCAGGGCGGCGGTGCCGGGAGGATTTTCGGCGCGACGCCCAATGCGCGTGCGAACAGACGCAGCCAAACCAGTACAAACACGGTCAGGCCGAACATGAAGTGCATTTCCACAATCAATGCCCGACCGCCACTGCCTTTGGGAAAGACCCCACGAAACTCAATGCAGGCGTAAACCACCGCCAGCAGCACCACCATCAACCAATGCAGCGCAATTGACATGGTGCTGTAACGCGTATCGGAATTTTTCCACGGCATCGCTGGGTTCCTCACTCATCAGGGCAAACCTCCGTTCTTTGGTGACGGAGTACTTTAACTGTAAGCCTGTTTTGAGGGTTTTGCCCGGTGTAAGTGCGGTTGTTTTGATCTCTATCAGTTGTTGCGGGACCGTGCCTGGGCAGGCGCTCGTCGTTCTGGTTTGTAGGATAGAGGCCACTCGGATGTGTGGCATATATATAGATTGAGTAAGGCGGCTATTTGCGAGTGCGTCGGAAAGTTGGCTTAAGATAAATAAAGTAATAGACATAAGTTGTTCGAAGTTGGTGCTTGTAGTTGTCGGGCGTGGGCTGGCAGGATGCGTGTGCTTCAAGGTTGTTTCTGTTTTTACTCCTATGAAAACTCAATTAACGGATAAGGCTGTTGTATGATTAATGGTTTTTCGGCTAACTCAAACGCTATGCATTATAAGGGCGATCAGTTTGAACCCCGCGTGGTTAAAAATGCCGGGCAACAGCAGATGGCACTTGCCGATTCTGTAACTGCGTCGTCAACCCCTTCTGCTCCTTCCTCCAATGAAATCGCGGCGTTAATGCAAGCCTTGGCCACGCTTATCCAGATGCTTAATCGGCTTTTCAGTCGCAAAGAGGTCGTGAATGAACAACCGGTGAAGCCACATACAGTCGCACCGGCGGCAATAAAAAAACAGAGTCATGAAGTTTCCATACAATCCGAGCCACAGAAGCTTGCGCATATTTCCTCGACGAAAAAGGGCGAAATGCCCGCCTGTGTCTGGGTCGAGCTTAATCGTAATAAAAGATACACCGATAATGAGTCCGCGATTAAAGCGGCGATGATGAAGTATGGTCAGAGTCCTCTGGGAATTTACTCCGATATAAAAAATCATGGCGATGGTTATCACATTGAAATGCGTGACGGTTTCAAACTTACGCTGTCTCCACAAGAGATCGAAAAGGCACAAAAAAGGACCGGCATATGGTCGCCGTCGCACCCCGATATGGCCATGGATGTCAACTTCATGCATGCCGCCAGTATCAAGCGGGTCCAACTCGAAACAGGCCTGGACAGCTTCGATCACGCCCTCGACGTTGTTCAGAGTGGCAAGGATGTAGGCAACGGTTTTAAACGGCTGGGCCTGGAAGCTTATGTTCGGCGCACCACTTGGCCGGAGCTGCGCGCCTCAGGGGGGAAAGGTGTGGTATTTGCACCGGGAGGCGTTCAATTCGGCTATGACGGCAACGTAGACTGCTGCAGTCGACGTTCTGGGATCGGGATTATCCGCACGAAGGGTGGTCCTAAGGAACCCTATCCCTGCGATGCGCTCGAGTTGACCTGAAAAGTTCGCGTCGGCCCTCACCACGCATGCCGAGGTGAGGGCTGCATCTGGTCGGTACTCGACCTGTTCAACTGCTTTGGGGCATCTCCCCGTTAGCCATACGCTGGTTGATTGCGGTAATCACCGCGGGCAAGTCGCTGATGGTGTCGATCAGGTAATGCGGACGCGAGGCTTTGAACAGTTTTTCGATGCGCGTGCGTTCGCCGGCCAGGGTCGGTTCGTCCAAGGCGCGGAACTGTTCGTAGGTCAGGCCAAGGGCATTGCCGGAACAGGTCAGGGCCACGGTCCACATGCCGGCACGGCGGCCTTCAAGGATGCCCGGCACGGTGTCGTCGACCTTCACACAGGCCGCTACATCGTCGATGCCCAGTGCGATCACGTTGGCCAGGGCCTGGGCCGGCCATGGTCGGCCGTTGGGCACTTCGTCGGTGGCAACCACATGGTCGGCGATGTAGCCATTGGTGGCAGCCAGGGCAACCACCTTGTCCATCACCTGCTTGGGGTAGCCTGAGCAGGAGCCGATCTTGATGCCCTGCACACGCAGACGGGCAATGGTGTCGAGGGCGCCGGGGATCAGCGCCGAGTGCTCGCCGATCTTCTCGATCTGTAGCGGCATGAAGCGCTGGTAGATGGCGGTGACGTCATCGTCGGTAGGCGTGCGGCCGAACACCTTGCGATAACGTTCGGCCACCTGCGACTGATCGCACAGGGTGCGGATATGCTCCCATTTACCCATGCCCATCGGGCCACGGGCTTCTTCGATGGAGACTTGCACTCCGAATTCGGCGAAGGCTTCGACAAAGATCTGCGTGGGCGCGAAGGAGCCGAAATCGACCACGGTGCCGGCCCAATCGAGGATCACGGCCTGCAGGGTAGTAGGGTTCTGATAGTTCATACGGGTGATCCAGGCAAAGAAAGGTTGATGTGCATGGCGTGCAGCGCTTCGGCGATGGCGGTGACGGCGGCGCGGATGTCGGTGGCATCGATATGACCGATGCAGCCGATGCGGAAGGTTTCCACTTGGGTCAATTTGCCGGGATACAGGATGAAGCCCTTGGCCTTGACCCGTTCATAAAACGCCTTGAATTGGTAATGCGGGTCTTGCGGAGCGTGGAACGTGACGATGATCGGCGCCTGGAATGCGGCCGGCAGAAAGCTGCGCAAGCCCAGTTCGGCCATGCCCTCCAGCAGCGCCTGGCAATTGTTGGCGTAGCGTTGATGGCGCGACGGCTGCCCGCCTTCCTCGGCGTATTGCACCAGCGCTTCGTGCAGGGCAGCGACCACATGGGTCGGCGGCGTGAAGCGCCATTGGCCGGTCCTGGCCATGTAGCTGTGTTGATCGAACAGGTCCAGCGCCAGGGAATGACAATTGCCTTGAGAGGCGGCCAGTGCGTGTTTTTCCGCGAAAACGAAACCCATGCCCGGTACACCTTCCAGGCACTTGCCCGAGGCGGCGATCAGGGCATCGAAAGGCACCTCGCAGGCATCGATCGCAATGGCGCCGAACGAACTCATGGCGTCGATGATCAGGCGCTTGCCGTGGTTTTTCACCACCTGGGCGATCGACGCCAGTGGGTTGAGAATGCCAGTGCTGGTTTCGCAGTGAATCAATGTGACGTGGGTGATGCTTTCGTCCGCCTGGAGCAGGCGGTCCACGTCAGCGGCGGTGATCGGTTCGTTCTCGGCGGTTTCAAAGGCGGTGAATGAACGGCCGAGCACTTCGCAGATCGTCGCCAGGCGCTTGCCGTAGGCGCCGTTGATCAACACCAGCACGTTGCCGTTGCGTGGTACCAGGGTACCGATGGCGGCCTCGACGGCAAAGGTGCCGCTGCCTTGCAACGGTACGCAATGATGGCTGGCGGCGCCGTTGATGATCGCCAGTAACTGCTCGCAGACACCCGCGGTAAGTTGGTTGAAACGCTCATCCCATGAGCCCCAGTCCTCCCTCATCGCGTGGCGGGTGCGAGCGGAAGTGGTCAGCGGGCCGGGCGTCAGCAGAATCGGCGGGGTCATTGCAGCTCCTCATGAAGCGGTCGAGTCAATCTACGGCGCCTAAATTGCAGTTTGGGTTGTCATCAATCAAATTGTTTGTTGTTATGCGAGCTATCAGTGAGGCCGATAGCTATGAATTTATTCCAACTGCGCGCATTCGATGCCGTGGCCCGCGAGGGCAGCTTTACCCGGGCGGCGGCACGATTGTTTATCAGCCAGCCGGCAGTGACCGGGCATATCAAGGCGCTGGAGGAGCACTACCAGATCCCGCTGCTGCGTCGTACGGCACGGCGGGTGGAGCTGACTGAGGAAGGGACGCGCCTGGCCGCCATCACTCGGGCGATCTTCGGCCTGGTGGATGAGGCGCAGACGCTGCTGGAGGCCAACCGGCAACTGTTGAGCGGGCGCTTGGAAGTGGCGGCGGATGGCCCGCACCTGGTGATGCCGATGATTGCCAGCCTGCGTGCGCGTTACCCGGGCATCACCGTCAACCTGCGCCTGGGTAATGCTCAGGAAACCCTGGCGGCGTTGCTGTCCGAACATGCGGATGTGGCGGTGCTGACCGAGGTGGAACCGCGCCATGGCCTGCATTTGCAGCCCTTGAGTGAGTCGCGGATCTGCGCGCTGGTGCCTTCGGGCCATGCCTGGGCCAGGCAGTCCGGGGGGATCGCCCTGGAGCAGCTCAACGAGGTGATCATGGTGCTGCGTGAGCCCGGTTCCATCACCCGGCGCACCTTTGATGACGCCTGCCAGGCGCGCGGTGTACAGCCCAAAGTGCTGCTGGAGCTGGATAGCCGCGAAGCGGTAACCGAAGCGGTCGCCGCTGAATTGGGCGTGGGCGTTGTGTCGTCAATGGAGGTCAGCCCCGACCCTCGAGTGCAGGCGATTGCCTTGCGAGGTGATGGGCTGGTCAACCGGCACATGCTCGGTTGCGTGGAGCGGCGTCGCTCATTACGCCTGATCCAGGCGTTTTTCGAGTTGGCCTCTTGACGGTTTTTTGGTGGATTGGAGCGTTTTTGCCCTATAAACTCTGCCCCCAAAGCGCCGGCCAGTAGACGTTTCGGTGCGATGGACGAGAAGAGAGTGAGTCATGGGCGCACAGTGGAAAGTCAAACATAAAGAAGCGGCAGCCAATGCCAAGGGCAAGATCTTCGGCAAGCTGGTGAAAGAAATCACCATCGCCGCCCGTAACGGTGCCGACACCGCGACCAACGCCCACCTGCGTCTGGTGGTGGAGCAGGCCAAAAAGGCTTCGATGCCCAAGGAAACCCTCGACCGCGCCATCAAGAAAGGCGCCGGCCTGCTGGGTGAAACCGTGCAGTACCACCGCGTGACCTATGAAGGGTTCGCCCCGCACCAGGTACCGTTGATCGTCGAATGCGTGACCGACAACATCAACCGCACCGTGGCGGAAATCCGCGTGGCGTTCCGCAAGGGCCAACTAGGGGCCTCGGGCTCCGTAGCCTGGGACTTCAATCACGTCGGCCTGATTGAGGCGTCGCCGGATACGCCGGACGCCGATCCGGAAATGGCCGCCATTGAAGCTGGTGCCCAGGATTTCGAAGAGGGCGAGGAAGAAGGCACCACCCTGTTCATCACCGAAACCACCGACCTCGACGCTGTGCAGAAAGCCCTGCCTGAGCAGGGGTTCACCGTGCTGTCGGCCAAACTGGGCTATATCTCGAAGAACCCGGTCAGCGGTTTGACCGATGAGCAGATGGCCGAAGTCGAAGCCTTTCTGGAAGGCCTGGACAACCATGATGACGTGCAGGACATGTTCGTCGGTCTGGCCGGCTGAGGTGTGAGAGGGGCGGGCGACGATTCGACTGGCCCCTCCTACATGTGTTCAGCGCTGTTGAATAGACTGCAGCAGCGCTTCGATCTCCTGGAAGCCTGGCCGCTTCGACACATCGGGCTGGCAGCAGATTTGCTGCAGCGCCACCAGCCTTTCATCGATCGAACCGTCAATTCGCTCCAACAACTCCCCCAGCAGCACCCCGAACGCTCGCACCTCAATACGTTGCAATGCCCTGGTTTCCAGGGTGTCCGTCGTCGCATGGAACGAGGCCGCGCCAAAATCTCCCAGCAGGCAATCGCCCACGGCGTTCCACAAGATGTTGTGGGCGTACAGGTCGCCATGGGTGATGCCTTGGCGGTGCAGGTGCGCCGCCACCGACGCTACGCCCCGGATCATGCGTAACGCCACCTCAGGGCTGAAGCGAGTACCGGCTTCGTAGATATCCCGGGTGCAAGAGTCCAGGCTGGGCAGGGCTGCCAGGTTGCGGTAACTCGGGTCGATCAGGTCCATGACCAGCGCGGCCTGGTCGTCGGGGTGGCCGACCACGCGGCCTTCCACTTTGATCAGGTTCGGGTGCAGGCCCGCAGCGATACAGGCTTGCATTTCGTGCAGGGGCGAGCCGTCGCTGGTGATGGTGCCTTTGTACAGTTTGACGGCGACAGGTTTGGCCAACGGCTTCCACAGGGCTTTGCGGATGATTCCAGAGGCGCCTTCTCCGAGCACTTCGGCCAGTTCCAGTTCGGGCCAGGGAATATTCGCTGTGGTGGGGTCATCGGCCACCACCGTCGCTGTTTCCACCGGGTTGCCGGCATAGGCCAGCCAGGTCAGGCTGGGCAGGTTCAGCAGCCATTCGGGCAGTTGCGTGAAGCGGTTGGAGGCGATGCGGATCAACTCCAGGTTGTGGCAATGGGTCAGGCTTTGCGGCAAGTGCTCCAGTTGATTACCGGCCAGCATCAGCTTTTGCAGCAACGGCCGTTCACCCAGTTCGTCGGGTAATTGGCGGATGCAGTTGTCGGTGAGGATCAGCCAGCGCAACAGCGGCGGCAGGGCGGCGGCGGGCACGTGGCTGATCTGGTTGGACTTGAAGCCGATCATGCTCAGCTTGGCGCACTGGCCCAGGCATTCCGGCAACTCGGTAAAGGCGTTGTTCGAGCAGAACAGGATGCGCAAGTGGGTCAGGCGGTGAAGATCGTCGGGCAGGCTGCTCAGGGCATTGCCGGTGAGGTTGAGGATCTCCAGGGAATCGGCCAGTTCAAAGATTTCCGGCGGGAATTCGGTCAGCCCGCAGGACAGGTCCAGGCGTTGGGCGCCGGCCAATTGGCCGGCCTTGAGTTGGGCGAGGGTATTCATGAACGACGCGATCACTCGGCAAGGTAGGCGTAAATGGCGCTCATGATACCGGGTCGGATGCCCGTTGCGGGCAGACCGTCTGTAATTGGCTCAGGCGGCTCGCCGTGCGGGCAAGGTCGATGGCCTGACCTTCCAGGGCGTGCGACAGCGGCTGATGGCCGATCAGGGTCAGGCGCTTATCGCGGTCGTAGAGCACGTCTACCAGGTTGATAAAACGCTGTTGCACGGCAATTGGGCACTCTGCCAGTTGGGGCAGGCCGTCGATGATCCAGTGATCGTAGTCCTGGCACAGCAGCAGGTAATCCATCACCGCCGTGAGTTGCTCGCACAGGTCGTTGAAGGTAAAGGCGATGGTGCGCGCCTGCCGCTGGCGGTACGTCAACTGTCGGGTGCCGACGCTCAAGCGTTGGGGCGGGGAGTCGGCGGCGGGCAACCCGAGGTCTTGGCGCTGTTGCGCGGTGCCGGGCCACACGTATTGCCCTTCGGTAAAGCGTTGTTCGGCGTGGGCCTGGGGCAGGCTGCGGAAATCCTGCGGCGAACTGACCTCCATTACGTCCATGCGCGTGGCGATCAGGTCGATCACCGGCTTGAAACGTTCGTGGTAAAGAGGGTTGGGCAGCAACCCATCGGGTGGGTAATTGGAGGTCGCCAGCACCCATACGCCACGCTGGAACAACGCCTTGAACAAGCGGCTGATGAGCATGGCATCGCCGATGTCGTGCACATGGAACTCGTCGAAACACAATACGCGACAGCCCGCCAGCAGCTCATCAAGGGTGACGGCCAGGGCGTCGGTGTGTTCGCGGTGCTGGAACATGCCCTGGTGCAGGCGGGCGAAAAAATCGTGGAAGTGCACGCGCTGCTTCTCGACTATCGGCAGCGCCTGGAAAAAACCATCGAGCAGCCAGCTTTTACCACGCCCCACCGGGCCATGCAGGTACAGGCTGCGTGTGCGTTGACCGGTGAGCAGGTGCCGGGTTTCACGGGCCAGGGCGGCAATCGCCTGGGTCTGGCCGTCACTGAGGGTATAGCCCTGTTGCGCGGCTTTTTGTTGAAAAAACGTCGTGATAGGCGAGGTGTCCGAGACGTCGGTTTTTTTACCCAGCAGGCGTTGGATCAGGGAAGGCACGGCCAATGCGAGTCGCTCTGTGTTTCGGTGGTCGCCTACTTTAGGCGGCCGGGCGCGATTTGACCAATAGAGAAGGGTGCCCACCGTTATCTCAAAAAGGCATGGCGCGTGCGTGGCGCCGCGCAAACTGGCGGATTCTCTTTAAATGTCTAACCTCATACAAAGTTTGTATCCCTGTATAAGGAATTGGGGCTGTGAAGGGACACACAGTATTGGCAGTCATGGGTGCCATGCTCGGCAGTACGGTTTACGGTGCGCAATTGCAGGTGGTGGTGCAGATCAACGTGCAGCGTGGCTGCCAGTTGGTGGGCGCCACCCGCAGTGCCGGTATCGAACAGCTGGGGGTGCTGGACTTCGGCAGTGGCCCGCGTCTGGACGACCCGGCCGGCCCCTTGAGCGCCGCGCTGATCAGTCAGCGCCAACCGCGCCTGGAATGTAACCCCGATACACCCTACCAAGTGCGCGTGGATGGCGGCTTGCATGGTGGTATCGGTGAAGTGCGTTACCTCACCACGGCTGCACCTTCGTCCCGACCCATTCCCTATCGCCTGTACGCTGACGCCGCGCGACGTATCCCCTTGCCCGTGAATGAGCCGTTGAGCGGGCGCGTGCCGGAGTCCGGCAGCATCGACCTGCCGCTGTATGGCCGTATCGAACCGTTGAAGGATATCCCCGCCGTCGGCCGCTATTCCGACCTGCTCAAGGTCACCGTCACATGGTAAGCCGGGGTTGGGCCCTTGTGGCCATGGGCAGCTTGTTGCTGCTGGCCGATGACGCCGAAGCGGCGGTCAGCGGGCAGGTTCAGGCGCGTCTGGTGATCATTGCCAGTTGCGAGGTGAGTACAGGCGGCGTGACGACGCCGCTCAGCTCGACAGGCGGCACCGCAATGCTCGATTTCGGCAGCAAGGGCCCAACCTGGACCAACCCTGTGGGCGCGGTCGTTACTAACGTCACCAAGGCACCGCTGTCGGTGTCCTGCAACCCGTCGGTGGTGAGCAGTTTTAAAGTGACCATCGACGGTGGCACCAATGGTGACGGAACTACGCGGCGCCTGAGCAATGGTCGTCAGAGCATTCCGTATCAGTTGTCGGCCGATCCGCTGGGGAGAATCTCCTACAGCATCGGTAAGCAACACCATTTCGTCATGACCGAGGGCACACGAGTACCGATCCTGTTATTCGGCTCGGTGGTGGCGAATACCAAGGCCTTACCGGCCGGCATCTACACAGACACCCTGACGGTGACTCTGGATTGGTAAACCATGAGGATGAATATCATGCATGCACTTGTCTCCAAAGCAGTTTTTCCCTTGATGGCACTGGCGTGGGTGTCGGGTGCGCAGGCGGCCACGGTGGCCGGCACGGTGACTTCCACCCTGGTGTTGACCAGCAGTTGCCTGGTCAACGGTGCGGCGGCGACCGGCGGGATGAGTTTCGGTACGTTGAACTTCGGCACCGCCAATAGCCTGTTTACCCAAGCTACCGGCCAGGTGCTGGGTGGTGGCGGCGGGGCGTTGTCGATCTTGTGTTCGGCGGGTACCTCACCCTCGTTGACGGTGTCCGCAGGCGCCAACGATGGCAAGTCCGCCGGTGGTGGACGTGCTCTGTACGACGGCGTGGCCAATTACGTGCCTTACGACCTCTACACCGACAGTGGCCATTCGAACCTGCTGGCCATCGGTGGGGTGATCAACCTGGCGCCGAGCACGGGGGTCGCCCAGGCCGTGAATATCTACGGTAAGGCTAGCGGCAAGGCGGGGCTGCCGGCCGGCACCTATACAGACACCGTTGCCGTGACCCTGACCTTCTAAACGCATGAACCGCGTTGGGTGGGCGGCGTTGGCGGTTTGCCTGGGCTGGGGCATGCCGGTGTCGCTGTTGGCCGTGACCAGCCAGTCGTTCCAGGTCAGTGCGACGATCACCCCGGGGTGCCTGGTGGTTGGCGGCGGTACGGATTACGGCAGCCTGGCGTTCGGCACCTATTCAGCGTTGGCGACCAGCACGGCATCCGTTGCGCTCACCGGCGGCGTGACCCTGCAATGCACGCCGGGGGTCGCGCTGAGCATGAGCGTCGATGGCGGTTTGCATAACAACAGCGGTCGGCGGATGCAGCTCAATAGCGGCACTGCCCAAGTGGCTTACCAGTTGTTTCGGGACGCAGCCTTCAGCCAGAGCCTGGGGATCAGCCAGAGCGTCAGCGTGACCTACAGCAACGCCAACAGCATCACCTTGCCGATTTATGGGCGAGTGCAGTTACCGGGTAATCAGCCTGGGGGGACGTACAGCGACACGCTGCAGGTGCAGCTGTCGTGGTAAAGCGATCGGCACAAGGAGTGGGATTTATGTATGCAGCTTCCCGGCGAGGATGGATCGCGGGTGTTATCGGCTTGATGATCGCGGGTGTTGGGCATGTGCAGGCCGCCAGTTCGGTATTGATCTGGCCGATCGACCCAGTGCTGGAGGCCGATCAACAGGCCAGCGCGCTGTGGCTGGAGAACCGTGGCACCGAGACGGCCAACCTGCAGGTCCGTGTGTTTGGCTGGACCCAGAGTGGCTTTGACGAGCAGTACCAGAACCAGCGCGACGTCATCGGTAGCCCGCCCGTGGCGAAGATCGAGCCGGGGCAGAAGCAACTGGTGCGCCTGACCCGTACCAAGGCGGTGCCGCCGGGCCAGGAACTGGCGTATCGCATCATCATCGATGAAATCCCATCGGCCACACCTATTGTTACGCCTGCCGATGGCAAGACCGCTGCCGCGATCCGCTTCCAGATGCGTTATTCGGTGCCTTTGTTCGCCTATGGCCCAGGCTTGTGGAGTAAGGACGACGGTACCCGTGATCGCGACCCGAAGAGCGCAGGCAAACCTGACTTGAGTTGGAAGAAAGTCACGGTGGGGGGGCGCAGCTACGTCGAAATGCGCAACAAGGGCGCCGTGCATGCGCGATTGACCGATGCCGCGTTCAAGCAGGGCGGCCAGTCCAGGCCGCTGGTGGAGGGGTTGTTGGGCTACGTGTTGCCGGGTGCGACCATGCGCTGGCCGGCACCGGATGGGTTACCCGCCGATCAACCGCTACAGGTACGCATCAATGGCGCGACGCAATTGGAGAGCCTTGCGCCGGGGCGGTAGAGCAATGCGGTAGGGCATGGAACAGCCCCAGGTGTTAACGGATGGAGATGTCCATTGATGGACACAAAGCCTTGGTGAGCCCGGATCGGGCTCGATGTCTATGGCGAACGGTGCGGGTGGTGAGTGGCCTGTCCGGCCTGGTGCTTGCGCCGCTGGGCGTGGCCGCACCGTTGCCGCCGCCGCCCAGCAGCATGGAGGCTGTTGCCGATGCACAGTTGTTCCTGGAATTGGTGGTCAACCAGCGGGACACCGACCGTGTGGTCGCGGTCAATCAGCGCGCCGGGCAATTGTTCCTGCCGGCGTCGGTGCTACAAGAGGTGGGTATGAAACTGCCCGGGGACGTCGGCAGCGAAATCGCGCTGGATAACCTGCCGGGCCTGCACAGCGACTACGACAGCCAGGCCCAGCGCCTGATGCTCACGGTGCCGCCCGCGTGGTTGCCGGAGCAGTTTATCGGCAATCGCAACAACTACCCGCGCACTCCCGCGTTGACCAGCTTTGGCGCGATGCTCAACTACGATGCCTATCTGAACAACACCGATGACGCGGGCACCTACCTCGGCATCTTTAACGAAGTGCGGCTGTTCGATACCTGGGGAACCTTCTCCAACACCGGGCAGTACCGCACCACCATTGGCCGCGAGACTGCCGGCAGCACCCTGGACAATGCTTACCGACGGTATGACAGCACCTGGCGGTTTTCCGATGACGAACGCCTGCTGACCTACGAAGCGGGGGATGTGATCAGCGGCGCGCTGCCCTGGAGCACCTCGGTGCGCCTGGGCGGGGTGCAGGTGTCGCGGGACTTCGCGGTACGCCCGGACCTGGTGACCTACCCATTGCCGCAGTTCGCCGGCGAGGCTGCGGTGCCGTCGTCGGTGGACCTGTTTATCAACGGCTATAAATCCAGCAGTGCCGATCTGCAGCCTGGTCCCTACACCCTGACCAACGTCCCTTTTATCAATGGTGCGGGGGAAGCGGTGGTGGTGACTACCGATACCCTGGGCCGGCAGGTGTCGACCACGGTGCCGTTCTATGTCACCAGTACGCTGTTGCAACAGGGTTTGTCGGACTTTTCGGTGACAGCGGGTAATCTGCGTCGTGATTACACCGTGCGTGATTTCGGTTATGGCCCCGGGCTGGTCAGCGGTACGTTTCGCTATGGGCTGTCGGATGCGTTCACTTTGGAAAGCCACGCCGAAGCCTCCAACGACCTGAACCTGGGCGGCGTCGGTGGCAACCTGCGAATGGGCACCTTCGGTGTGCTCAACACGGCTATCAGCCAAAGCCGGTACGACGGCCGGACCGGCCAGCAATTCAGCCTGGGTTACCAATACAGCAACCCGTTCTACAGCCTGTCGTACCAGCGGGTAGAGCGTCGTGATCAATACGCCGACCTGAGCCTGATCGACACGCCTTATGCCAGCCTGAGCAAACGAAGCCAGCAGGCGACCTTGAGCCTGAACCTCAACGATTTCGGCAGCCTGGGCGTCGGTTATTTTGATGTGCAGGCGGCCGATGATTCACGTACGCGCCTGGTGAACCTGACCTGGAGCAAGCCGTTGTGGCGCAACAGCAGTTTTTACCTGTCGGCCAACCGTGAGGTCGGCGACAGCAATTGGGCAGTGCAAGCGCAGGTGGTTATTCCTTTCGATGTCTACGGCAGCCTCAGCGTCGGCAGCGAACGCAGCAAAACCGGGCAAAGTCTGCAGCGCGTCAACTACAGCCGTGCCGTACCGGCCGAAGGCGGGGTGGGCTTTGACTTGGGTTACGCCAGTGGTGATGGGCCGGCGTATCGCCAGGCCGACCTGACCTGGCGCTTGCAGTCGGTGCAGTTGCAGGCGGGCGTGTATGGCAGCAGCGACGCCGAAACCCGTTGGGCGGACGCCAGCGGATCGCTGGTGTGGATGGACAGTCAAGTGTTCGCCGCCAACCGCGTCAATGATGCGTTTGTGGTGGTGAGCACCGAGGGCTTCAGCGGTATACCGGTGCGCTACGAAAACCAGGTGGTGGGTGAGACCGACCGCAGCGGGCACCTGCTGGTGCCGTGGACCAGCGCCTATTACCGCGCCAAATATGAAATTGACCCGCTGAACCTGCCGGCCAACGTGCAGGTGCCCAATGTCGAGCAACGCGTGGCCGTGCGCCGAGGCAGCGGCTATCTGCTGGAGTTTCCGATGCGTCGGGTGCTCTCGGCGAGCGTCACGCTGGTCGATACCCGGCATGAGGAACTGCCTCTGGGCAGCCAGGTACGCCACGAGCAAAGCGGTGCCTTGGCGGTGGTGGGCTGGGATGGCTTGGTGTACCTGGAAAACCTGGCGGCCCATAACACCTTGCAAGTCACCCTCGGCGACGGCCAGACGTGCCAGGCCACGTTCGAGCTGGATATCACGCAGGAGCAGCAAGTGCCATTGATTGGGCCACTGGTGTGCCAATGACATAAGGAGTGTGCAAGTGCGGGGCAAGCAATGGCTAGGGGTGATGGCGAGCGTGGGCGTGTCGTTACAGGTGCAGGCCGCCTGCTCGGCGGTGGCCTCGGTGCCGGCCAGCTTCGGTACGGCGGTAAGCTCGATGACGGTACGCACCACGTCCCAGCCCAGTTCGACCACCAACAGCGGTATCAGCTGCACACCGGCGTTGCTGTCGGTACTGACTTCCAGTGATCATTTCTACGCAACCATTACCGGTTCGGCGCAAGGCGGCATGGTCGGGCCGACAGGTGATGTCATCAGCTATACGCTCTACGGCAATAACACCGCGTCGTTTCCCATTACGCGGGGCACGGCGTTTGACTTCGGCGGCAGTGGCGGCATTGCCGCGAACCTGGGACTGGTGTTCGGCCCCGGTACAAAAACCTTGCCGCTGTACTTCGCTACCACCGTTGGCAGTAACGTGGCGGCGGGCTTGTACAGCGAGACATTGAGCATTTTATGGAGCTGGAACTATTGCGCGGGCATCGGCATTGGCGGCATCTGTGCGGGGCGGGATACCGGCAGCGGCACCACGACGCTGAACGTCAGCATGACCGTGGCCAATGACTGCCAGATCACCACGCCGGCAATCGCGTTCGGCAGCGCGCCGGTGGTCAGTGCCTTCACGACTGTCACCGGCCAGGCCAGTGTGGCCTGCACCAAGGGCAGCGCTTATACCGTCGGCCTCGGCGACGGGCAGAACCCGGTGAGTGTGGGCGGGCGGCGGCAGATGATTTCCGGCAGTTATTTTTTGGCCTACGACATCTTCCAAGGCGCCGGCAGCACCCGTTGGGGGAGCGTGGGCGCAACACGCCGCGCCAGTTCCTCGGCGGAAATCAACCCCGGCAACGGCCTGGGCACCGGCAGCCAGGTGTTCAACTACAACGCCAGGATCTACACCGACCAGGCCACGCCACCGGGCGGAACCTACCTCGATAACGTGGTGCTGGATGTGGGGTTCTAGAACTTCAGCAGCGGTGTGCCCGGCTGATCCGCCGGGCTGACCATGGCGTAGTTGTACCCGCCGCCGGACCAGTACTGCGCCTCTAAACCGTCGGCGCTGCGGCTGCCACGGGGCAGGAACCCGTTGTTCGGGCCGGGTGGCCGGATGTAGAAGCTGAGGCGGTGACCTTGTGCATCTTCGTACAGCACCATGGCGGCCGCGCCTTGCTCAGTGGTGAGCAGGCGTCCGCTGACCGGTTTGAAGCCCGCCGGGCTCAGGTCGGGCAGGCGATGGGCCCGGTTGAAATAGCGGTCCAGCCAAGCCTGCATCGCAGCGCCGTCCTGGGTTTGGTAATCGGCCGGCATGATGCCGTCCTGGGCGAACAGGCGGAACGCTTGCATCGCATCGGCCATCGGTAAAAGAGGCGTTTGCGTGGCTTCGCGGGCATGCCAGCCGCCCAGGCCGCCGAGGCTGACGGCGATCAACAGCACGGCGGCGCTGGCGAAGTGGCGGCGCGTTTGATGCTTGAGGCGTCGGCGAATCAGCGCCGGGTCCAGTTCGGGGTTGGCCGGGGATTGCAAGGCGCCGCTCAGGGACGCGCGCAGCAACTGCGCATCCCGTTGCCATGCTTCCACTTGAGCCGTGACGTCGGGGTGGGCGGCCAGCCAGGTTTCGAGCACGCGGCGGTCGCTCTCCGACAACTGGTGGTCAACGTAGGCATGCAAATCGCGTTCGCTGGGGGGCAGGCTGATCATTTGAGTATCCGCAGGGAAGGGCTGGCAATTTCGCCATCACTGAGTTGACGCAAGGCTTGGCGTGCCCGGGACAGGCGCGACATCACCGTGCCGACAGGTACGTCGAGAATCTCGGCGACTTCCTTGTAACTCAAGCCTTCGACGCTGACCCAGAGCAGCAGGGCGCGTTGTTCGGTGTTGAGCTGGTCGAAGGCTTGCAGGGTCGATTGGGCCATCACCGTACGTTCTACCGAAGGGTGTGTGTCGTCACGGCCGGTGAAGAATTCGAGCATGCGTGCATACCGACGGCTGCGGCGGTGGGCGTCGAGGAACTGCCGGTAGAGAATCGAGAACAGCCATGCGCGCAGGTCGCCTTCGGCGCGTTTGTCGCCCCAGCGGGTGATTGCCCGTTCCAGGGTGGTTTGCACCAGGTCGTCGGCACTGCTGGTGTTACGCGTCAGGGACACGGCAAAACGCCGCAACCTGGGGATGAGTTCACGTAACTGTTCGTCGAGTTCATGCATGGGCATCTGGCTGGTTACTACGCTGGGACTAGAGAGACGTCCGGCGTTGAAGGTTATTCCCTGTCCTGAGAAATAAATCCAAGGCGAGGGAATAGAGGGTATCGGCGTTCGTCTTAATGCTCCGACCTTATGTTTCACCCTTAGGCCTCTGGCCCTGGAGTCACTTCATGGTAGATCACTCATCACCGCCCCGTCCTCCGTTGAGCACGGCGAGCCTGATCGCACGGCTCGCCGGTATCGGCGTCGTGGTTGCTGTCGTTGCCGGTGCTTTTGCCTACGTTAATGGCACCCTGGACCCACAGCGTCTACGCCCCAAGACCCTTGTCAACGCACTGGAAACCAATAATGGCCTGCACCCGGGCTTCCGGCGCAATCATGCCAAGGGCGTGTGTGTAGCCGGTTATTTCGAGAGCAGTCCCGAGGCGCGTGCATACTCCACCGCACAAGTATTCAGTGCGGCGAAAACCCCGGTGGTGGGCCGATTTGCCTTGCCCAGTGGTAACCCTTATGCGCCGGACAGCAGTGTGCCCATCCGCAGTTTTGCCGTGCAGTTCAGCCAGGCCAACGGCCAGCAATGGCGTACGGGGATGAACAGCATGCCGGTGTTCCCGGTGGGCACGCCCGAGGCGTTCTACCAGATGCTCAAGGCTGGCGCGCCGGACCCGGCCACCGGCAAGCCGAACCCTGCGAACATGCCGGCGTTTTTTGCCGCGCACCCGGAGACGGCGCCGTTCCTGGCGTGGGTCAAGACAGCCAGGCCGTCGGCCAGCTATGCCACCGAAACCTATAACGGCATCAATGCGTTTTACCTGGTGGGCAATGACGGCAAGCGCCAGGCCGTACGTTGGGGCGTTGTGCCACAGGGCCAGGACGCAACGGGTGACAGTGCGCCGCCGGGCAGCGACTTTCTGGAAAAAGACCTGGTGCAGCGCTTGGCTGCCGGGCCGCTGCGTTGGCAGTTGAACATGACCCTGGCCAACCCTGGCGACCCAGTGGACGACGCCAGCAAGCCCTGGACCGGTGAACACAAGGTGCTCAACGCCGGCACCCTGGTGCTGCAAAGCAGCCAGCCACAAGCGGATGGTGATTGCCGCGATATCAACTTCGACCCGTTGGTTCTGCCCAGTGGCATCGAAGCCTCCAGCGACCCATTGCTGGCCGCGCGTTCCGCCGCTTATTCCAGTTCATACCTGCGCCGAGCGGGTGAAGTCAGCCCCCTGCATAGCACCCCACAGGAGTCGAAGCCATGAATGCTCAACCCAGGTTTTTCGCGCCGCTGGCGCGCCTGCTGCATTGGCTGATGGCACTGATGATCATCGCCATGTTGTTTATCGGTGCGGGGATGGTGGCATCCGTGTCGGAGCGTCATGAGTGGCTGATTCACCTGCATAAGCCACTGGGTATCGCGATTCTGGCGCTGGTGATCGTGCGCTTGGTGGTGCGCTTCTGCACCCGGCAACCGCCGTTACCTGTCGATTTGCCACTGTGGCAAGTGTTGGCGGCCAAGGCGTCCCATCTGGTGTTGTACGCGTTGATGCTGGTGTTGCCGCTATTGGGCTGGGCGATGATTTCGGCGGCCGGCGATCCGGTGATGCTCAGCAGTTCGGTGCAGCTGCCGGCGTTGGTCGGGGCGAACGCGCCGTTGTTTGCGCTGTTGCGCAAAGCCCACGGCTATCTCGCCTACCTGTTGTTCCTGACGGTGTTGTTGCACCTGGCCGCGGCATTGTTCCACGGGCTGATCCGGCGTGACGGCGTACTGCAGAGCATGACCGGCACCAAGCACTGATGCCGGGGGCAGGGGGGTTAGCGCAGTGCCGTGACGATATCGGCCACGGTGCTCAAGACGTCCTTGCCCAGTTGCTTGGAGCGTTCACCTGACCAGCCGGTTTTCGGGTTGGGGGCGTCGTCGTTGTCCTTGAAGGGCATCTCCAGGGTCAGCGAGAGACAGTCGTATTTCTCTCCGACGGCGTTGCAGGCCAGCGTCATATTGGCTTCGCCCGGCAGGTCGCGGGTGTAGCCGTGGGTGGTCTGGAAATCGCGGGTCAGGCCACTCAAGTGGCGGCGGAAGTGTTTTTCGAGTTTCTCGATGCGCGGGGTGTAACCGGGGTTGCCTTCGCAGGCTGCGGTGAAGACGTAGGGGATTTCCTCGTCGCCGTGTACATCGATGAACAGGTCGACGCCGTACTTTTCCATCTGCTGCTGGGCGAACAACACTTCAGGGCTGGTTTCCGGGGTGGCGCTCTGCCAGGCACGGTTGAGGTCCTGGCCCATGGCGTTGGTGCGCAAATGACCGTGGAAGGCGCCGTCGGGGTTCATGTTCGGTATCAGGTACAGGTCGGCGACCGACAGGAGTTTTTTCAGCTCGGTATCGCCGTCCTGCTGCAGGCGCTCGATGATGCCTTCCATAAACCATTCGGCCATGTGCTCGCCGGGGTGTTGCTGGGCGATGATCCAGACCTTGCGCCGGCCATCGCCGCCTTTGCCGCGACGCAGCAATTGGATATCACGGCCCTCGGCACTTTTGCCGGTGGCGAGCAGTTCGGTGCCGGCGCGATTCAGGGCCTGATCGATCAGCCAGTCATGGCGCTCACGGCTATAGGGTTCGAAGTAGGCCAGCCACGCCTGTTTTTCCCGTGTTTCAAGACTGATGTGCAGGATTTCGCCATCAAAGCGCGTGGGCACGCGGAACCAGTTGATATGGTCGTACGAAGCCACGGCGTTGTAGCCGCTCCAGGCATGTTTGTAAGAGGAGCGTCCCGCGTTGCTCAGGCGGAAGGTGTGGGTGTGGCCCACGTGCATGCCTTCGGCCTTGAAGTGGAACCATTGGAAATGAGGGCTGTGGGTGTCGGGTTTGATCGCCAGCAACAATTGATAAGCATCGCTCGCATCCAGGACCTGGATGTTGCCGCTGTCGAAGTTGCTGCTGATCTTGATGGAGGTCAAGGCCACGGTCATAGTCTGGCTGCCTGATTATGAGTGTTGTGGCGGATATCTTACACAGGAGCGAGGAAAAATCTGGATGCAAAATTGTTGCAGGGGGAGGGGGCGTCATCCTTGACGCCTTGGCAGCTTAGAATCTATGAGATTGATTCTCAAGCGCTATTTCTCAAAGATAAGGGCTAGAGCGTTCGTTCGACTTTCTTTGCTTGATGCTCTTTTGCTACCATGCGCGCCATCAAGCAACACACAGTCTTCATTAGCCTGAAGCCATGCCAGGGTAACTGGCAAAAAAAAGACCCGGCCAAAGAGCCGGGTCAAAAACCGTGATTAGCCTGATGAGGAGATATTCCAAGAGTCCGACCTAAGGTCCCTTGGTCTATCGACTGATCTCGCGATCAGCTGAGTCCAATAATAATCATTATCATTTGCAAGTCAAATGTTTTTATCCGTGGGATAGAAATATTTTTCTCTCGTGCCCGTCATGCCTGTGACTGAGGCACTGACGCTTGCAACGATCGCTCCACCATCGCTTTCGCCATATCAATCAAATACACCACTGAAAATGCCAGGTCCCGCTGGTTGCCCTGATGGTTGCTCGCCGATTCGTAGGCCGTGGCGGCAGCACTGCGCAACAGGTCCGAGGCGTGTACCAGGGCTTCCTCCTGGCTGAGGCCCGGGTTGATGGCGAATAAGGCCCCCTCCGGGACCGACGCAGACATATCTTCTTTCAAGTAGAAGTCCAATGCGCGCTGGGCGGCACCGCTGCTGCGCATGCCATGCAGTTCATCGTATTCAAGCGTTTCGGGCAGTAAAGACGGGCTCGTCATCATAAGGGGCGCTACTCTGGGTGGGTGTCGAAAACCTTATGTCCGATGATAGTACGTATCGTATTTATGTCGTTTTATGGATTACTACAAACTGTTTATTGCCCTGGAAAATACGCAACGTATTGTCAGGCACCATGGATAACTGGATAGCGTTGGTCAGAGCCAACATGAAAGATCGCAAGGTCACGCAGGATCAGTTGGCGGAGCGCCTGGGCATGTCACAGGGAGGCGTTGGCCATTGGCTGAATAAACGCCGTGTGCCGAGCCTGGCGGACATGAATCGGGTGCTCGAGGAGCTCGGCCTGGGGTATCTGGAAGTCGTGCTGGAGATTCGCGAGCGAATCGATGCGGTGGCGGTGCCCCACGAGAAGCACTACAACCCGTACTTTCGCTACCCGGTCAGCGATTGGAAAGGCGTGTGCGAAATGCGCGAAGAACGCGGCACTTACGCGACGGCGCGCTTCGAACTGACTGACTATCACGCCCAGGGCGAGGCATTCTGGCTACCTGTGATGGGGGACGCCATGACGGCGCCCAGCGGTCTGAGCATCAGCGCCGGCATGATGATCCTGGTGGACCCGGCCATTGACGCCGCACCTGGCAAGCTGGTGCTTGCCCAATGGGCCGACAGCGCTCAGGCGACCTTTCGCCAACTGCAGGAAGAGAGCGGCCAGCTTTACCTGGTACCGCTCAATCCGACCTACCCCAAACAGGTGTTCAGCGACGGCTGCCGAATCCTCGGCGTGGTGGTGCAGGCCACCGCGAAGTTTTAGTCCGCCGTTTCCAGCTCTACCAAGGCACTGCCTTCGGCCACCATTTCGCCTTCCTGGCAAAACAACGCCTTGACCACCCCGGCCTGAGGGGCACGGATGCTGTGCTCCATCTTCATCGCTTCCAGCACCACCAACTGGGCGCCGGCTTCCACGGCCTGTCCAACCTCCACCAGCACTCGCACAATGCTGCCGTTCATCGGCGCCGTGAGGCCGCCTTGATGTGACTGGTTGGCCTCGACCGCCGCAATCGGGTCAAACAGGCTGACCGCGTGCATTTCGCCGTCCCAGCGCAGGTACAGCACCGCCCCGTTGCGCACTGCCAGATGGGAGCGGCGCACGCCCTGTTGCTCGGTAAGCAACTGCTCAGCGCACCATTGCGACGTGTTATCTGCCAGCGTCACCAGCCGGTCCTGGCCGCCACTGCTCAAATGCAGGGACACTTCGGCTGGCAACCCGACGCGAAACCCGCGCCTGCCCGCCCAAGGGCCATCGGCTGGCGGCAAACTCTGCATGAAGGCCACGCCTGCCGTCTGCCAGAACGCGTCGCTCAAGGCTCCCGATGGCGGCAACAGCTCATCCTGATAACGTGGAATAAACCCGGTATCCAACTCGGCGGCCGCAAACGCCGGATGCCCGATGATTCGCCGCAAAAAGCCCAGGTTGGTCTTGAGCCCGCCAACGGCGAACTCATCGAGCATGCTCAACAACCGCAGCCGCGCCTGCTCGCGGTCTTCGCCCCAGGCAATCAGCTTGCCCAGCATCGGGTCGTAGAATGGCGAGACACTGTCCCCTTGGGCAACGCCGCTGTCGACGCGGCGCCCGGGGCCAGGCGCAGACTCGCGGTACAGCGCCAGATTCCCGGTGGCCGGTAGAAAATCATTGGCTGGGTCTTCGGCATACAGGCGCACTTCAATCGCATGCCCGATCAGCGGCACCTGCTCCTGGGTGATCGGCAGCGGCTCGCCTTGGGCGACGCGGATCTGCCAGGCCACCAAGTCAAGGCCGGTAATCGCTTCAGTGACCGGGTGTTCCACCTGCAGCCGTGTGTTCATCTCCATGAAGAAAAACTCGCCGCGCGCGTCCAGCAGGAATTCCACTGTGCCCGCGCCCACATAACCGATGGCCTGCGCTGCACGCACGGCGGCTTCGCCCATGGCTTTGCGCTGTTCCACACTCAAGCCGGGTGCCGGCGCTTCTTCCACGACTTTTTGATGGCGACGCTGAATCGAGCAGTCGCGCTCGTTGAGGTACAGACAGTGACCCTGCTGATCGGCAAATACCTGGATTTCCACATGCCGTGGCTTGAGCAGGTATTTTTCCACCAGCATTTGCCCATTGCCGAATGACGACAGCGCCTCGCGCTGGGCGGAGGCCAGGGCTTCGGCCAGTTGGCTGACGTCCTCGACCACCTTCATGCCCTTGCCGCCGCCGCCGGCCGTGGCCTTGAGCAGCACCGGGTAGCCGATGCGTTCACAGGCGCTGCGGAAGGTTTCCAGGTCCTGCGCTTCGCCGTGATAACCCGGCACCAGCGGTACGCCAGCGGTTTCCATCAGTGCCTTGGCCGCCGATTTACTGCCCATGGCGTCGATGGCCGAGGCGGGGGGGCCGAGGAAGATCAAACCAGCCGCTTCAATCGCACGGGCAAAGTCGGCGTTTTCCGACAGAAAGCCGTAACCCGGATGGATCGCCTGGGCGCCGCTGGCCTGGGCGGCGGCGATCAATTTGTCGATTTGCAGGTAGCTGTCGGTCGCTTTGCTGCCGCCCAAGTCAACGCGAATATCCGCCTCGCGCGTATGGCGCGCATCGCGATCGATAGCGCTGTGCACAGCCACGGTGGTCAACCCCATGGCCTTGGCCGTGCGCATTACGCGACAGGCGATTTCGCCACGGTTGGCGACCAATAGGGTGGTCAGGTTGCTCATGAACGTGACTCCTGCGCCTGCCAGCCGGGTGAGCGTTTTTGCAGGAAAGATCGCAAGCCTTCCTGGCCCTCGGCGCTGACGCGAATCCGCGCGATGGCATTTTCGCAATAGCGGCGCAGGGCCGGAGTGAGAGCACCGTTGCCCACTTCGCGAAGCAAATCCTTGCTGGCACGCATCGCGGCCGGGCTGTTTTGCAGCAGGTTGGCGACCCACTGTTCGACCTGTTGGTCGAGTTCGCCGGCGGGGTAGCTTTCCGCCAACAAGCCGATATCGCGTGCGCGCCGGCCGTCGAAACGCTCGGCAGTCAAGGCATAACGCCGCGTCGCACGTTCGCCGATGGCTTGCACCACAAACGGACTGATCACGGCCGGGGCCAGGCCAATGCGCACTTCCGACAAGCAGAACTGCGCGTCATCGGCGCCAATTGCCATGTCGCAGCAACTGATCAGGCCCAATGCGCCGCCATAAGCCGCGCCCTGTACCACCGCCAGGGTCGGGATCTTCAGCTTGGCCAGGTTGTACATCAACTCGGCCAGTTCGCGAGCGTCGTCCAGGTTGGTGTGGTAATCCAGTTCGGCCGACTGTTGCATCCAGGCCAGATCGGCACCGGCGCTGAAGTGTTTGCCGCGCCCGCGCAATACCAGAAAGCGCAGGGAAGGGTCGCCCTGTACCTGGTCGAGGGCGATGATCAGTTCGCGGATCATCTCGGCGTTGAACGCGTTGTTCTTGGTTTCACGACTGAGCCACAGGGTGGCAAAACCACGTGGGTCGGTGACCAGTTCGAGGGTGTTGAAATCGCTCATGGGGTTCAGCTCCATTTACATGCGGAACACGCCGAAGCGGCTCGGCTCGATGGGGGCATTCAGTGCGGCGGACAAGGCCAGGGCCAGCACTTCACGGGTCTGCAACGGGTCGATGACACCGTCGTCCCACAGGCGTGCGCTGGAATAATAGGGATGACCCTGGGTCTCGTACTGGTCGAGGATCGGCTGCTTGATCGCCGCTTCTTCCTCGGCGCTGAACCCGCTGCCCGCACGTTCGGCTTGTTCGCGCTTGACCTGCACCAGCACGCCGGCCGCCTGTTCGGCACCCATCACGCCAATGCGCGCGTTCGGCCACATCCACAAAAAGCGTGGGTCGTAGGCACGGCCGCACATGCCGTAGTTACCCGCGCCAAAACTGCCGCCGATGATCACCGTGAACTTCGGCACCTTGGCGCAGGCCACCGCTGTAACCAGCTTGGCGCCATGTTTGGCGATACCACCGGCTTCATACTTCTGGCCGACCATGAACCCGGTGATGTTCTGCAGGAACACCAGAGGAATCCCGCGCTGGCAGGCCAGTTCGATAAAGTGCGCGCCTTTTTGCGCGGCTTCGGCGAACAAGATGCCGTTATTGGCCAGGATCGCAACCGGGTAGCCGTGCAGGTGTGCAAAACCGCACACCAGAGTGGTGCCGAACAGCGCTTTGAACTCATCGAACACCGAGCCGTCCACCAGCCGCGCGATCACTTCGCGTACATCGAACGGCTGCTTGGGGTCGGCCGGGATCACGCCGTAGAGTTCTTCGCCGCTGTACAACGGCGCCACGGGCGGGCGTTGCCGCAACTCACCCTGTTTGCGCCAGTTGAGGTTGGCCACACTGCGGCGGGCCAGTGCCAGGGCGTGTTCATCGCTGTCGGCATAGTGGTCGGCCACGCCGGAGACTTTGCAGTGCACATCTGCGCCGCCCAGGTCTTCGGCACTGACCACTTCGCCGGTAGCGGCTTTCACCAGCGGTGGGCCGGCGAGGAAAATGGTGGCTTGCTGGCGCACCATGATCGCTTCGTCCGCCATGGCTGGCACATAGGCACCACCGGCGGTGCAGGAGCCCATGACCACGGCGATCTGCGGGATGCCCTGGGCGCTCATGTTCGCCTGGTTGAAGAAGATTCGCCCGAAGTGCTCACGGTCAGGGAACACTTCATCCTGGCGCGGCAGGTTGGCGCCACCGGAGTCCACCAGGTAGATGCACGGCAGGCGGTTCTGCTCGGCGATGGTCTGGGCACGCAAGTGTTTTTTTACGGTGAGCGGGTAGTAGGAGCCGCCTTTCACCGTGGCGTCATTGGCGACAATCATGCACTCGACGCCTTCCACGCGACCGATGCCGGCAATCACCCCTGCGGCCGGCACGTCTTCGCCGTACACCTGGTGCGCGGCCAGTTGGCTGAGTTCGAGGAACGGCGAGCCGGGGTCAAGCAGGCGGTTGATGCGCTCGCGGGGCAGCAGTTTGCCGCGTGAGGTGTGTCGCTCCTGGGCCTTGGCGCCACCGCCTTGCTGTACTTGAGCCAGCAAGGTGTGCAGAGCGTCGACCTGTTCGCGCATCGCCGCACTGTTGGCGACGAACTCCGCCGAGCGCGGGTTGAGCTGAGTGTGTAAAAGCATGGCTTACTCCCTAAGCGCGGCAAGCTTCAAGCTATAAGCTGCAAGACAACGCTGCGCTTGCTTGTAGCTTGAGCATTGCCGCTGCGAAATTCATTTCGTCTCATTGAAGAGTTCACGGCCAATCAGCATCCTGCGAATTTCGCTGGTGCCGGCGCCGATTTCATACAGCTTGGCGTCACGCAGCAGGCGCCCGGCGGGGAACTCATTGATGTAGCCGTTGCCGCCGAGAATCTGGATGGCGTCGAGGGCCATCTGTGTAGCGCGTTCGGAACTGAACAGGATCACCCCGGCGGCGTCCTTGCGCGTGGTCTCGCCACGCTCGCAGGCCTGGGCGACCGCATACAGATACGCGCGGCAGGCATTGAGTTGGGTGTACATGTCGGCGACCTTGCCCTGGATCAGCTGGAACTCGCCGATGCTCTGGCCGAACTGCTTGCGGTCGTGGATATAGGGCACGATCAGGTCCATGCAGGCTTGCATGATGCCGATGGGGCCGCCGGCCAGTACCACTCGCTCGTAGTCCAGGCCGCTCATCAGCACTTTGACTCCGCCGTTGAGTGTGCCGAGGATATTCTCTTCGGGCACCGCGACGTCGTCGAAGAACAGCTCGCAGGTGTTGGAGCCGCGCATGCCCAATTTGTCGAACTTGGTGCTGCGGCTGAAGCCTTTCCAGTCGCGTTCGACAATAAACGCGGTGATGCCATGCGGGCCTTTTTCCAGCTCGGTCTTGGCATAGATCACGTAGGTGTGGGCGTCGGGACCGTTGGTGATCCAGGTCTTGCTGCCGTTGAGGATGTAGTGATCGCCGCGTTTGTCGGCGCGCAGCTTCATCGAGACCACGTCGGAGCCGGCATTCGGTTCGCTCATGGCCAGGGCGCCGATGTGTTCGCCGCTGATCAACTTGGGCAGGTACTTGAGTTTCTGTTCGTGGTTGCCGTTGCGGTTGATCTGGTTGACGCAGAGATTGGAGTGGGCGCCGTAGGACAAGCCGACCGAAGCCGAACCGCGGCTGATTTCTTCAATGGCCACCACATGGGCCAGATAGCCCAGGCCGGCGCCGCCATATTCTTCCGCTACGGTGATGCCCAGCAGGCCCATGTCACCGAACTTGCGCCACATGTCGACGGGGAACAGGTTGTCGCTGTCGATCTGTGCCGCACGGGGTGCCAGTTCCTTGGCCACGAAGGACTGCACTTGGTCGCGCAGCATGTCGATGGTTTCGCCGAGGGCGAAGTTCAGGGACGGGTAACTCATGGACAGGCACCTTAATGTGAGCTTTGTTGTTGTGTGGGTCGAGTGCCAGGGGAGGGCGCTGACCTTTACGTTAACGTAAGCTTGCCTTGCGACGCTGTCAATCGTAGTTTACGTTTACGTCAACCTACAAAAAAGACAACAGGGGTCGTTATGGATCAATCGCACCAGAGCTACAGCCGTGGCTCCCAGGACAAGACCTTGCTGGCCATGACCATAGGCCAGGCTTTCGATCGCACCGTGGCGCAGCATCCGGATGGCGAAGCCCTGGTGGTGCGCCACCAGCAACGTCGCTACACCTGGCGGCAGTTGTCCGAGGCGGTGGAGCTGCACGCCCGCGCATTCCTGGCCCTGGGCATGCAAACCGGCGACCGCCTGGGTATCTGGGCGCCCAACTGCGCCCAGTGGTGCATCAGTCAGATCGCCAGCGCCAAGATCGGCGTGATTCTGGTCAACATCAACCCGGCGTATCGCAGCAGCGAGTTGGAGTATGTGCTCAAGCAGGCCGGCTGCCAGTGGCTGGTATGTGCCGGGTCGTTCAAGACCTCCGATTACCACGCCATGCTCCTGGAATTGAAACCCGACCTGCGCGGTATCATCAGCCTCGACCCCGCCCCGCCTGCGGGGTTCTTGCCCTGGGCGCAACTGGCGGCGCTCGGTGCAGGCGTCCCGCCCGAGCACCTGCACACCCGTCAAGCCAGCCTGCACTTCGATCAAGCCGTCAACATCCAGTACACCTCAGGCACTACCGGCTTTCCCAAGGGTGCCACCCTCAGCCATCACAACATCCTCAATAACGGTTACATGGTCGGCGAGAGCCTGGGGCTGACGGCGCAGGATCGGCTGGTGATCCCGGTGCCGCTGTATCACTGTTTTGGCATGGTCATGGGCAATCTGGGCTGCATCACCCACGGCACCACCATGATTTATCCAAATGACGGTTTCGATCCGCTGCTGACCCTCAGCGCCGTCGCCGAAGAGCGTGCGACCGGCCTGTACGGTGTGCCTACCATGTTTATCGCGGTTCTGGACCACCCCCGTCGCAGCGAATTCGATCTATCGACCTTGCGCACCGGCATCATGGCCGGTGCCACGTGTCCCATCGAAGTGATGCGCCGGGTGATCAGTGAACTGCACATGGGGGAAGTGCAGATCGCCTACGGCATGACCGAAACCAGCCCGGTGTCGTTGCAGACTGGCCCGGATGATGACCTGGAACGCCGCGTCACCACCGTTGGCCGCACCCAGCCGCAGCTGGAAAACAAGATCATCGACGCCGCCGGTAACACCGTCGCCCGGGGCGAGATTGGCGAGCTGTGCACCCGTGGCTATAGCGTGATGCTCGGCTACTGGAACAACCCGCAGGCCACCCGCGAGGCCATTGACGATGCCGGCTGGATGCATACCGGCGACCTGGCGAGCATGGATGAGCAAGGGTATGTGTGCATTGCCGGACGCAACAAGGACATGATCATCCGCGGTGGCGAGAATGTGTACCCGCGTGAGCTGGAGGAATTTTTCTTCACCCACCCGGCGATCGCGGATGTGCAAGTCATCGGTATCCCGGACGAGCGCTACGGTGAAGAGATCGTCGCCTGGGTCAAGTTCCATCCCGGCCATGGCGCCAGTGAGCTGGAACTGCAAACCTGGTGCAAGGGCCGTATCGCCCACTTCAAGACACCCCGGTATTTCAAGTTCGTGGATGAGTTTCCGATGACGGTGACGGGCAAAGTCCAGAAATTCCGCATGCGTGAGATTTCGCTCGAAGCGTTGCGCAAAGGGCGGGAATAAACGCTGGAAAGCACAAAGGGGACCCGAAGGTCCCCTTTAATTTGTCGTTGCGTGCTCTTTTTTTATTATTGAGGGGCGGTCTATTGTTGTTTTTGGCAACCGTTACCCTTTACCGCTGTTTTTTGCGACCCCCATCCGGGGTCAAGAGCAAACGTATTTTTTTGAACGCTGATCTGCTTCTTCGTCTACGATCCAACCAGTGGGTAGCTACCTGAAAGTAGTTTTATTTTTCTCTATCCGGTTGCGGGTTTCGGCATGCCGTACCCTGCGAAGCACATCTTCTCCAAAAAAATCTGTTAGCTGCGTCTCTGCCGTGTTGTTTTTGTTATGTCAGAGTCGTTTCGTCTTATTTTTATTAGGTTTGGCGCTTTTTATTCTTGTTATGCCATAGAGATAGCAGAAGCCGTGCCAACTTTTAAAAAGCCTTTAAAATCAACGGCTTGTTTTTTTGTCGGAAACCACCTACGGCAAATACGACAAAACATGTTCCCGTGTTACTCGATATGTAGCTGTGCGGTAACACATTGTCACGGCCGCGCTACTCACTTGGCGTTACGCGCCTTGGCCACGCGCGCACCGCTGGGACGACCCAGCACCGTGCTGATCTGTTGGCCCGCACGTATCAATGCGTCCAGGTCGGTACCGGTCTCGATCCCCAGGCCGTTGAGCAGGTACAGCACGTCTTCGCTGGCGACGTTACCGCTGGCACCCTTGGCATAGGGGCAGCCGCCGAGGCCCGCGATAGAGCTGTCGAACACGCTGATCCCTTCCAGCAGGCTTGCGTAGATATTGGCGATCGCCTGGCCATAGGTGTCGTGAAAGTGGCCCGCCAACTTGTCGCGGGGCACCTGGGCTCCCACCACCTCGAACAATCGCCGGGTGGCGCCTGCGGTGCCGGTGCCGATGGTGTCGCCCAGGGACACCTCATAGCAGCCCATGGCATACAACTCCCGCGCGACAGCCGCCACTTGTTCCGGTGCGATTTCGCCTTCATAAGGGCAGCCCAGCACACAGGACACATAGCCGCGCACGCTGACGCCATGCTGCTTGGCGGCGCTCATGATCGGCGCGAAGCGCTCCAGGCTTTCGCTGATGGAGCAGTTGATATTGCGTTGGGAAAACGCCTGCGACGCCGCCGCAAACACCGCCACCTCCTTCACGCCCGCGGCCAACGCATCTTCAAACCCGCGCAGGTTCGGCGCCAGTGCACCGTAGGTCACCCCGGGCTTGCGTTGGATCTGCGCAAAAACCTCAGCCGACCCGGCCATCTGCGGCACCCACTTGGGTGAGACAAAGCTGCCGACTTCGATATAACTCACGCCCGCAGCGCTGAGCGCGTCCACCAATTGGACCTTGTCGGCCACGCTGATGGGCTGGGCTTCGTTCTGCAAACCGTCGCGTGGGCCGACTTCGACCAGGCGGACATGGGAGGGGAGGGACATGGCAGTTACCTTCTGATCAATGGCCAGCCTGGCTCATGGTGTGCGCCAGGGCCTGGGTGCAGCGCTCTTCGGCGGTGTCCAGTTCCAGCTTCATCTGTTCGATATCCAGCAACTGTTGCTCAAGCTGCGCACGGCGTTCGGCGATCTTGGCCAGCATGCTGTTGAGTTGGACGTGGTTACCGCTGGTGGGGTCGTAGAGTTCGATCAATTCGCGGCACTCGGCCAGGGAGAAACCGATGCGCTTGCCACGCAGGATCAACTTGAGGCTGACCTTGTCCCGCGCCGAGTAGATGCGCTCCTGGCCCCGGCGTTCCGGGGCCAGCAGGCCTTGTTCTTCGTAGAAGCGAATGGCGCGGGTGGTGATGTCGAGCTCGCGGGCGAGATCGGAAATGCTGTAGGTCGTGCTCATGGGAGTGCCCAGGAAAAAGTCATGGGCGCTAAGCTAATGGTTGCTTGACGTTAACGTCAAGGTGCGTCGATTATCGGGCCTGTTGCGCAGCCCGGCGCGGGTAAGCCCGCTCATCACCGGTCACGCCTGTTTGCCGTCGAGTTTCTTTTCCTGGGCCATGACCTGTTGGCACAACTCAATCATTTGCTCACGCATCCAGCGGTTCGCTGGATCCTGGTCGGTGCTCTCATGCCAGTACAAATGGGTTTCCACCGGCGGCACGTCGTTGACCGGCAGGTTGAACCAGTGCAGTTCGTGGCGGCGGGCGAAGCGTTCGGGCACGGTCATCACCATGTCGGTCTGTTGCAACACCTGTGAGGCCATCAGGTAATGCTGGGAGCGCAGGGCGATCTTGCGCTGGATGCCCATCTTGCCCAGAGCCAGGTCGACATGGCCCAGGCCGTTACGACGGCTGGAGATATGAATATGGGTCAGCGACAGGTAGTCATCCAGGGTGAACTTATCCTTGCCCGCCAGCGGATGGCCTTTGCGCATCGCGCACACGTAGCGGTCCTCCATCAACTTGACGTGGCGCACCTGCGGGTCGGTGTTCAGCGGCGCATCCACGGCAAAGTCCAGGCGCCCGGCCGCCAGCTCTTTAGTGGTCTCGCGACGTTTGGACAGGAAGCTCTCGATCGCCACTGTGGGCGCCAGGCGGCGCAGGCGTTGGAACAGCAGTGGCAGGATCACCGCCTCGGTGAGGTCGGTCATGCTGATGCGGTAGGTCTTGGCCGCCTGCTGCGGGTTGAAAATCCGGCTTTCCTGCACCGACACGCGCAGCAACGACAACGCATTGCGCACCGGGCCAATGATGTTCTGTGCCATGGGCGTGGGCACCATGCCTTGGGCGGTGCGCACGAACAGCGGGTCGTTGAAGGTTTCGCGCAGGCGCGCCAATGCGTTGGACACCGCCGGCTGGGTAATGCCGACAATCTGCCCGGCGCGGGTCAGGTTGGCTTCGGTGTAGATCGCGTCAAAGACGATAAACAGGTTGAGATCGACCTTGCTCAGATTCATTTCGTTGCGCTCTTATTGTTAGGTGTCCATGCGCCGATCATATATCGGTGATGAATGTTAATACACGCCGAGAATAGGCTAGGTAAATTATCAGCGCTGTTCTAGCATCAATTCCATGCCCTAAACAACCTCTCAAAGAAGGGAGCTGCCCATGGATTTCGCCTATTCGCCCAAGGTTCAGGAACTGCGTGAACGCGTCACCGCGTTCATGGACGCTTATGTCTACCCGGCCGAGCCGGTGTTTGAACGCCAGGTCAGCGAAGGTGATCGCTGGCAGCCAACAGCCATCATGGAAGAGTTGAAGGCCAAGGCCAAAGCCGAGGGCCTGTGGAACCTGTTCCTGCCCGAATCCGAACTGGGCGCCGGCTTGACCAACCTCGAATATGCGCCGCTGGCCGAAATCATGGGCCGCTCCTTGCTCGGCCCGGAGCCGTTCAATTGCTCGGCCCCCGATACCGGGAATATGGAAGTGCTGGTGCGCTACGCCAACAGCGAGCAGAAGCAGCGCTGGCTCGAACCTTTGCTGCGTGGCGAAATCCGTTCCGCCTTCGCCATGACCGAACCGGACGTGGCGTCTTCAGACGCCACCAACATGGCCGCCCGCGCCGAGCGCCAGGGTGACGAATGGGTGATCAACGGTAAAAAGTGGTGGACTTCCGGCGCGTGCGATCCGCGCTGCAAGATCCTGATCTTCATGGGCCTGAGCAATCCGGACGCGCCGCGCCACCAGCAGCATTCGATGATCCTGGTGCCGGTGGACACACCTGGCGTGAAAATCCTGCGCCCACTGCCGGTATTCGGCTACGACGATGCACCCCACGGCCACGCCGAGGTATTGTTCGATAACGTACGGGTGCCCTACGAAAACGTGCTGCTCGGCGAAGGCCGTGGCTTTGAAATTGCCCAGGGACGCCTGGGGCCAGGCCGTATTCACCACTGCATGCGCTCAATCGGCATGGCCGAGCGCGCACTGGAATTGATGTGCAAACGCTCCGTCAGCCGTACCGCATTCGGCAAGCCGTTGGCCCGTTTGGGCGGTAATATCGACAAGATCGCCGACTCGCGCATGGAAATCGACATGGCGCGCCTGCTGACCTTGAAAGCGGCGTACATGATGGACACAGTGGGCAATAAAGTGGCGAAAAGCGAAATTGCCCAGATCAAGGTGGTGGCGCCGAACGTCGCGCTGAAGGTCATTGATCGGGCGATCCAGATCCATGGTGGCGCGGGCGTGTCCAACGACTTCCCGTTGGCCTACATGTACGCCATGCAACGCACCCTGCGCCTGGCCGACGGCCCGGATGAAGTGCACCGTGCGGCGATCGGCAAGTTCGAGATCGGCAAGTATGTACCTCGGGAACTGATGCGCAGCGGGCAATAAAACCGCGTCGCCTGCAATCGGGAACAAGCCCGCTCCCACCATTGGACTGCATTGCTTCTGTAGACCTGTGTGGGAAGGGGCTTGCCCGGTATGAGGCCTGTATCAACGGCGCAAATCCCCAGGGGTTCAGTACACCCACACCTCCACCCGCCGGTTTTTGATCCTGCCTTCATCCGCGGAATTCGTCGCCACCGGCATCTGCGCGCCGAAGCCACGGATATCGCGCAGTACCACGCCGCTCTTGACCAGTTCCCGCCGCACAGCCATCGCCCGCAGCTTCGACAGCAGCGCTGCCCGTTGCGGATCGTTCTTCATATCGCCGAACCCCACCAGCATGACCTTCTTGTCGAGCTTGCCGTGGCCTTTCAGGTACGCCACCACCCGCTGCAAATCCTGGCGCGCCTTGCTGTCCAGGCTGGCGCTGCCTTCCTCGAAGCGGAAATTTACGGTCAGGCGCTGGGCGTCACGCGCGATGGCTTGATAGTCCTCGGGCATCGAGGGGCGTGGCTCCACTCCGATCGCCTGCACCTGCTGGGCAATAAACCCGTTGGCCGCCACCATCGCCTGGCCTTTGCCGCTCTGGGTAAAGTCCACCAGGGCTTTGGCCCACGGGTTGCGGTTGGACGGCGGCAGGTAAAAGAACAGCCGGCGAGACAACGGGTAGTCTTCGGTAGCAATCAGGCTGGCCAGCGGCAACATGGGTTGGGAGTCGCCGTCGACAATCGCCACGGCCTTGGCCTGGCGCACATAGGGCAGGCCGATAAAACCGATGCCTTGGGGATCATGGCTCACTGCATCCGACAGTGCTTCGCTGGACTCGAAGCGCTGGGCGCTTGGCGCCAGGGGCTTGCCGCGCCGGCTCAATACCAGCTCCTTGAACGTGTCATAGGTGCCGGACTGATCATCCCGCGCATACAAATGAATGGTGCCACCGACCCCGCCCAGTGCTTCCCAGGTGCTGATATCCCCGTTGAAAACCTGCGCCAACTGCTCGGTGTTCAAAGTGTTGAGCGGGTTGCGCGGGTTGAGGATGATAGCCAGGCCATCGATGGCGATCACTTGCTCGGCGTCAGGGCTTTTCAGGTCGCCCAGAGGCTCAAGGTCGACCAATTCGCTGTCCTTGATTGGGCGCGAAGACGCAGCCACGTCGGCATTGGCCCTTTTCAGCGCGGCAAACCCGGTGCTCGAGCCGTGTGCCGCCACCTCGATAGTCACCGTTTTACCTTGGCGAGTACTGCCGACTATGCGTTGTTCATTGGCGCCTTCAGCCGGTTCGATGTGTACACCCTGCAGGCCCTGTTGCACCATCAAGCCTTTGACCAGCGCCGGCCCCAGTGCCGCACCGATGGTGTTGGAGCCCTGAATGCGCAACGCAGGGCCTTGGTCAGGAACGGGCAGGGCAGCGGCAACAGCGAAGAAGGGGAAGAGGGTCAACAGGAACAGAACGCGCAGCCTCATGCCGGCACCTTCTCAAGCCAAAGGGAGTGCCGCGAGATTAAGTCAGGCAGGTTGCATAAATATGACGGGTAGGCGATAGGCAAAGGTGGGAGGGGGTTGCCCCCTCCCACAGGGTTGATCAGCTCAATTCGAGCCAGATCGGCGCATGATCCGATGGTTTTTCCAAACCGCGCAGCTCGTAATCCACGCCCGCATCCTTGACCCGCGACAGCAAGCCGTTGGACGCCAGGATCACGTCGATGCGCAACCCACGCTTGGGCTCGTCTTCAAAACCGCGGCTGCGATAATCGAACCAACTGAAACGGTCGGCCACCTCCGGGTTCAGGTGACGGAAACTGTCCACCAGGCCCCAGTTCTTCAGGCGCGCCATCCACTCGCGTTCTTCCGGCAGGAAGCTGCACTTGCCGGTTTTCAGCCAGCGCTTGGCGTTGTCGGCACCGATGCCGATATCGCAATCTTCCGGGGAAATGTTCACGTCGCCCATTACTACCAGCGCTTGTTCATTGCTGAACTGGCTTTCCAGCAACTGTTGCAGGTCTTCGTAGAAGCGCTGCTTGGCCGGGAACTTGGTAGGGTGGTCGCGGCTTTCGCCCTGGGGGAAATAGCCGTTCATGATGGTGACCGGTTGGCCATTTTCATCCGCGAAGGTGCCCCAGATAAAACGGCGCTGGGCGTCTTCTTCATCCGTGGCAAAGCCTTTGTGCACGCTCAGGGCTTCCTTGCGGGAAAGCAGCGCCACGCCGTAATGGCCTTTTTGCCCGTGGTAGTAAACGTGATAGCCCAAGGCTTGTACTTCGGCCAAGGGGAACTGGTCATCGTGGACTTTGGTTTCCTGCAGGCCGATCACGTCGGGTTGGTGTTTCTCGATCAACGCCGCCAGCTGATGAGGGCGGGCGCGCAGCCCGTTGATATTGAAGGAGACGATTTTCATGGTCGGCAGTCCAGTCTGGCAAAACGGCGATGCTAGCCGACAAGTCGGACGGGGGCCAGCGTGGCGGCAGGGTGGATGCACTGCTAATGTCTGGGAACGACTCGCGCCGTACAAGTTCGTACCCATAAGAACGCCATCTTTCAATGGCGCCCAGGGAGATTGAACGTATGCCTGACACCATGGCCCAGATTCACCTGCTCGACAGCGGTTATTCCCGCGAAGCCCGTTCATTGTTGTACCAGGCCTATCGCCATGAACCGACCTTTGCCTACATCTTCGAAGCCGAGCGCCCGGGCTACGAGCAACGTGTGCGGGCCACGGTGCGCGAGCTGGTCAAGCAGCATTTCTTCCAGAACTTGCCCGCCATCGGCTTATTGGTGAACGACCGCTTGATCGGCGTCGCCCTGATCGCGCCACCGCAACGGCGCCTGGGGATCACCGAGAGCTGGGCCTGGCAACTGCGTATGTGGCTGAGCACCGGCGTGCGCGGTACGCGCCGTTACCTGGAATACCATCACGCGGTGCTGGCGTGCCTGCCGGGGGATGCGGTGCACGTGTTGCCACTGTTGGGCATTCACCCGCAATTCCAGGGCAAACACTACGGCGAGCAACTGCTTGAGGCGGTGCACAACTGGTGCGCCGAAGACCCGCACTCCTCGGGCGTGGTGCTCGACACCGGCAACTCCCGTTACCTGGAGTTCTACAAACGCCAGGGCTATGAGGAAATTGGTGAAGTCGCCGTGGGACCGGTGCTGGAGCATGTGTTTTTTCACCCCAATCCCCAGGCGTTACATGCTGCAACGGCTTAAGACAGAATTATTCAGACAATTCCGAGTTCAAAGTGTCTCCCCAGCTCGTGTAGCATCCGCGCCTATGAAGTTTCCAGGAAGATTTACCAGCGGCTTGGTTCTGCTGTTCACAAGCTGCGGCGCGTTGGCGCAAAGCGAATTGGACGTGCGGGTCAACCCCTCAAACGACGCGTTGAAAGCCAACATCGAAGGCTATATCGGCGGGGTTGGCGACCGTGATGAAGAAGCGTTGCTGCGGTTCAGCCGTGGCGCCGAGGAGCAGGCGCGTAAAGCGGCGCAGGCTCTGGGTTTCTATCAGCCACAGATCGCCAGCGATGTGAAGGGCGGCAAGAATCCGCGCCTGATCCTCACCATCGACCCCGGCGAACCGGTGCATTTGCGCAACGTGACCATTCGGGTCGACGGCCCGGCCGCGAGCCTCAAGGCGTTTCGCGTGCCGGCCGGCGACGACCTCAAGCCCGGCGCCGCGCTCAACCATGGCCATTACGAAGACGCCAAGCGTCTGATCCAGAACCAGGCCTCACGCTACGGCTTTTTCAGCGGGCGCTTTACCAGCCAGAAACTGTCGGTGGACCCCAAGGCGGGCGTGGCCGATATCGAACTCATTTACGACAGCGGCAACCGCTACAGCATGGGCAAGGTCAACTTCACCGGCGACACGCCGTTCGATGCCGACCTGCTGCAACGCATGGTGCCGTTCAAAAGCGGCACCCCCTACGACTCCGAATTGATCGCCGAACTCAACCAGAACCTGCAGGCAAGCGGGTTCTTCGAAGGTGTGCGCGTCGACGCCGCGCCTGCTGCGGCTACCGACGACGTGATCCCGGTGGCCGTGCAACTGGAAACCCGCAAGCCCCGCACCATGGGCCTGGGCCTTGGTTACTCGACCGACGTCGGCCCGCGCGGCAAGGCCAACTGGACCCGCCATTGGGTCAACTCCCAAGGCCATAGCTACGGCTGGGAAGCTGAATTGTCGGCGCCGCGCCAGAACGTCGGCCTGTGGTACGACGTGCCGCTCGACCCGCCGCTGACCGACAAGTTGCGCTTTGCTGGCGGCTACCAGAACGAAGAACTGGCCGGCACCGACACCCTGAGTAAATTGCTCACTGTCGGTCCCGAATGGCACAGCAAGTTGCCCAGCGGCTGGACCCGTATCATCTCGCTCAAGTACCAGCGCGAAGAATATCGCCTGGGCAATGATTCCGGCTTGAGTAACCTGGTGATGCCGGGCATCAGTTATTCCTACCTGCGCAGCGACAACCGCATCGACCCCCATAACGGCTACCGCTTGATGTTCGATACCAAGGTCGCCAAGGAAGGCTTCGGTTCCGACACCAACCTGCTTTACGGCACGGCGACCATCAAGGGCTTGACCACGCTGTGGGACAACCATCGCTTCCTGGGTCGTGCACAGTTCGGCGGCAGTGCCACCAACGGCTACAAATCCGTGCCGCCCTCGCTGCGTTTCTTTGCCGGTGGTGATCAGAGCGTGCGCGGCTACGAGTACCAGACGTTGTCGCCAGAGAACGACCTTGGCGACCGTATCGGCGGCCGCTACATGGTGGCCCTGAGCGCTGAGTATCAATATTCCATCGCCGAGAAATGGCGGATCGCGACCTTTATCGACCAGGGCAACTCGTTCAACACCCTGGACATGCCCAGCCTGAAAACCGGTGTCGGCGTCGGTATCCGCTGGGTCTCGCCGGTGGGGCCGATCCGCCTCGACCTGGCCCATGCCCTCGAAGATCCGGGCGGCATTCGATTGCACTTTTCCATGGGGCCTGAGCTGTGATGCGTGGTTTGAAAATAGCGGGGCTGGCCGTGGCGGCGGTCCTCGCTTTAGTGCTCCTGGCGTCGTGGACGCTGCTCGGCACCCAGGCGGGCAGTCGTTGGGCGCTGGGCCAGGTGCCGGGTTTGAGCGTCGAGAATTTCCAGGGCCATTTGGGTGGCCAGTGGAGTGCCGATCACCTGCTGTGGCAACAGGGCACCAGCCGCGTCGAGCTCAATGCGCCGAAATTCGATTGGTCGCCGGCCTGCCTGTTGCGCATGACCGTGTGTATCAATCAGCTGGACGTGGAGCAGGTCAGCCTGCAATTTCCCCCCAGTACGCAAGAAAGCAGCGGGCCGATCCAATTGCCTGAGTTGAAGTTGCCGCTTGCCATCCAATTGGGCGAGGTTCGCGTCGGTAGCCTGTTATTTAACGGCAGCGAAGAACTCAAGGGCCTGCAATTGGCGGCGCATTGGACGGCGGCCGGCCTGCAGATCGATTCGGTGCACCTGCAGCGCGACGGTCTGGTGCTGGACCTCAATGGCCTGCTGCAACCTGCGGGCGACTGGCCTTTGACCGCCTCCGGTAACCTGAGCCTGCCGTACGCCCCGGGCGGCGCGCCGTGGAAGGTTGCGCTCAAGGTTGATGGCGACTTGCTCAAGACCCTCAAGCTCGACGCCGACAGCAGCGGCTACCTGCCCGCCAAGCTCAGCGGCGAACTGCAACCCCTGGTGGAAAACCTCCCCGCGCAATTGCATATCACCGCCGACAGCTTCAAGGCCAGCGCCGACCTGCCTGACACCCTGCAACTCAATCAACTGGACCTCACCGCCAAGGGTGATTTGCACAACGGTTACCAATTGCTTGGCAAGGCTGTGTTGCCGGCGGAAAAAGCTCCGGTGGACCTGTTGCTGCAAGGCAAGGTCGACGCCAAGGGCGCGCAGATTGCCGGGCTGGACCTGACTGCCGGCGACAAGCAAAGCCTCAAGCTCAGCGCCAATCTGGACTGGCAACAAGGCTTCAGCGCCGACGCCAAGGTCGACTGGCTGGATTTCCCGTGGCATCGCCTCTACCCAGTGATCGAAGAGCCGCAGGTTGCAGTGCGTACCTTCAAGGGTGAAGTCTCCTACAAAGACGGCAACTACCTCGGCAACCTCAAGGCCGACCTCGATGGCCCGGCCGGTACGTTCAATGTGGTCACGCCGTTCAGCGGTGACCTCAAGCAAATCTTCCTGCCTGAGCTGAAACTCACCGCCGGCCAAGGCAAGGCCGAGGGCCACCTGAACCTGCAATTTGCCGACGGCATCGCCTGGGACACGGCGTTGGACCTGTCGGCGCTGAACCCGGCGTATTGGGTCGCTGAATTGCCGGGGACCCTGGCAGGCCCACTGCGCAGCAAGGGCGAGTTCAAAAACGAACAGCTCAAACTGAACGCCGACCTGGACCTCAAGGGCCGCCTGCGTGGGCAAACCGCCGTGCTGGCGGCCAAGGCCGAAGGCGTGGGCGAACAATGGACCCTGGCCAACCTGGATATCCGCCTGGGCGACAACCGCATCAACGGCAGTGGCAGCCTGCAACAACGCCTGGCCGGGCAGATCGATATCAAGCTGGCGCGGCTGGCCCAGTTGTGGCCGCAATTGCGCGGCCAGATCGATGGGCGGATCAACGTCGCCGGCAGCCTGAAGGCGCCCCAAGGCAAGCTCGACCTCAAAGGCCAGCAACTGGCATTCGCCGACAACCGCCTGCAAAGCCTGAACCTCGATGCCACGCTGGACAGCGCCCAGCGCGCCAAAGTCGATCTCAAGGGCAGCGGCATCCAGGCCGGCGAGACCCAGGTCGGCACCCTGACCGCCAGCGCCCAAGGCGATATCAAGAACCAGAAAGTCCAACTGGATCTGGTCGGCCCGTTGGTCAAGCTGGCCCTGGCCCTGGACGGCAATCTCGACAAAGGCAACTGGCGCGGACGCTTGGCCAGTGGCGATGTGCAAGCCGGTGGCCAGGACTGGAAGCTGCAAGCCCCGGCAAAGATCGAACGCCTGGCGGACGGCAAACTGACCTTCGCGGCGCATTGCTGGGTGTCCGGCGCCGCCAGCCTGTGCGGTGAAGATCAACGCCTGATGCCCGAACCCAAGTTGCGTTACCACCTCAAGCAATTCCCGATTGACAGCCTGGCGGCATTCTTGCCGAAAGACTTTGCCTGGCAGGGCAAGCTCAACGCCGACGTGCAGCTCGACCTGCCCGCCAGCGGCCCTAAGGGTGTGGTCGCAGTGGATGCCAGTGGCGGTACGTTGCGCGTCAAGGACAAGAACCAGTGGCTGGATTTCCCCTACGACACCCTGAAACTGGAGACCACCCTCAACCCCAAGCGCATCGACACCCAGCTCAACTTCCGTGGCGGCAAGCTCGGCGAGTTGCTGTTACAAGCGCAGATCAACCCGTTGCCGAAGAACAAACCGATCACCGGCAATTTCAGCTTGACCGGTCTGGACCTTGCGGTGGCGCGACCCTTTGTGCCGATGGTGGAAAAGCTCAACGGCAAGCTCAATGGCAGCGGCCGCATCTCCGGTGGATTGCTCGCGCCGCAGGTCAACGGCAACGTAGACCTGGTGGGCGGCGAGATTTCCGGGCCTGAATTGCCGGTGAGCCTGGAGAACCTGAATGTGCAGGCGCTGATCGCCGGTGAGAACGTGCAGCTCAACGGCGCTTGGCGCAGCGGCAAGGCTGGCCAGGGCAGCCTCAAGGGCCATATCGGTTGGGGCCAGGCCCTGGCGGTGGACCTCAATTTGCAGGGGGCGCAACTGCCGGTGACGGTGGAGCCATACGCCGTGCTGGAAGTGGCGCCCGACCTGAAGATCAGCCTCAAGGGCGACAAGCTGGCCATCGCCGGCAAGGTGCACATCCCGCGCGGCGATATCACCGTGCGTGAATTGCCGCCGTCGACCGTCAAGGTCTCGGATGACACGGTCATCGTCGGCAGCCAGACCGAAGAAGGCAAACCGCCGATGGCGATGGCCATGGATATCGACGTGGTGGTGGGCGAAGATCAGCTCAATTTCGCCGGCTTCGGTCTTACCGCCAAAGTGCAGGGCCAGGTGCATATCGGCGACAACATGGACACCCGAGGCGAGCTGTGGCTCAACGACGGTCGCTACCGTGCCTATGGTCAGAAACTCGATGTGCGACGCGCTCGGCTATTGTTTGCCGGGCCGCTCGACCAGCCCTACCTGGACATCGAAGCCATTCGCAAGACCGGTGACGTCACCGCCGGTATCCGTCTGAGTGGCAGCGCCGAGCAGCCCACCACGCAGATCTTCTCGGAGCCGGCCATGAGCCAGGAGCAGGCGCTGTCCTACCTGGTGCTGGGGCGTCCGCTGAGTACCACTGGCGAAGACAACAACGTGCTCGCCCAAGCGGCATTGGGCCTGGGTCTGATGGGCAGCGCCGGGGTGACCTCGGACATCGCCAAGAACCTGGGTATCCAGGACTTCGAACTCGACACCCAGGGCAGTGGCAACACCACCGCCGTGGTGGCCAGCGGCAAGATCACCGAGAAGCTCAGCCTGCGTTACGGGGTAGGGGTGTTCGAGCCGGCCAACACCATCGCGCTGCGCTATCTGCTCAGCAAGAAGGTGTATCTGGAAGTGGCCAGTGGTGTGGCCAGTTCGCTGGATATCTTCTACAAAAGGGATTTCTAAGTCTTACTCGCTCAAGAAATAGGCTGGTTGATGCCAGCCAGCCAAAGCTTTTTGTAGGGGCGAGCTTGCTCGCGAAGAACTCACAGGCGCCGCGTTGATTCAGGCAACGCGCGTTATCGTTGACGTTTTTCGCGAGCAAGCTCGCGCCTACAGACGGTACTTTTTGGGGGGGCTTGCTGCCGATAGCGGTGTAACAGTCACAGATAAACTGGCTGATTCATTGCTATCGGCAGCAAGCCCCCCCTTTCACATTACCAAGCAAGCTAATAATTCCATTTGACATTCGCTGCCTAAGCAGTAACATCTTGTCATACATTCACTGCCTAGGCAGTAATAAGGTGACTTCCGATGGCCCACTTCACCCCTGACAGTTTCCGCAACTGTCACCTCGGTCTCCTGTTGGGCCGAGCCGCGTTGCTCAAGGACCGCATTATCGACACCCATATGGAACCTCACGGCGTGACTGCCGCGCAGTTCAAGGTGTTGATCATCATTGCCCAATTCGACGTCGACACCCCGGCCGAGCTGTGTCGCAACCTGTCCCTGGACAGCGGCTCCATGACGCGCATGCTCGACCGCCTGGAACAAAAGGGCCTGCTGGCGCGCAAGCGTTCCGAGCAAGACCGGCGCCAGGTGCAACTGGTGCTCACGGAGGACGGCCAGCGCCTGGCGGACATGCTGCCTTATATCGGCGCCCAGTCGATGAACGAACTGGCCGGTGCCCTGGAGCCCGGCGAATTGCAGACCCTCGAACGCATTCTCAAGAAAATTCTGGTAGCTGCCGGTGACGCTATCGTCATCCAGCGGGTAGGTGATCAATGAACACACGCACACTCAGCCTGGTGCTGGTGGCGATGACCCTGGCCGGTTGCGCTAACTACAGCGGCCTCGACACCCAAGGCAAACGCCTCGACGCGAACACACTGCAAGCCGGCAAATCTCTCAGCGGCGTGACCCTCTCGACGGCCGCCTGGCCCACCGCCGATTGGTGGAAAAGCCTGGGCGACCCGCAACTCGACGGCCTGATCCGCGAGGCCCTGCAAAACAGCCCCGATATGCAAGTGGCCAGTGCCCGCGCTCATCAGGCCGAAGCCGCTGCCTTTGCCGCCGACGCCGCACGCCTGCCAACCCTGGATGCCAGCGCCGGTGTCAGCCGCTCGCGGTTGGCCAAGGATCAGGACCCGCGAGGGCAGGGCGATGCCTACGCCACCGTGCGTAACATCAGTGCCGGCTTCAATTACAACTTCGACCTCTGGGGTGGCCAGCGCGCCGCCTGGGAAGCCGCGTTGGGCCAGGCCCGCGCCGCCGAAGTCGACCAGCAGGCCGCGCGCCTGACCCTGGCCGCCAACGTCGCCAAGGCCTACAGCGACCTGGGCCAGGCGCACATCGTGCGTGACCTGGCCGATGATGACCTCAAGCGCACTCGCCAGATGCTCGACCTGAGCAAGCGCCGCCTGAGTTCGGGTATCGACAGCGAGTACCAGTACCAACAGACCGAAAGCCTGGAAGCCAGCTCCGAATCGCAACTGATCGATGCGGAAAAACAACTGCAAAGCGCCAAGATCGCCCTCGCCGTATTGCTCGGTAAAGGCCCCGATCGTGGCAACGAACTGGCCCGCCCGAGTGTGTTGAAAGCCAGCGCCGTGGCGGTGCCGTCGGTGCTGCCGGCCGAGCTGCTGGGCCGGCGCCCGGACCTGATCGCAGCGCGCTGGCGCGTAGAGGCGGCGAGCAAAAATATCGACGCAAGCAAAACCCGCTTTTACCCCAACCTCAACCTGAGCGCGAGCGCCGGTGCCGAGTCGTTGCTGGGGGATGCGATGTTCGGGTCGGCCAGCCGTTTCTTCAGCATTGCGCCGACGATTTCCTTGCCGATCTTCGATGGTGGCCGCCTGCGTGCCGACCTCGATGCTCGCGACGCCGATTACGACCTGGCGGTCGCTCAGTACAACAAAACCCTGGTTCAAGCCTTGGGCGATATCGGTACCACCCTTTCCCAGCTGCGCGACACCGCACGGCAGATTCAGGCCCAGCAGCACGCCGCGGACATTGCCAAGCAGTCTTTTGACACCGGTATGCAACGCTACAGCTCCGGGATCGGTAGCTACCTGGATGTGCTCAGCATCGAACAGCAATTGCTGCAGGCCCAGCGCCAGCTGGCGACCCTGAATGCGGCACAGATCGATTTGTCGATTCAACTGATGCAGGCCCTGGGTGGCGGGTTCAACGCCAATAACGTGGCCGCAACCACCCCAGCCACACGCACGGAATAATTTGAGGTATTTGTCATGGCCACTGCCGACAGCAACAACGCAAACGAACAAACCAACGACAGCAACCCTCGCAAACGCAAGGTGATGCTGCTGCTCCTGGCGCTGATCGTCATCCTCGGTGCCGTGGGCGTGTGGGGCTGGTATGAGTTCTACGGTCGCTTCAGCGAAAGCACCGACGACGCTTATGTGAACGGCAACGTGGTGGAAATCACCCCGCTGGTCACCGGCACCGTGGTCAGCATCGGCGCCGACGATGGCGACCTGGTCCACGAAGGCCAGGTGCTGGTGAACTTCGACCCGAATGATGCCGCCGTCGGCCTGCAAAGTGCCCAGGCCAACCTCGCGCGCACCGTGCGCCAGGTGCGCGGTTTGTACAGCAACGTCGACGGTATGAAAGCCCAGGTCAATGCCCAGAAAGCTGATGTGCAGACAGCCCAGGATAACTACAACCGTCGTAAGACCCTCGCCCAGGGCGGGGCGATTTCCCAGGAAGAACTGTCCCATGCCCGTGACAGCCTGACCGCCGCGAAGAACGCGCTGACCAACCTTGAGCAGCAACTCAAGACCAGCAACGCGCTGGTGGACGACACCGTGATCAGCTCTCATCCCGACGTACAAGCCGCCGCCGCGCAACTGCGTCAGGCTTACCTGACCAACGCCCGCAGCACGTTGATCGCGCCGGTTACCGGTTATGTGGCCAAGCGCACCGTGCAACTGGGCCAACGCGTGCAGCCGGGCACCGCCTTGATGGCCGTGATCCCGCTGGACCAGCTGTGGATCGACGCCAATTTCAAGGAAACCCAGCTGCGCAATATGCGCATCGGCCAGCCGGTGGACATTGAAGCGGATATCTACGGCAGCGACGTGAAATTCAGCGGTACTGTCGACAGCCTCGGCGCCGGTACCGGCAGCGCATTTGCCCTGCTGCCGGCGCAGAACGCCACCGGTAACTGGATCAAGATCGTGCAGCGGGTACCGGTGCGCATCCACATCAACGCCGAAGAACTGGCCAAGAACCCGTTGCGGGTGGGCCTGAGCACCCTGGTCAATGTAGACCTGCACGACCAAAGCGGCCCGGTACTGGCGCAACAGGCGCCACAAAAGGCCTCGTTCACCACCAATGTGTATGACCGTCAATTGGCCGAAGCCGACGCCATGATCACCCAGTTGATCCATGACAACAGCGTCGCCGCTCCCAAGGCTGTGCAACGCTGATGAGCAATAACGCCTCCTTCACGCCACCCAGCCTGTTGATGGCCACTATTGGCCTATCGCTGGCGACCTTTATGCAGGTGCTCGACACCACTATCGCCAACGTGGCGTTGCCGACCATTTCCGGCAACCTGGGGGTGAGTTCGGAGCAGGGTACCTGGGTCATCACCTCGTTTGCGGTGAGCAACGCAATTGCGTTGCCGCTCACCGGCTGGTTGAGCCGGCGCTTCGGCGAGGTGAAGCTGTTTTTATGGGCGACGATCCTGTTCGTGCTGGCATCGTTTCTATGCGGTGTGTCCACCTCGATGCCCGAGCTGATCGGCTTTCGCGTGCTGCAAGGCTTGGTGGCGGGGCCGTTGTACCCGATGACCCAGACGTTGCTGATCGCGGTTTATCCGCCGGCAAAACGGGGTATGGCCCTGGCGCTGCTGGCGATGGTCACGGTGGTGGCGCCGATCGCCGGGCCTATCCTCGGCGGCTGGATCACCGACAGCTACAGCTGGCCGTGGATCTTCTTTATCAACGTGCCCATCGGCATCTTTGCGGTGATGGTGGTGCGTTCGCAGCTGAAGAAACGTCCGGTGGTCACCAGCCATCAGCCGATGGACTATGTCGGGCTGTTGAGCCTGATCGTCGGGGTCGGCGCCTTGCAGATCATCCTCGATAAGGGCAACGACCTGGACTGGTTCGAATCCAACTTCATCATCATGGGCGCCGTCATCTCGGCCATTGCCCTGGCGGTGTTCGTGATCTGGGAAATGACCGACAAGCACCCGGTGGTCAACCTGCGGCTGTTCGCCTACCGCAACTTCCGGATCGGCACCATCGTGTTGATCCTGGGATACGCGGGTTTCTTCGGCATCAACCTGATCCTGCCGCAATGGTTGCAGACCCAGATGGGCTACACCGCAACCTGGGCCGGGCTGGCGGTGGCGCCGATCGGTATTTTGCCGGTGCTGATGTCGCCATTCGTAGGCAAGTACGCGCACAAGTTCGACCTGCGCCTGCTGGCGGGCCTGGCGTTCCTGGCGATTGGCTTGAGCTGCTTCATGCGCGCCGGGTTCACCAACCAAGTGGACTTCCAGCACGTCGCCCTGGTGCAATTGTTCATGGGCATCGGTGTGGCGCTGTTCTTTATGCCGACCTTGAGCATCCTGATGTCCGACCTGCCGCCGCAACAGATTGCCGACGGCGCGGGGCTGGCGACTTTCCTGCGTACCCTGGGCGGCAGCTTCGCGGCATCGCTGACCACCTGGATCTGGATTCGCCGGGCGGACCAGCACCACGCGTACATGAGCGAGAACATGACCACCTACGACTCGGCCACCCGCGACGCCTTGAATGCGCTGGGTGGGGCAGGGCAAAAGGCCTACACCCAGTTGGACCAGATCCTCACCAGCCAGGCGTACATGATGTCCACCGTGGATTACTTCACGTTGTTGGGGTGGATGTTCATGGGCCTGATTTTGCTGGTGTGGCTGGCCAAGCCGCCGTTTGGGGCGAAGGCGGGGCCGGAGGCCTCCGGCCACTGATACCCGGTGTATGCGGTCAAAAAATGTAGTAGCGGGCTTGCTCGCGATGGCGGTGGTTCAGTCGACCAATGAGCTGACTGGCACACCGTCTTCGCGAGCAAGCCCGCTCGCACATTTGGATCTTTGTTCAAAAAGGGATTCGGGGTGTCCGAGGCTCACGCCCCAGGCAACGCCAATTGCGGATTGACGAAGTCAAACGCCGCCAGTTGAAACCCTTGCTCATCGACCTGCAACGCCCACCCTTGTTTATCCCAGTCCCCCAGCACAATGCGCTTGGCCGCCTGATCACCGATCTGCAGCTTGTGAATGGCGGGACGGTGCGTGTGGCCATGGACCAGGGTGCGCACACCGAAATGCTGCATCACCCGTGGTACTTCTTCGGGGGTGACATCGACAATGTCGTTGGCCTTCATGCGCGTTTGCGCACGGCTTTCGCTGCGCAGCTTGCGCGCCAGCTTGTGCCGGGTGCTCAGGGGCAGGTGGCGCAGGATAAACAGCACAATCGGGTTACGCAGGATGCGCCGCAGCTTCATGTAGCCGACATCGCGGGTGCAGAGGCTGTCGCCGTGCATCAAGAGCACCGGCTCGCCGTAAAACTGCACGACACTCGGGTCCTTGAGCAAGGTGGCGCCTGCGGCTTTGCAGAACGCCTTGCCGATCAGGAAATCGCGATTGCCGTGCATGATGAAAATCGGGGTGCCGCTGTCGCTCAGTTCGCGCAGAGCTTCGCAGATGGAACGCTGGAAAGGGGTCATGCCATCGTCGCCAATCCAGGCTTCGAAGAAGTCCCCCAGAATGTACAACGCCTGGGCGCCACGGGCGCGGCCTTGGAGCAGATCCAGAAACGCCCGGGTAATGTCCGGGCGTTCCTCTTCCAGATGCAAGTCTGAAATAAGCACTATCACGCTTAGATGATCTCGGCTTTCTCGACGATAACGTCTTCTACCGGAACGTCCTGGTGACCGGCTTTACCGGTGGTCTGCACGCCTTTGATCTTGTCGACGACGTCCTGGCCTTCGGTCACTTTACCGAATACTGCGTAGCCCCAGCCCTGCACGTTCTTGCCGCTGTGGTTCAGGAAGGCGTTGTCGGCGACGTTGATGAAGAACTGCGCGGAGGCCGAATGCGGCTCCATGGTACGGGCCATGGCGACGGTGTACTTGTCGTTGGAAAGGCCGTTGTCCGCTTCGTTCTGGATGCTTGGACGCTTGTCTTTCTTTTCTTTCATGCCAGGCTCGAAACCGCCGCCCTGGATCATGAAGTTGCCGATGACACGGTGGAAAACGGTGTTTTCGTAGTGGCCGGCGTTCACGTACTCGATGAAGTTGGCGACGGTGATCGGCGCTTTCTCGGCGTTCAGCTCGATGACGATGTCACCGTGGTTGGTGGTCAGTTTGACTTGAGTCATGTTCACTACTCTTTTCAGGGAATTCGTGGGTTTGGGTGCCTGGGCACCACGACCGGTATGGCGAAACTGCGGCCAAGGCGCGCAGTTTAGCGTGCCCGGCAGGAATTTCGAGGTGGTTTTTTATCGCCCTGGTCATTAAAAGAGTAATTAAACAGCAGTTTTTGGTCCCAGCCTGTCAGTGTCTTGACAGCATCAGCTATGATAACGGCTTTGTTTTATCTGGCCCCAACCGGCCACGTACCTGTCTGTTCAAGGATCCTATGAGCAAGCCCACTGTCGACCCTACCTCGAACTCCAAGGCCGGACCTGCCGTCCCGGTCAATTTCCTGCGCCCGATCATCCAGGCGGACCTGGATTCGGGCAAGCACACGCAGATCGTCACCCGCTTTCCGCCAGAGCCCAACGGCTACCTGCACATCGGTCACGCCAAGTCGATCTGTGTGAACTTCGGCCTGGCCCAGGAGTTCGGTGGCGTCACGCACTTGCGTTTCGACGACACCAACCCGGCCAAGGAAGACCAGGAATACATCGACGCCATCGAAAGCGACGTGAAGTGGCTGGGTTTCGAATGGTCCGGTGAAGTGCGCTATGCCTCGCAATACTTCGACCAGTTGCACGACTGGGCCGTCGAGCTGATCAAGGCCGGCAAGGCCTACGTCGACGACCTGACCCCCGAGCAGGCCAAGGAATACCGTGGCAGCCTGACCGAACCCGGCAAGAACAGCCCGTTCCGCGACCGTTCGGTGGAAGAGAACCTGGACTGGTTCGCGCGTATGCGCGCCGGCGAATTCCCGGACGGCGCCCGTGTACTGCGTGCCAAGATCGACATGGCCTCGCCGAACATGAACCTGCGCGATCCGATCATGTACCGCATCCGCCATGCCCACCACCACCAGACCGGTGACAAGTGGTGCATCTACCCGAACTACGACTTCACCCACGGTCAGTCGGACGCCATCGAAGGCATCACCCACTCCATCTGCACCCTGGAATTCGAAAGCCACCGCCCGCTGTACGAATGGTTCCTCGACAGCCTGCCGGTACCGGCGCACCCGCGTCAGTACGAGTTCAGCCGCCTGAACCTGAACTACACCATCACCAGCAAGCGCAAGCTCAAGCAACTGGTGGACGAAAAGCACGTCAACGGCTGGGACGACCCACGTATGTCGACGCTGTCGGGCTTCCGTCGCCGTGGCTACACGCCGGCTTCGATCCGCAACTTCTGCGAAATGGTCGGCACCAACCGTTCCGACGGCGTGGTCGACTACGGCATGCTTGAATTCAGCATCCGCCAGGACCTCGACGCCAACGCCCCGCGCGCCATGTGCGTGTTGCGTCCGCTGAAGGTCGTTATCACCAACTACCCGCAAGACAAGGTCGATAACCTCGAACTGCCGCGTCACCCGCAGAAAGAAGAACTCGGTGTGCGCAAGCTGCCGTTCGCCCGTGAAATCTACATCGACCGCGATGACTTCATGGAAGAGCCGCCAAAGGGCTACAAGCGCCTGGAACCGAACGGCGAAGTGCGCCTGCGTGGCAGCTATGTGATCCGTGCTGACGAGGCGATCAAGGACGCCGAGGGCAATATCGTCGAGCTGCGTTGCTCGTATGACCCGGACACCCTGGGCAAGAACCCTGAAGGCCGCAAGGTCAAGGGCGTGATCCACTGGGTGCCGGCCGCGGCCAGCATCGAGTGCGAAGTGCGCCTGTACGACCGCCTGTTCCGCTCGCCGAACCCTGAAAAGGCCGAAGACAGCGCCAGTTTCCTCGACAACATCAACCCTGATTCCCTGCAAGTACTCACTGGTTGTCGTGCCGAACCCTCTTTGGGCGAAGCACAGCCGGAAGACCGTTTCCAGTTCGAGCGCGAAGGTTACTTCTGCGCGGATATCAAGGACTCGAAACCAGGTGCTCCGGTATTCAACCGTACCGTGACCTTGCGCGATTCGTGGGGCCAGTGATCAAGTCTTAAGGGATTCATCGTGCTAACGATCTACAACACACTCAGCAAGACCAAAGAAGTCTTCAAGCCGCTGGATGGCAACAAGGTGCGCATGTACGTGTGCGGCATGACCGTGTACGACTACTGCCACATTGGCCATGGCCGCAGCATGGTTGCCTTCGACCTGGTCACCCGCTGGCTGCGTTTCAGCGGGTATGACCTGACCTATGTGCGCAACATCACCGACATTGACGACAAGATCATCAACCGCGCCAACGAAAACGGCGAGTCGTTCGACGCGCTGACCGAGCGCATGATTGCCGCCATGCATGAGGACGAGGCACGCCTCAACATCCTCAAGCCGGACATGGAACCCCGTGCCACGGACCATATCCCTGGCATGCACGCGATGATCCAGACCTTGATCGACAAGGGCTACGCCTATGCCCCAGGCAACGGCGACGTGTACTACCGCGTCGCCAAGTTCATGGGCTACGGCAAGCTGTCGCGCAAGAAAATCGAAGACCTGCGCATCGGCGCGCGTATCGAAGTCGACGAAGCCAAGCAAGACCCGCTCGATTTCGTGCTGTGGAAAGGCACCAAGCCGGGCGAGCCGAGCTGGCAGTCGCCTTGGGGGCCAGGCCGACCAGGCTGGCACATTGAATGCTCGGTGATGTCCACCTGCTGCCTGGGCGAGACCTTCGACATTCATGGCGGCGGCAGTGACCTCGAGTTCCCGCACCACGAAAACGAAATCGCCCAGAGCGAAGCCGCCACCGGCAAGACCTACGCCAATGCCTGGATGCACTGCGGCATGATCCGCATCAATGGCGAGAAGATGTCCAAGTCCTTGAACAACTTCTTCACCATCCGCGACGTGCTGGCAAAGTACCACCCGGAAGTGGTGCGTTACCTGCTGGTGTCCAGCCACTATCGCAGTGCGATCAATTACTCGGAAGACAACCTCAAGGACGCCAAAGGCGCCCTGGAGCGGTTCTACCACGCGTTGAAAGGCTTGCCTGCCGTGGCGCCTGCCGGCGGCGAAGCGTTCGTGGCACGGTTTACCGAGGTGATGAACGACGACTTCGGCACCCCGGAAGCCTGCGCCGTATTGTTCGAGATGGTGCGTGAGATCAACCGCCTGCGTGAGAGCGATCTCGACGCAGCGGCGGGCCTTGCTGCTCGCTTGAAAGAACTGGCCAGTGTGTTGGGCGTGTTGCAGATGGAGGCTGATGACTTCCTGCAAGCCGGCGCCGAAGGGCGTGTGGATGCGGCGCAAGTGGATGCACTGATCCAGGCGCGTCTGACCGCGCGTGCCAACAAAGACTGGGCGGAATCCGACCGTATCCGTGACCAACTGACCGCGATGGGTGTGGTGTTGGAAGACGGGAAGGGTGGGACGACCTGGCGGTTGGCTGATCAGGCCTGATTGGTAAACGCTGAATGAAAACGCCCCGACTGGTTCGGGGCGTTTTTTTGCACGCCGTTTAACGGCTCACTCGATCCCGCGTTTTGACCGTGCCCACTTTGCGAATTCTTCGGTTTCAGATTTATCTATGAACTGGTTCGTCTTTGAGATTTAGTGCTTTATCTACCATCAGCTGAATCCCCTCCAGCATCCGACAAATTCTCAGGCCACGCTACGCGGATTGCCTTCGATCTCAAAAGCCAAATGGCTCGCCAGCGCTTGAGCTGACGCCAGGTTCTCCGATGCGTTGACCAGCAGCGTCTCGACGTCTAATCCTTCACGCACGCAAAAGACACCATGGTCTCCAACAAGCGGACCTGGTTTCTCAGAAGGGTTTAGATAATGGTTTATTGCAGCGGTGTAAAACGAGGTTGAAGCCGACGGCGGATTCGGACTGTCTTTAATCATGGCGAAGCTCCTGGCGTATTGGAGTCGCCACCCATCGCTGCGAAACGATACCCGGGTGGCGGCTGTACGCAGGTTCGCAGACCGGGACTCTAGGCACCCGGCATACCCGAAGGTATCCCGCGCACTGCCGCCATAACATCAGGCATAGAAAAGCGCCCGCTATCTTGTGGTGGACGCTGTGCGTCTAGAGTTTAACCGGGCTGCGAAACCCGGTCGCTGAATTTGCAGCGATCGCCGAAGATTAGGCAGTCATCTTCCGAGCGACAACCCTAAAAAGCTGTCGGAAACTTCTGCTGAGCTCAGAGCTTGCCACCCACCTCATACCGACTCTGCACAAAACCATTGTCCGACACATGCGTGCTGACGTGGTGAAGTTCGTGCTCACGGCCAACCTGGCTGAACAGTGGAATGCCTTGCCCCAGCAGAACCGGGATACGGGTGATGATCAGCTCGTCAATCAAGCCCGCTTCAAGAAACGCCTGGATCGTCTGGCCGCCGTCGATATACAGATGTTTCATGCCGCGCTTGGCCAATTGGTCCACCACGGCGGGCGCATCGGCGGCCATGATCTCTACCTTGCCCTCCAAATGGGCGGGCAGCTCAAACGGTCGATGCGAAAGCGCGATGACCGGCGTGCCCTCATAAAACCACTTGGGGAAGGACGCTACTTTCTCCAGGGTGTTGCGGCCCATCACCAGCGCATCAACGCTGGCGATATAGCTTTCAAACGTCATACCGTTCAAGGCCGCGCGTTCATATTCCGGCCGAAGAAGCCATTCGATATCGCCATCGGGTCGTGCGATAAACCCGTCGATGCTGGCGGCGATAAAGACAGAACATTTGATCTCCATGGCATTGCATTCCTTTTGTGCGGTTGGAGTAAAAGTGCTAATGGTCATTTAATCTTTACGTGTAACAACCGAGCGTAGCCAAAACAACTGGGTGTCTGGCGGAGTGCCAACGCCCCTTTCTGCACTGCGAGGATGTATGCGTCGTTGGTTGAGCCGTTACCGTTATGCAATCATTTTCTGGCTGTGCTTCGGCATTTTCCGTACGTCCCTGGCCGATTGGAACCCTATTCCGTCCGGCTCCATGCGCCCGACGTTGCTGGAGGGAGACGTGGTGCTGGTCAATCGCGTGGCGTATGACCTCAAGGTGCCGCTCACGGATATTTCCCTGGCTAAGCTCGATAACCCCCAGCGCGGCGATGTGGTGACGTTTTCGTCGCCCAAGGATGGCATGCGCTTGATCAAGCGGATCGTGGGTATTCCCGGTGACACGCTGGAAATGAAAGATGAGGTGCTGTGGGTCAACGGCGTGCCGGCTACCTACAGTGATGCCCAGGACATCAGTGAGCCCATCGTCCCAGGACATACAGTGCCGGGGATCAAGTTGAACGAGCTGGCAGCCAACCGTCAGCGCACGGTGCAATTCATGCCGACGGTGCGGGCGTTGCGCGATTTCGGGCCTGTGGTGGTGCCGGCCGACAGCTATTTCATGCTGGGGGACAACCGCGATAACAGCGACGACTCCCGGTATATCGGCTTCGTACCGCGTCGGCTGTTGATTGGGCGAGCGCATCATATCGTTGCGTCAGCCGAGATCCTGGATCACTGGATGCCACGCGTTAGCCGGTTTGGCGCACCGATTTTGTAATCGGATTCATGCTATTGGAAGAGCATCTCGATCAACTGTCGGTGATTCACATGGATTGTATTTTCTGCAGCATTGTTCAAAAGACCTCTCCGGCGCACATCCTGTGGGAAGACGATCAGCATATGGCCTTCCTTTCGATTTTCCCCAATACGCCGGGTTTCAGTGTGGTGATCCCCAAGCAGCATTACGGCAGTTATGCCTTCGCGCAGCCGGATGAGGTGCTGGCGGCGCTTGCGGTGGCGGCGAAAAGGACCGCGCTGCAGATCGACCGGGCGTTTGCGGATGTGGCGCGTACGGGGATGATGTTGGAAGGGTACGGAGTGGATCATCTGCATGCGAAGTTGTTTCCCATGCATGGGACGGGGGGCGACAGTACCTTCAAGCCGATCAGCTCCAAGGTGGATAAGTTCTTCGACGCCTATGAAGGCTATATTTCGTCCCATGATCATGTGCGGGCGGATGACGCCGAGTTGGCGGCGTTGGCGGCACACATTCGCTCCTTCGCCTAGCCCCATCCAGATCGCCGTCTGTAGGAGCGAGCTTGCTCGCGAAAAACCTCAACGATAACGCGGGCTTCCTGAATGAGCGCGGCGCCTGTGAATTTTTCGCAAGCAAGCTCGCGCCTGCAAAAAATTCTGCCTTCAGCGACGGCTGCTGACCTCGGCCGGTACGTCATCACCGGCCATGCGCTTGCGGAACAGGGCCGTGCGGGCGATTAGCAGCGTGGTCACCGGCACGGTGATCGACAGCAGGATCGGGATCAACCAGCCATGCAACACCGGCCCGGATTTGAGCACCGAAAAATAGATAATCGATGCCAGCGCCACACACCATGCCCCCAGCGTCGAAGCCAGTGCCGGTGGGTGCATGCGTTGGAAAAAGTCCTTCAACCGCAACAATCCGATCGCGCCAATCAGCGCAAACACACTGCTGAGCACCAGCAGCACTGCGACGACGATTTCTGTCCATAGCGGCATCATTCAATCACCTCCCCACGCAGCAGGAATTTCGCCAGGGCAAACGAACCGACGAAGCCGAACAGCGCGATCAGCAGCGCTGCTTCAAAGTAAGTGTCACTGGCATAACGAATACCCAGCACCAGCATCATCAGCATCGCCAGGATATACAGATAGTCCAGCGCCAGTACCCGGTCCTGGGCCGAGGGGCCTTTGAACAGGCGCACCAGGGTCAACACCATGGCCAGCGAGAACAGGAACAGGCTGCACAGGATCGCATTGGAGAGCAGGGCGCTCATTCGAAGATCTCCATCAAAGGCCGTTCGTAGGTGGTCTTGAAGTGCTCGATAAATGGCGCTTCATCCTCCAGGTCGAACACATGCAACAGCAGCACGCTGCGGTCCAGTGCCAGCTCCGACCAGATGGTGCCGGGCACCACCGTGGTGATCATCGACAGCGCGGCGAGGCCGTTGGGGTCGCGCAGGTCCAGGGGGATCTTGATGAAGCGCGAGCGCGGCGGGCGTGAGCCGCAGGTCAGCACGCCCCAGGCCACTTGCAGGTTGGAGATGATCACATCGCGACCTACCAGGAAGAACAGGCGAATGATCACCCCGGGACGGCGGATACTGATCGGCAGTGGGCGCAGGGGCGCCATCATCAACGGCGCCAGGAAGCCTAGTAGAGCGCCCAGCAGCAGGTTGCCGGGGCTGGTCGACAGGTTCAGCACCAGCCACAACAGCCACAGTGCCAGCGACAACCACGGGGCAGGGAGCAGGCGCTTCATGGTTGCACCTCCAGGGCGGCAGCCTTGGCTTCAGGGCTCGGCACCGGACGCGTTGCCATCACCGCCATCACGTAGTGCTCCGGGTTGTTCAGGCTGACGGCAGTGTCTTGGGTGTAGCGCATCAACGGTTCGGCCTTGAAGGTCAACAGGATGCTCAAGCCGAGCAGCAGAAAGATCGGTATGCACTCGTAGCGACGCAGAAGCGGCGAGGGGCGCTCTTCCGGGGTCCAGAAGCGTTGGATGCCCAAGCGTGCGAAGGCGATCAACGACGCCAGGCCGGAGAGGATCAGCAGCGCTACGAGGCCCCAGGCAGCCGGGCGGATCGGTTCGTCTACGCTGACGCCCAATCCGAGCGGGTTGACCAGCGCGCTGAGCAAACTGAGCTTACCGATAAATCCGGACAGCGGCGGCATGCCGATGATCAACAGGGCGCAGGCAATAAAGCTGAGGCCGAGGAACGCCATGGTCCAGGGGATCACCTGGCCGACCACCGCCTGTTGTTCATCGTCGAGGTTTACGCCGGGACGTGGGTGCAGGGACTCCATGGGCTTGGGCAGTGCATCAATTTCTTCATCCAGCGGCAAGTCGTTGGCTGAGCGTGAACGCTCGATCAATTCAGCCAGCAGGAACAGCGCGCTCAACGCCAACGTCGAGCTGACCAGGTAGAACAGCGCACCCGCGGTCAGGCTCGGCTGAGCAAAACCGACCGCAGACAGCAAAATCCCTGCCGACACCAGAATGCTCAAGCTCGCCATGCGCTCCAGCCGCTGTGCGGCCAGCATCGCCAGTGCCGCGCAGAGGATGGTGGCCATGCCGCCATATACCAGCCAGTCTCCACCAAACAACGCCGAGGCACCGGCCTGGCCGGAAAACAGCAGTGTCCACAGGCGTAGCACGGTGTACACACCGACCTTGGTCATGATCGCAAACATTGCCGCCACCGGCGCACTGGCCGAGGAGTAGGCGGGAGCCAGCCAGAAATTCAGCGGCCACATGCCGGCCTTGGCCAGGAATGCCGTGGCGAGGATTGCCGCGCCGGCATGCAACAGGCCGCGATCGGCCTCCGGCACCAGCGGGATTTTCAGCGCCAGGTCAGCAAAATTCAGGGTGCCGGTAACGCCGTAGATCATCGCCGCGCCGATCAGGAACAGCGACGACGCCAACAGGTTGATAGAGATGTAATGCAGCCCCGCCGAGACCCGCGCACGACCCGAGCCGTGCAGCATCAAGCCGTAGGAAGCCGCCAGCAGTACCTCGAAAAACACGAACAGGTTAAACAGGTCAGCGGTCAGGAAGGCGCCATAGAGGCCCATCATCTGGATCTGGAACAGCGCATGGAAACTGGTGCCCGCACGGTCCCAGCGGGCCATCGCGAACAGCAGTGCACTGACGCCGATGATTCCGGTAAGCACCAGCATCAACGCCGACAGTTGATCCACCACGAGCACGATACCGAACGGCACCTGCCAGTTGCCCGGCAGGTACACGCCAATCGAGCCGGGGCCGCCTTTTTGTGTCCAGTACAGCAGCAAGATCGCGATGCCCAGGCCGACCATGCTGGAGACCAGATTGATCCTGGCTTTGAGAGGACGGCGTTTTTCGCCGAGCATCAGCATCAGCGCGGCGGTCAGTAATGGCAGCAGGATCGGTGCGATGATCAGTTGGTTCATCCACATCATTCCTTGGGCTCCCGGCCGTCCACATGGTCGGTTCCGGTCAAGCCCCGGGAAGCCAGCAGCACCACCAGGAACAACGCAGTCATGGCAAAACTGATCACGATCGCTGTCAGCACCAGCGCCTGGGGCAGGGGATCGGTGTAGTTGAGCAGGTCTTGCGGTACGCCGTCCTTGATGATCGGCTCCTTGCCGATAAACAGGCTGCCCATGCTGAAAATGAACAGGTTCACCCCGTAGGACAACAGGCACAGGCCCATCACCACCTGGAACGTCCGGGGTCGCAGGATCAACCACACACCGGAGGCCGCCAGGACCCCAATGGCAATTGCGATGACTTCTTCCATCAGGCGGCTCCTTCAGTTGCGGCAACCACTTTGGCCTGGTTGCTCGGTTTATGCGCGCGCACCGACTGGTGGCCGAGGGCGGTGAGCATCAGCAGCGTGGAACCGACGACCATGGCGTACACGCCGACGTCGAAGAACAACGCGCTGGCCACGTGAATATCGCCCAGCAGCGGCAGGCTGAAATGCCAGGTATGGGTGGTGAGGAACGGGTAACCGGCAAACAGGGCACCGAGCCCGGTCAGTGTCGCTGAGAGCAGGCCGAAGCCCATCCAGCGCATCGGCCGCAGGCTCATCTGCGCCTCGACCCACTGGGTGCCGGCCACCATGTATTGCAGAATGAACGCCACCGACATCACCAGGCCGGCGACAAAGCCACCACCGGGCTGGTTGTGACCGCGCATGAACAGGTAGAACGACACCACCAGCGCAATCGGCAACAGCAGGCGCACCAGCACCGCCGGCACCATCATGAAGCCCAGGGCGGTATCGCTGGCCTGGCGTGGGTTGACCAGGTCGGTGGCCACGTCCGGTGCCAGTTGGCGTTGTTGCGGTGGCAACTCCATGCTTTCTTTCGAAGGCCGGAAACGGCGCAGCAGGGCGTACACCGTCAATGCCACGGCGCCGAGCACGGTGATTTCACCGAGGGTGTCGAAGCCGCGGAAATCGACGAGCATCACGTTCACCACATTGCTGCCGCCGCCTTCGGGCAGTGCGCGACTGAGGTAGAACGAGGAAATATCGTTGGGCGTCTGGCGGGTCAACATGGCGTAGGACAGCAGTGCCATGCCGCCACCGACCACGGTGGACAGCAGGAAGTCCCGCAGGCGGCGGATGCGTGCCTTGCGCAGCGAGCTGGGCAGGGGCGAGACTTCTTCGATCCGCCGCGGCAGCCAGCGCAGGCCCAGCAGGATCAGCACGGTGGTGACCACCTCGACGACCAGTTGCGTCAGCGCCAGGTCCGGCGCCGAGAACCACACGAAGGTGATGCACGTCACCATGCCGCACACGCTGACCATCGTCAGGGCCGCCAACCGGTGGTACTTGGCTTGCCAGGCGGCGCCCAGGGCGCAGGCGATCGCCAGCAGCCACAGGGTAACGAACACGATGGAACCGGGGATCTTCGGCCGGTCGCCCCAACTGAGGCCACTGTTGAGCATCGGGATCATGCCGCCGATCACCGCCACCAGCACCAACAGGAACAACTGGGTCTGCAGGCGCTTGGTGCTGATGCGCTTCTCGATCTTGCGCACGCTGCGCATCATCACCACCAGGCAGCGTTCGAACATGCGCTTGCCGTTGAAGTAGCTGATGATCGGCGGGTACTTGAAGCGGCCGCGCTTGAGCTGCTTGCGCAGCAGCAGGTACAGCACCACGCCGCCGGACATGGCGACCAGGCTCATGATCATCGGCGTGTTCCAGCCGTGCCAGATCGCCAGGCTGTACTGCGGCAGCTCGCCGCCTACAACAGGCAAGGCGGCAGCGGCAAGGATCGAACCGACGACCTGAGCCGGGAAAATCCCCACCAGCAGGCAGGTAAACACCAGCAGTTCAACCGGCGCACGCATCCAGCGCGGTGGCTCGTGGGGCGTGTGAGGCAGGTCTGTGGCGGGCGGGCCGAAGAACACATCGACGGTAAAGCGCAGGGCGTAGGCCACGCTGAAGGTGCCGGCAATGGTCGCGATCAAGGGCAGGGCGATTTCCACCCATTGGGTCGCCGAGATAAACACCGTTTCGGCGAAGAACATTTCTTTGGACAGGAAGCCATTGAGCAACGGCACGCCGGCCATGGAGGCACTGGCCACCATCGCCAGGGTTGCGGTAAACGGGATCAGGCGGACCAAACCACTGAGCTTGCGAATGTCACGGGTGCCGCTCTCGTGGTCAATGATCCCTGCCGCCATGAACAGCGAAGCCTTGAACGTCGCATGGTTGAGGATATGGAACACCGCGGCGACGGCGGCCAATGGGCTGTTGAGTCCCAGCAGCAAGGTGATCAGCCCGAGGTGGCTGATGGTGGAATAGGCCAGCAGGCCCTTGAGGTCATTCTGGAACATGGCGCAGTACGCGCCAAGGAGGAGGGTGAGCGCGCCGGCACCGCCGACGATCCAGAACCATTCTTCGCTGCCGGACAGCGACGGCCACAGGCGGGCCAGCAGGAACACGCCGGCCTTCACCATCGTCGCCGAGTGCAGGTAGGCCGATACCGGCGTGGGGGCTGCCATTGCGTGGGGCAGCCAGAAATGGAAGGGGAATTGCGCGCTTTTGCTCAACGCGCCGATCAGCACCAGCACCAGCATGACCGGGTACAGCGAATGCGCGCGAATCTGATCGCCTGCCGCCAGCACCTGGTCCAGGTCATAGCTGCCGACGATATGCCCCAGCAACATCACGCCCGCCAACAGGCACAAGCCGCCCGCGCCGGTGACCATCAACGCCATATAGGCACCACGACGCGCATCTGCGCGGTGGTGCCAGTAGCCGATCAACAGAAACGAGAACAGGCTGGTCAGTTCCCAGAAAAACACGATCTGGATCAGGTTGCCGGAGATCACCAGCCCGAGCATGGCGCCCATGAACGCCAGGAAAAACGCGAAGAAGCGCGGCACCGGGTCATCCGGCGACATGTAGTAGCGCGCATAGAGCGACACCAGCGTGCCGATGCCCAGCACCAGCATCGAGAACAGCCAGGCAAACCCATCCATGCGCAATACAAAGTTCATCCCGAGGCTGGGCAACCACATGAATTCTTCACGGATCACGCCGCCATGGGCGATTGCGGGGTAGAGCAGGGCCACTTGAACAGTGCCGACCAAGGCCACGAGGCCGGCCAGCAGAGATTCGGTATTACGTGCATTGTGCGGCAGCAAAGCCGCCAGACAGCTGCCAATGAATGGCAGAAGCAGTAGAACTATCAGGGACATAGGCTTCTAATCTGCGGGAGTTTGGGATGCATCATACGTGCCGCTTTCACGATCACCAAACGGCAAGGTGTGGCAGGATCCTACAGAAGCAGTGGGAAACAGCTACAAGCGGCAAGCTGCAAGTGCAAGAGAATAGCCGCACGCTTACTTCTTGTAGCTTGTAGCTTGTAGCTTGTAGCTTGTAGCTTGTAGCTTGTAGCTTGTAGCTTGTAGCTTGTAGCTCAAAGCATCAACCCAGGTTTTCGGGTTCAACTGTGCTTTCTTCAGCATCGCCAACTTTCGAGCTGCTCCTCTTCATCTCACTGACGATCACCGCCACCACAATCAACGCCGCCCCCAGCATTGCAATCGGCGGGAAGCGCTCCCCGGCGATTCGCCCGATCACGCCTGCCCATACCGGTTCACCGGCATAGATCAAGGTGGCGCGGGTTGGTGAAACACTCTGCTGCGCCCAGTTCATCGCCACCTGGATGATCGCACTGGTGAGGCCCAGGCCGACTGCGCTGAACAGCAGCAGCCACGAGAATTGGGGCAGCGCCTCACCCATCGGCACTACCATCAGGAACGACAACAGCGACGCAGTCGCGAGTTGCACCACGGTGACGCGGCGCACATCCACCTGACCGGCATAGGCGCCGATGAGGATGATCTCCGCCGCGACTGCGATTGCGCAGATCAGCGTGGCGATCTCGCCGGGGCTGAAATTCAGAGAAGCACCGGTCGGGCCTGTGAGCAGCATCAACCCGGTAAACGCCAGCATGATGCCAATGCTCGGCATCAGCCCTGGGCGACGGCCGAGCACCAGCCATTGCAACAGCGGCACGCACGGAACATACAACGCCGTGATGAATGCTGACTGGCTGCTGGGGATCGTCTGCAAACCGATGGTCTGCATGCCATAGCCGAACATGATCGACGTGCCGATGAAGGCGCCGGCCCTCAATTCGAACAGGGTCAGGTCGCGCAGCGTGCGTAATGAGAAAAAACCTACCACGATTGCCGCCGCCGCAAATCGCAGACCCACGAAAAACATCGGCCCGCTGACCGTCATCGCATGTTGCACCAGCAAGAAGGTGCCGCCCCAGATCATGGTGATCATCACCAGGATGCATTCGGCTTTGCTGAAACGGTTGAAACGTGGGGAAACGTTCGAGGAGGTCATGGCGGCTCGGTCTTGCAAGGGAAAGGCACGGACCGCACAATGCGCCGCACGCTGGGCAGTATACTGCGCACACCCACTCTATGAGCAATATAGTGCACAAAGAAAATCCGCAAAGGGCTTCGGTCCTGCAGCACGTCAGCCAAAACGTCCGTCGCCTGCGTCACGCGGCCGACCTGAGCCAAACCGCGCTCTCGGAAAAGTCCGGGGTCAGCCGGCGCATGCTGGTGGCCATCGAGGCGGGCGAGAAGAACGTCAGCCTGTCGACCCTGGACCGCGTGGCCGAAGCGTTGGAGGTGGCGTTCAGCGACCTGATCCAGGCGCCGGATGCGGGTGACCACAGCCGCATCAACGAGTTGGCCTGGGCCGGTGATATCCCCGGTAGCAAGGCCGTGCTGCTGGCAAGAGCCAACGCCCGGCGCGAAGTCGAATTGTGGGAGATGCGCCTGGAACCCGGTGATCGCTACAGCCCCGAACCCGACCCGGAAGGCTGGAGCGTGCAATTGTTTGTGTATGAAGGGGCACTGACCCTGATTCTCGACGACGAAGAAAAGCACATCGCGGCGGGTGAGTTCTTCATGTTTGCCAGCCGCCAGTCCCACCGCTATCGCAATGATGGTGGCGTGGCCGTGTGTTTCGTGCGGACCGTAGTGATTTAAGGAGTGACCTAACTGTTCGCCAGGCAACAGTACCCGGGCACTTTGCTGGTTTGAAACACGCTCCACCGCGCTGAATCAGCAGCAATCCCCTGATTTTATTGACGATTAAATTCAGGCACGACTCCTGCAATCGCACAGGTCATCCCCTCGGAGCCTGGAGTCGGCCCATGTCAGCCCATCCTCAACACCCTGCCCATATCATCCGCTCGGATGCGGAAGCCATCGAAGTGGCCACGCGCCTGGCCGCACGTTTTGCCGTCGAAGCCAGCGTGCGCGACCGTGAGCGTCGCTTGCCGGTGGCCGAGCTCGACGAGTTCTCCGCCAGCGGCCTGTGGGGCATCACTGTGCCTAAAGCCTACGGCGGTGCCGAGGTGTCGTATGTGACCGTGGCCGAGGTGATCAAGTTGATCTCCGCCGCCGACCCGTCACTGGGACAGATCCCGCAGAACCACCTGGGCGTGGTGGACATCCTCCTGCAAACGGCCACTGAGGAGCAAAAACAGTATTACTTCGGCAAGGTCCTGGCAGGCTACCGTTTCGGCAACGCCTTCTCCGAAGCCAAGAGTAAGAACGCCGGCACCTTCGACACGCAGATTCGCTTCCATGGTGATACCGCGCAAATCAACGGTGAGAAGTTCTACTGCACCGGTGCCTTGTTCGCCCACATAGTGCCTGCGGTCGGCAACAACGAACACGGTCAGGCGTTTATCGCCTTTGTTGAACGCGATGCCCAGGGTTTGACGGTGATCGACAGCTGGGACGGCTTCGGCCAGCGCACCACCGCCAGTGGCGGCGTGACCCTTGATGGCGTGACCGTACCCGTCAGCGCGGTAATCCCAGCCCACCTGGCTTTCGATCAGCCCACGGCCAGCGGCCCGATCTCGCAGATCATCCAGGCGGCGGTCGATACCGGTATCGCCCTCGGAGCCCTCGAACAGGCGAAGATCTACGCACGCCAGGCGCGGCCCTGGATCGACAGCCAACAGGATCACGGCTGGCAAGACCCGTTCACTATCGCCGCCATCGGCGACCTGCAATGGCGTGTACACGGCACTGAAGCCATCCTCGCCAAGGCGGGTGTCGCCGTCGACCTGGCCCTGGCCGAACCCAATGAAGACACCGTGGCCAATGCCTCGCTGGTGGTCGCCCAGGCCAAGGTCCTGTCCGCCGAAACCGCGTTGCTCGCCAGCAGCAAGCTCTTCGAACTGGCCGGCACCCGTTCGGTCACCGGCAAGCACAACCTCGACCGCTTCTGGCGCAACGCACGCACCCACACCCTGCACGACCCGGCCCGCTGGAAATACCACCTGATCGGCAACTTCGTGCTCAACGGCGTGAAACCTGCGCGCCACGCCTGGAACTGAGGAGCCTTCCATGACTGCACTGAACCCTGTTCTGAATCAGGCGCGCCAACTACTGGACAGTACCCGCCGCCACGTCGATAAAAGCGACGACCCCTACGTGATCAGCCGCTTCGGCGATCTGCAGATCCGCGTTGACGTGGCCGCGGCCTTGCTCGAACGCGCCGAAACCCACCCCAGCCCGGTCGCTTTGACCGAAGCGCAAATCGCCGCTGCCGAAGCCCTGATTGCCGCCAGCAACGCCGAATTCGAACTGACCGGCCAGCGCACCGCCTTGCCGTCGACCCTTGATGACCCCCTGCGCTGGAAATACCAGGTCGTCGGCAATTTCCATCTCAACGGAGTGCTTTGATGGCCCGTGAAATTCGCTTGAATGCCTTCGACATGAACTGCGTGGGCCACCAGTCGCCTGGCCTGTGGGCGCATCCGCGGGACCGTTCGTGGCAGTACAAGGACCTGGAGTACTGGACCGATCTGGCGAAAATCCTCGAGCGTGGCAAATTCGACGGCCTGTTTATCGCTGATGTGCTGGGTATCTACGACGTTTACAACGGCAACGGTGACGCGGCGATCCGCCAGGCTGCACAGGTGCCGGTCAATGACCCGTTGTCACTGATCGCGCCGATGGCACTGGTCACCGAACACCTGGGTTTTGGCCTGACCGCTTCGCTGTCTTTCGAGCACCCCTACCCGTTTGCCCGTCGGCTCTCGACCCTTGATCATCTGACCAAGGGCCGCATCGGCTGGAACATCGTCACCTCCTACCTGGAGAGCGGCGCCAAGAACCTCGGCCAGAAAGCCCAGACCGAGCACGATGCGCGCTACGACTACGCCGAGGAATACCTGCAGGTTTGCTACAAACTTTGGGAAGGCAGCTGGGAGGAGGGGGCCGTACTGCGTGATCGCGAGCGCCGGATTTTCAGCGACCCGAGCAAAATCCACGAGATCCGGCATGTCGGCAAGCACTTCCAAGTGCCCGGTATCCACTTGTGCGAACCCTCGCCGCAGCGCACCCCCGTGCTGTATCAGGCCGGTGCGTCCAGCCGTGGCAAGCAGTTCGCCGCCGAGCATGCCGAGTGCGTATTCGTTGCCGCGCCGTCCAAGGTACTGCTGAAAAAGACCGTCGCCGACATCCGCCGTCGCGCCGCCGAGGCCGGGCGCGATCCGAAGAAAATCCTGATTTTCAATTTGCAGACGGTGATCGTCGGTGAGACCGACGCCAAGGCCAAAGCCAAGTTCGACGAATACAAGGCCTACGTCAGCTACGAGGGCGCAATGGCGCTGATTTCTGGTTGGACGGGCATCGACTTCAGCCAATTCAAGCCGGACGAGCCGCTCAAACATGTGCACACCAACGCCATTCAATCGGCGGTGGAAGCGTTTTCCACGGCCGATCCGAACAAGGTCTGGACGCCCAATGAACTGGCGGACTGGGTCGGCATCGGCGGTTTTGGCCCCCTGTTCGTCGGTGGCCCGCAAACCGTCGCCGACCTGCTGCAGGAGTGGGTGGAAGAGACCGACGTGGACGGTTTCAACCTGGCCTATGCGCTGACCCACGAAACCTTTATCGACGCCGTCGAGTTGCTCGTGCCCGAATTGCAGAAGCGTGGCGTGTACAAGGCCGACTATGCCCAGGGCACGTTGCGCGAGAAGTTGTTCAGTGAGGGCGCGCGGTTGGCGCCGAACCATCCCGGCGCCGGCTACCGCAAGTTATCTGAAGTACACAAAACCAAAGTGGAAGGGGACTTGCTCCCGATGGCGGGAGTTCAGTCAGAAACCTGCAACTGATACACCGCCATCGGGAGCAAACCCCTCTTCCAGATGTGCCGGATGTCGATCCAAATTCAGCCAGCGGACCACCGCACGCTTAAACACAAATAGGAGTACTCCCTATGAGCGTGCACGAACTCACACGTCCGCTGACCCTGGAATGGCCCGCCGAATCGCTCGGTAATTTGCCCCTGGCCCTGGAACAACTGCACCACTGGGCGCAGATCACCCCATTGCAGACCGCTCTGCGCCACAAGCGCCAGGGCCAGTGGTACGCCTGGCGCTGGATCGACGCTTTGCGCGACGTCGAGCGCCTGGCCGATGGCTTGCGTCAGCAGGGCTTCGATGAGCAGTCGCGGCTGGCCCTCAGCGGCGCTTTTGAGCCCAACCTGTTGCTGCTTGCCCTGGCTGCCCAGTCTGTCGGCGCGCCGGTGCTGACCCTGGCCGATGACCTGCCGCTCGAGGCGTTGCAGCAGCAACTGTGGCGCATTCGTCCCACCCACGGCTATGTGCAAAGTCGCCAGCAGGCGCGACATTGGCAGTCCATCCAGCGGTTGGATTTCGCCCAATTGCTCGGCCCGATCGACCCGGCGCAGCACGTGCAGCGTTGGTGGCGACCGACGGGTGACACCGCGCTGTGGAGCGAGGAGGGCACCCACTGGCAAGGTGGCCTCGCCGTAGTGTTGGAACAATGGCTAAGCAGCGGCCATGGCCTGGCTTTCCCGGAAAGCCCGGCGTCGGCCCGCCGTGATCGCAGCGAAGTGGCGCCGACTGGCTTGCTGTTGTCGCCATCGCGTTTGCAACACCTGGCCGACGATATCGAAAGCCGTCTGGCTCCCCTCGGCACCTGGCGCCGTCGCCTGTGCGACTGGGCGATCGCGCATCCGCAAAGCGGCCTGCGCCGTGTGTTGAAAAACCGCGTGCGCAGGCTGCTGGGTTTCCAGCGCCTGGCCTATATCTGGCAACCCCTCAAAACCAGCGCCGAGCCGACATGGCTGGCTGAATTCAAGCGGGACATTGCATGAGCCAGGCCATTTTGCAGGTACGGGATATCTCGCTTTCGTTCAAAGGGGTCAAGGCCATCAACGCCTTGTCCTTTGATGTGCGGCGCGGCGAGATCTGCGCGCTGATCGGGCCCAATGGTGCCGGCAAGAGTTCGTTGCTCAATGTGCTCAACGGCGTGTATCGCTTCGATGCCGGTGAGATCGTATTCGACCAAGAACGCTTCCAGCGCATCGATCCCCTGGGCGCTGCCCGTCGCGGCATTGGTCGCACTTTTCAGAACAACGCGCTGTTCAAGAAGATGAGCGTGCTCGACAACCTCCTCACCGGCCTGTCGCGGTATATGAGCACGACCTTTATCGAACAAGCCCTGCACCTGCCGCGCGCGCGACGGGAGGCCGAAGCGTTCCGTGCACGCGCCCAGGGCATCCTCGAATTCCTTGACCTGCAAGCCCATCGCGAGGTGCTGGTAGGCAACCTGTCCTACGGCCTGCAAAAGCGCGTGGAACTGGGCCGGGCGCTGATCGCCGGGCCCAGCCTGCTGTTGCTCGACGAACCCATGGCCGGCATGAACGCCGACGAAAAACGCGAGATGGCGCGTTTCGTTGCCGATGTGAACCGTGACCTCGGCACCACCGTGGTGTTGATCGAACATGACATGGGCGTGGTCATGGGCCTGTCCGACCATGTGGTGGTGCTCGACTACGGGCGCAAGGTCGGCGACGGCACGCCGGCAGAGGTACAGGCCAACCCTGACGTGATCGCGGCCTACCTGGGAGTTGCACACGGATGACGTTCTTCTTCGAAACCCTGCTCGGCGGCCTGCTCGCCGGCACCATGTACTCGCTGGTCGCCATTGGTTTTGTGCTGATCTACAAGGCCAGCGGCGTGTTCAATTTTGCCCAGGGCTCGATGCTGCTGTTCGCCGCGTTGACCTTCGTCAGCCTGCATGACCAGGGCATGCCGTTTGCCCTGGCACTGCTGTTGACGGTGCTCGTGATGAGCGTCGGCGCCTTGTTGATCGAGCGCCTGGTGTTACGGCCGCTGGTGAACCGTTCGCCGATCACCCTGTTCATGGCCACGCTGGGCCTGTCGTTCATCATCGAGGGGCTGGCCCAAGGTTTGATGGGGGCGCAGGTGCGTGCCCTCGACCTGGGTATCGACGACGTGCCGCTGTTCGTCGGGCCGCTGATGCTCAGCCAGTTCGACCTGGTCGCGGCCGCCGCCGCCGTGGTGCTGGTGACGGTGCTGGCGCTGCTGTTCAACAAAACCCGCATCGGCGTGTCGCTGCGCGCAGTGGCGGATGACACCACGGCGGCGCTGTCCATAGGCATCAACCTCAACCGCATCTGGCAGATCGTCTGGGCGGTGGCGGGCGTTGTCGGGCTGGTCGCCGGGTTGCTCTGGGGAGCGCGCCAGGGCGTGCAGTTTTCCTTGTCGCTGGTGGTGCTCAAGGCGCTGCCGGTGCTGATCATCGGCGGCTTTACCTCGATTGGTGGGGCGATTGTCGGCGGGTTGATTGTCGGCGCGGCGGAGAACCTGGCCGAGGTGTACATCGGCCCGTTGATCGGTGGCGGTATCACACCGTGGTTTGCCTACGTATTGGCCCTGGCCTTCCTGTATATCCGCCCCGCCGGCCTGTTCGGCGAGCGCGCCATCGAGCGAGTCTGAACCCATGTCGACACCTGTCGTTCAAGAAACCGCGCCACTGCTGCTGACCGAGCGACGCATCCCGTGGGGCCTGATTGGCCTGTTGACGCTGGCCTTTGTCGTGGTGCCGTTGTGGGGCAATGACTATTGGCTCAATGCGATTCTGATTCCCTTTCTGGTGCTGTCCCTGGCCGGACTGGGCCTGAACCTGCTGACCGGCTACACCGGGCAGACCTCGGTCGGCGCAGCCGGTTTCATGGCCGTCGGCGCGTTTGCCACCTACGGATTTCTGTTGCGCCTGCCCGAGCTTGGCTTGCCGGTGGCCCTGTTGGGCGGGGGGGTGATCAGTGCGTTGACCGGGCTGTTGTTTGGTTTGCCCAGCTCGCGGATCAAGGGCTTCTACCTGATGGTCACCACCCTGGCCGCGCAGTTTTTCCTGGAGTGGCTGTTCGTCAAGTTCCCGTGGTTCTACAACTACGGTTCATCCGGGACCATTTCCGCGCCGAAGCTGGCGCTGTTCGGCCATGACCTCAACACGCCGCTGGGCCGCTACCTGCTGGCGCTGGTGACGGTGCTGCTGTTGACCTGGGCCGCCGTCAACTTGGTACGTAGCCAGATCGGCCGCAACTGGATGGCGATCCGCGACATGGACACTGCCGCTGCCGTGGTGGGTATTCCGGTGGCGCGCTACAAGCGCCTGGCGTTTGCCGTCAGCTCGTTCTACCTGGGCATCGCCGGTGCCTTGTGGGCCTTTGCCTACCTGGGCACGGCCAGTGCCGGCAGCTTCGATATCAACCGCTCGTTCCAGATCCTGTTCATCATCATTATCGGTGGCATGGGCAGCATCGCCGGCAATTTTGTCGGCGCGGCCTTTATCAGTCTGCTGCCGATTTTCCTCAGCCATGCCGGGCAGGCGTTGTTCGGCGGCGCGATAGATGCGGGGCAGTTGCAGAACCTGCAGAAAATCATTTTTGGCGTGTTGATCATCGTGTTCCTGATCAAGGAGCCCGAAGGCTTGATTCGCCTGCTGAGCAACCTTCGCGACCGGCTGCGTCAGTGGCCTCTACGTTTCTGAACCGATAAGAGAATCCCAATGCGTGCAACCTTGAAACGTTCCCTGGCCGGCGCTGCCTTTGCGCTTGCCACCTTGACTGGCGCCGTCCCCCAGGCGATGGCCGCGCCTGACCAGCAATTCATTCCCCTGGCGACCTATCGCGTCGGGGCCTATGCCTCCAGCGGCGTGCAAGTGTGGGCCGGGATGATCGACTACCTGCGTTATATCAACGAGGTCGAAGGCGGCATCAACGGTGTGAAACTGGTGTGGCAGGAGTGCGAGACCGAATGGACGGCGGAGAAGGGCATCGAGTGCTACGAGCGCTTCAAACATGGCCTGGACGGGGCGCCGGTGGCGGTGTACCAGCCCAACGGCGCACCGGCGGCGTACGCTTTGAGCGAGCGCGCCGAGGTGGACAAGATCCCGCTGATCACCCTGGGTTACGGCCGCACCGAGGCCACCGACGGCACGGTGTTCCCCTACAACTTCCCGGTGATGCTGACCTTCTACAGCGAGGCGTCGACCCTGGTGAACTACATCGCCCAGCGCGAAGGCGGTTTCGACAAGCTCAAGGGCAAGAAGATTGCCACGGTCTACCACGACTCGGCCTATGGGCGCGAAACCCTCGGCCCGTTGAAGTTGCTGGCCGAGAAGTACGGCTTTGAAAATATCCAGATCCCGGTAGCCGATCCGGGCAACGAACAGTCGGCGCAATGGCGCCAGGTACGCCAGGCCAACCCGGACTGGGTGTTCCTGCGTACCTGGGGGGTGTCCACGCCGGTGGCGGTCAAGACGGCGGCGCGTTTCGGCTTCCCGGTAGACCATATCATCGGCGACATCTGGGCCAGTTCCAGCGAAGACGTGCTGCCTGCCGGCGCTGCCGCCAAGGGCTACCTGGCGCTCACGCCGTACCCGGCCGGTGCTGATTTCGAGATTCACAAACGCCTCAAGCAGTACGTCCTCGACAAGGGCCACAGCGACCTCAAGGACCTGGGCAATTTCGGCAGCGTCTACTACAACTCCGGCCTGGTGAACGCCGCCGTGGCGGTGGAAGCGATCCGCACCGCCCAGGCCAAGTTCGGCAAGCGCCCGCTCAATGGCGAAGAAGGCCGCTGGGGCCTGGAACACCTGAACATCGATGATGCACGCTTGAAAGACATGGGCTACCTGGGCCTGATGCAGAACCTCAAGCTGTCGTGCCGCGACCACGAAGGCGGCGGCTCGGCGCGGGTGCAGCAATGGGACGGTGCCCACTGGACGCTGATCAGCGACTGGATCGCCGCTGACCGTGCGCTGCTGCGCCCGTTGATCGATGAAAAATCCGCTGCGTTCGCCAAGGAAAAAGGCCTGACGCCGCGCACCTGCACCGGGGATGAATAAACCATGAGCCAGACCGCCGCTGAACCTGCGAGCCCGACACTGTTAAGCGTCAATGATATTGAGGTGATCTACGATGGCGCGATCCTGGCGGTGGCCGGGGTGTCGCTTCAAGTACCCAAGGGCGCCATCGTTGCCTTGCTCGGCGCCAATGGTGCGGGCAAGAGCACCACGCTCAAGGCTATCTCGGGGCTGGTGCGGGCCGAGCGCGCCGAGGTCAGCCGTGGGAGCGTCGAATACGCCGGGCATGACCTGGCCGGTATCGACCCCAGCCAGCGGGTGCGCCAGGGCATGGTGCATGTGTTGGAAGGCCGCCATGTGTTCGGCCAACTGACGGTGGAAGACAACCTGCGCAGCGGCGGCTTTGTGCGGCGCCTGAGCCGCCAGGATATGGCGCGGGACCTGGAGCGTCTGTATGCCTGGTTTCCGCGGCTCAAGACCAAGCGCCACACCCGCGCCGGGCTCACCTCGGGCGGCGAGCAGCAGATGGTCGCCATCGGCCGGGCGTTGATGACCCGTCCTACTTTGGTACTGCTCGACGAGCCATCCATGGGTTTGGCGCCTATGATCGTGCAAGAGATCTTCGAGATCATCGCGCAGCTCAATCGCGAGCAGCAGGTGAGTTTCCTGATCGCCGAGCAGAACATCAACGTCGCGCTCAACTATGCGTCCCAGGGTTACGTGCTGGATACTGGGCGGGTAGCCTTGAGTGGCAGCGCCGCCGAGTTACTGGCGCGGGGTGACTTGCAGGATATTTATCTGGGCAAACAGTAAGGGCTTATGTGCATGAGTGAATCCCTCCGCAACGCCGATGTGCTGATCATCGGCGGCGGCCTGAGCGGTACGATGCTGGCGGTGCAACTGTTGCGCCTGCCTGGGCAGCGGCAGATACGCGTGATCGAGCCACGCGCCGAACTGGGCCGTGGCGAGGCCTACAGTGCGGTCGAGCTGGGCCACACGTTGAACGGCAACGCCGCGCGCATGAGCGTCGACCCGGACAATGCCGATGACCTGACCCAGTGGCTCACAGACTACATTGGCGCCGGTGGTTGGCCGGAGTCGGCCGAGCAACACGTACCGATCAGCGAACTCTTCCCGCCACGCGGGCTTTTTGGTGTGTACGCGCAACAGCGACTGGCCGAAGCCAAGGCGCTGTCCGCGTCCACGGTGGAGCATGTGCGTGCCGAAGTGGTCGACCTGCAAGTCGAGGACGCCTCCACCCTGGTCATCCTCGATAACGGCGAGCAACTGCGCGGCAGGTTCGCGGTACTCGCCACCGGCATGTTCCCGGCGGCGCGCACGCCACAAACCGAGTCCAGTGGCTTGAACGCCGCGGCGGTGGACCCGTGGGACGTGCAGGCCATGACCCACATCGACCCGCAAGCGGCAGTGCTGATCATCGGTTCCGGGCTGACCATGGTGGATGCGGTAGTGTCCTTGGAACAGGCCGGCCATCGTGGGCCGATCGAGATCTTCTCGCGCCACGGGCTGCTGCCCCATGTGCGTCGGCAGCCGCCGGGTTGGGTGGACTTCCTGGCGGCCGACCCGGGCTTGCGCAGCCCCCGGCAACTGCTGCGCGAGGTGCGCAGGCAATGCCGGCTCGCGCAGCATGAGGGCATCGATTGGCAGGCGCCATTGGACACCGTGCGTGCGCATATCGGCCGGTTGTGGAGCCAGGCCAGCGAGCGCGAGAAACGCCAGTTCGTGCGGCATGTGCGACCTTGGTGGGAGAGTCACCATCACCGTTCACCGCCGTTGAGTGCGCAGTTGGTGGCGCGCCTGCAAGAGGAAGGACGGCTGCGCATCCAGGCGGCGTCGTTCAAGGGGCTGCTGGCTTCGGAAAAGGGCCTGACCATTGGTGTGCGCCGACGAGGTGAGCAGGTCGTCACTCAGGTCTCGGGGGCTGCGTTGATCAATTCCAGTGGCATCGAATACGACTGGCGCCGCGTGGCCCGGCCGTTGCCGCAGCAGTTGCTCAAGCGTGGGTTGATCCGGCCTGGGCCGTTGGCCCTGGGGATTGCGGCGCACGCTTCGGGTGCGGTACTGGATGCCCAGGGCCAGGTCAGCCGGCGGTTATTCGCCATGGGGCCACCGTTGCGCGGGATGTGGTGGGAGAGCACGGCGGTGACGGATGTGGCGATTCAGGCCAAGGCATTGGCTGCCAAATTGGCGCAGATCTGAAGGGGGGCAGGGCGCGATTCAGCCTGCTCCTGCATTCGCGCCTTCATTTATCGCGCGATCTTCACAAATCCGGGCTTGAGGCCGAACACTTCTACCCCTTGCGCCGTCGACTGCCCTGTCTTCACCGTCACCCGCTCCACCGGTTTATCCATGGCGGCCCGATACTCCACCGTCATGTCCGGCTGGATCGCCTGGCTTGGAATCACCATCGCCTGATCATTGTTGTACGTCACGATAGTCAACCGCGCGCTCATGCCCAATCGCACACGTTGCAGTTGCTTCGGCGTGAGCTTGGGAATCGACAAGGTCACCGGAAACTGCGCGCTGCCCTGGCTATCACTGGCAATCGCCAAGCCGCTGACCACGCTGACGGAGCCCGTCAACCGCTCGCCATCGAAGCCATCGCCCATCACTTCCACCGCCTGGCCCTGATGCAGCTGGTTGATGTCCAGTTCGGATACCTTGGCGACGATTTTCAGTCGTTCGATATTGGCCAGGCCGAATAGCACCTGGCCCTGGTTTACCTTGCTGCCGGCCTGCACGGGAGGCGTGTTGGCGTTACCGCCCGAGGATGAGTTGTTGTTGCCGGGGGCGGGCACCACGATGCCGGAGAACGGTGCCTTGACCTCCTTGCCATCGAGCAGCGTGTGCAGGGCGTCGTATTTCACTGTGGCGTTGGTCAACTCCATGTCCGCGATCTGGCGGTAGGCACCTCTGCCTTGATCCTGCGCTTGTTGCAATTCGCTGCGTGCGGCGACCAGGTCCAGCTGTTGCTGTTGGGCCTGTTGCTTGAGGTCATCGAGTTCGTTGCGCGGGATGATGCCGCGTTTGAACAGGTTCTCGCTTTCGGTGAGTTTGCGCTGGGTATTACCCGCCGTCATTTCGGCGGTGCGCAGGCTGCGACGGGCGCGGCTGACGGCCGGGCTGCTGTCCCAATCCTGCATTTCCTGCACGGTGCGCCGCGCCTTGAGCTGGAGAGAGAGGGCATCGCGCAGTTGCACTTCGAGGGTGGCCGGGTCCATGCGCAGCAACACTTGGCCTGCCTCGACGCGCTGGCCTTGCTCGACCAGATTGGCCAGGACATTGCCGTCGAATGGCGCCGTGAGGGTCACGGTGGTGTCGGGTTCGATCTTGCCCACCAGGCCGATCTGGTGCACCAGCGCGTCCGGCTTTACCGCCAGCCACTGCTCGGTGGGAGCGGGCGAGTCGGCGCCCGGGCTGCGCAGTGCCACCCCGGCACCGGCCAGAAGCAGCACCGACAGGGCACCGATCAGGTATTTTTTATTAATAGTCATTGAGGGCGATTTCCCAACTTTCCAGCGTCATGCCCAGGGTCAAGTCGAGTTGGGTCTGGGCGTTCAAATAAGCGATCAGCGCGTTGAGCTGCGCGTTTTCGGCGTTGCGCAGGTCCGTCTCGAAACTCAGCACCTGGAAGTTGGTGGAGCGCCCGGCGCTGAGTTTTTCGCGTTCGATCTCGATCTTGCGGCGCGACAGCTCCACGGCACGTTGGGAGATTTCATATTGGCGCCAGCGGGTACCCAGGTCGCGCACCACGTCGTTGACACTGCGTTCCAGTTCCTGGCGGGCGTCGGTGATACGAATCTCCTGGTCTTCCACGTTGACCCGTGCACGCACCTCGGCCTGCCGCGTGCTGATGTCGCCGATGGGGATCTGCACCTGCACGCCGGCGTAGCTGTCCCACGTGCGATTATTGGTGTTGCCGTTGTCGTTATTATTGTAGGCGTCGCGTATCTGGTTGGCCCCGGCCACCAGGTCGACCTGCCAGCGCCCTGAGTCTTTGGCGATGACCAGGTTCAGATCCGCCTGCTGGCTGCCCAGTAGGGCGGCGAGGTATTCCGGTTGTTGGGTTTGCGCCAGGTTGAACGCCTGGCGCCGGTCGATGCTCATCGGTTTGGCTTCCAGGGCTTCACTGGCACGGATCGGCGTAGACAGATCCAGTGCCAGCAAGCGCAGCAAGGCGAGGCGGCTGGTGTCGAGTTGGTTCTGTGCTTCCTCCACGCCCAGTTGTTGGGTGGCGATGTCGGCTTCGGTCTGCACTATTTCGAACTCGGCCATGCGCCCGGCGCTGATCAACGCCTTGTTCACTTCCAGCAGCGTGCCGGAACGCTTGAGCGCGTCCTGCACGATGCTCAACTGCTCCTGGGCGCGCAACAGCTCACGGTACGTGGCGATGATCTGGCTGATGGTCTGCGCCACGGTGGCCTTGAGGTTCAGGCGGTTGGCCTGTTCCGCCAGGCGCGACAGGCGCAGCGGCGCAGTGGTGGCGTCCCAGCCGGCGCCGCGCATCAGCGGTTGAATAATCGACAGGTCAAGCCCATCACGGCGGTAGCGGCCGGCGCGATCGGCGTTGTTCAGCTGTTGGGTCCAGTTCATGCTCAGCCGGGTGCCGTACTCACCGAGCAAGGTCGCGTTGGGGGCCAGGTTGGCGTTGCGCGCATTGTCCGCCGAACCCCGGGTGGCGCGGTAATAGCTGTTGAGGGTGAGCTTGGGGTTGAAGGTGTCTTCGGCCACGCGCAAGTCGAACTTCTGCGCTACCCGTTGCAGGTAGGCGCTGCGGATCGCCGGGTTGTTGCGCAGGCCCAGGTACACCGCATCGCCCAGGGTGATGTCGGTGACCTGGGCCTTGAGTGATACGCCCCGGTCGTAGCCGCTGCGGGTCGTACTGGGGGCCGAAGGGTTGATCACCACGTCGGCGGCTATCACCGGCAGGCTCACCAGCGCCAGCAACCATAGCCACTTACTCATCGCGCAAGGCCTCCACTGGCTGCAGCCGTGAAGCCGAGACCGCGGGGTAGATGCCAAAGAACAACCCCACCAACAAGGTGCTGCCGACCCCCAGTGGCAGGGCGGCAACCGCCATGGAAAACGCCCAGCCCGACAGCCAGGCGTAGAGCCAGGCGGCTGTCATGCCCAGCACCGCACCGCAGAGCGCACCGACGGCCGTCAGGGTCACGGCTTCCAGCAGGAACAGGTTGCGGATGTCGCGCTGCCGCGCCCCCAGGGCCATGCGGATGCCGATCTCGCGGCGGCGCTCCGACACATTCATCAGCATCACGTTCATCACACCCACACCGCCACCTACCAGGGAGATGGCCCCCAGCGCCAGCAACAGATAAGCAAAGGTGCGGCTTTGGCGAGTCATGCCATCGATCATTTGCTGGGGCACCTGAATGTCAACGTCGTGGTCGGTCAACTGGGCTTTCAGAGCAACGGCGGCGTCCCTCGCGATACGGTCCATGTCCTGGCCGGGCATGGCGCGGATGATCACGTTGCCGATCTGCGGGCTGGCGTAGATGCGGCGCATGCCTTCGGCGGGGATGAACAGGGATTCGTTGGTTTGTACCGGAATCAGTAGGGAACGGGGTTGGCTGTTCAGGATGCCTATGATCAGGAACAGGTAGTCGTTGATGCGCACCCGGTCGCCCAGGTTCAACGAATCGCCCGGTTGGCTCAGGGCCTGGGCGAGTTGGTCGCCAATGACCGCGTAGGTTTCATGGGTGTCGAAGCCCGACAGGAAACGGCCGCCCCGCAGGGTCAGGCGCATGGCATCCTTGAGGTCCGGCGTGCTGCCGACGAAGTTGGCATTGACGGTGCGCCCGTGAAACACCATCGGGCCGCTGAACAGTGTGATCGCGCCGATATGGGCAATGCCTGGCACCGCCTGGCGCACCGCTTCAAGATCGAGGCTGGCCCGCATGGTTGCGCTGCTGTTGCCTTTGGGCGGGAATTGGGCGACCAGGGTGTCGGTGCCCATGTCCTTGAAAATCATTGCCGCGTCGGTGGCGGCGTTATGGCCGATGTTGATCAGCGCCACCACCGATGAACTGCCGATGATGATGCCCAGCAAGGCCAGGATCGAGCGTTTGCCCAGGGTACGCAGGCTGACGAATGCTTCATGCAGCAGTTGGCTCAGGCTCTGTTCGACCCGCAGGCTCATAGGCGCCCGGCCTCATGCACCACGCCGTTGCGCACCAGGATCTTGCGCTCCAGGCGCTCGGCGATGTGGGCGTCGTGGGTGACGATGACCAGCGTCACCTGCTGCTCGCGGTTTAGTGCCAGGAGCAGGTCCATGATCTCTTGGGCGGTAGTGCTGTCGAGGTTGCCGGTGGGCTCATCGGCCAGGATCACTGAAGGTTTGCCGACCAGGGCACGGGCAATCGCCACCCGTTGGCGCTGGCCGCCGGAGAGGTCGGCGGGGCGATGGTGGGCGCGTTCGGCCAGGCCGACTTGTTCCAGCATGTGCAGGGCATGTTCCACCGACTCATGCCGTGATACGCCACGGTAACTCAGGGGCAGGGCGACGTTGTCGAGGGCGCTGAGGCGCGGCAGCAGGTTGAAACTCTGGAACACGAAACCGATTTGCTGGTTGCGGATGGCGGCCAGTTCATCGGGCGAGGCGCTGAAGATATCGTGCCCGGCAAAGTGGTATTGCCCGCCGTTGGGCAGATCGAGCAGGCCGAGGATATTGAGCAGGGTGCTTTTGCCGGAGCCGGAGGCGCCGAGGATGCCGCAGCTGTCACCGCGGGCGATGGACAGGCACACGTCATTGAGAATGGACAGTTCCTGCCCGGCGAGCTGATAGCGTTTGCCGATGCCTTGCAGGGAGATCAAGCCTGGGTGCGCGGGGGTATCTGTCATTATGACTACGCCTGCAGTCTCGACGGTGCCAGCCTGCGCCCGTAAATCTTTGTAACAAGTTCGGGAGCTGCCTGGTACGCGTCACGGACTGTTTTTATTTCTTGTTTTTAAAATATTGTTTGAATAGTAACCGCGTTCCCTTCGCTTCGCCAGCCATGGATGTAGAGCGGTTTAACGCTTTGAAACGATTTGGCGGGGGGCCGCTACAGGCCGTCGAAAAAACCTTGAAACCGCCTCCATAGCCCCATTTATACAGGCTTTTGTTAGCATGGCGCAGTCTCACTACTTGCTTTCGATGGGCCGCACCGGTATAAAAAATCAAATTATTTTTTAAAACAATATTTCCCCTGTGGAACTCTTATGGTCGCGAAGAAACTCAGCGCTCCAAACGTTACCAAGACTCGATTGCTGGATGCGACAGAGGCTCTCTTCATCAAATACGGTTATGACGCGGTCTTGTTGCGGCAGATTACCGAGCGTGCCCAGGTCAACCTGGCTGCCGTGAACTACCACTTCGGGGACAAGGATTCCCTGATGCAGACCTTGCTCAAGCAACGCCTGGAGCCGCTCAACGAGCAGCGCCTGGAATTGCTGGCGCGCTGCGAGGCCGAATCCGACGGCCCGCTGGACTGCGACACCTTGCTCGGCGTGCTGTTCGCGCCGGCCATGGGCCTGGAGCGCAGCGATCCGGCCAGCGGGGAAGGGCGCTCGTTCATTCGTTTCCTGGGCCGGGTCTACAGCGACACCTCACCGTTTATCCAGGAATACCTCAAGGTGCATTACCAGCCGGTGTTCCAGCGCTTCTTCGAAGCCTTCGCCCTGGCCTTGCCGGACCTGCCGCGCAACGAACTGGGCGTGCGCCTGCAATTTGCGCTCAAGGCGATTTCCGGGGTGATGGCCGGCACTGAACTGCGCCTGCTGATGAACTCCATGAGCCTGGGTCGCCCGGCCACGGATGCGGAAGTGATGGCTAAGTTGATCACCCTGGTGTCGGCGGCGATTCGCGTGCCGCAGCAGAGCCCGGAAGCGGAAACCGCGCTGGCCAAGGTGCTGGATACCCAACGGGCCATCCGCGAACAAGCGGCAACCCCCACCGCCAAGGCATCGGGCTAGGTCAAATCCCAGGCAAAAAAAACCCGCTGGGGCGGCGGGTTTGATGTGCAACGTTTGTAACGGATGAGGCTTCACACTACGGCTGGAGATGTGAATAAAACGTGAAAAAAATGTAAGAAAAGGTGTGAAGTTTGCGCATGACCGAACACTCGCAATAAGCGGGCTTAGGACCACTTGTCGGGACTGTCATTTCTCACAGGTTACCGAGGGTCGTCCCAAGGTGTTTGATTTCTCCTGGTGATTCCCTGCCCAGGAGAACGACGATGACGACCAAACCCACCCGCGTTAAAAAAAACGCTGTAACACAATCAGCGGAAGAAACAGCCGGCACTGATACCATCAAGGAAGCGGCAGAAAAACCGCTTGCCTCGGCGAAAAAAAAGCGCGGCCCAGGTACTCCGCCGAATTCCCCCAGCGTCGTTGAGGACTTGGACTCTCCCTATTCAATCCCTATGTCGGTCATCCCTGTGTTGGGAGCGGCTTACGGTCTTGGCCGTCGCCATATCAAGGATGGCTTGACTTACGCCTTCGAGCGTTGGACTCAGTGCCGTGCAGGGGACGAATTTATAATTTGGATGAACGGCATTCGGATGGCCGAGGACAGAGTCACCCCGGCCAATGAAAGCGATCCACGATTCTTTCTGGTCATTCCCAGGACGAGCTTGTTACTGCAATTTGTCGACGACGTCCATGGAGAGGTGCGGCGGGTCGGCGCTGGTACGGTCAGTACTTCAGAGCACCAACGCATTCTGATACTGAACACACTGCCAGGTGGGGAAGGGAATTGTGATGGCGCTTATCACACGGGCCTCACCTTTACGCTTTCCCACACGATTATTGACAGCGTCGTTGCCTCACGGGGTGTGGATGTCACTATTCGTGCGTGGGCCAATATGCGTGTCAATGATCTGGTGATGTTTTACTGGGGCAATCACCGTTTTGAACTCCCACCCATCCTGCCAAGCGAAGTCGGGCGTGACCTGAGCTTTCTCATAACCCCCGATTTTCTGAGCGCCGTCGGGGACGGCCATTTTGTTGTGCAGTTTTATTTGTATGACGAAGTGCTCGATGAATCCGGACCCTGCCATCGCTGGAGCAAGCCGGTCCCGGTCGAGGTCGTCCTCAATACTACCCTTCTGGAGGAGCCAGAGATTATCGAGGCGGACCCTGATTTACTGATTCTGGACGCCGACTCATTGCATGGGTTGCCGGCTACCGGATCTGTATTCATTCGTAGAAATCATCCGGCCTTCGTCGCGGGGGATCACCTTATCTGGACGGTGATGGGCAACACGCCAGAGGGTGAAGAGGTCAGCTACAGTTTTCGCCTGCCCGTGATGCTGGCCAGCTACAACGATTTCTCAATTAGCAATGCAATTGTCCGGTCATTGATCCAGAGTACGCTGAGAATTTCCTACGTCAGGGAAAGAGAGATGTTGGCTTCACGGCCAACTGTCTATGCGGTCGCGGGCATTCGCTACACGTTGCCCGAGCCTGAGGTGCTTCAACGTCACGGGCCATTTGTAGAACCGGACCTGCCTTTTATCACGGCGGCAATGCCTGACTATGACCCACCAGGCAATTCGGGAGACGATCTGCAGGTCAATATTCTGGGTGAACACCTGGATGGTAGCGTGGAGCGTGTGTTCAGCCACCGGGCGGCGGGTGTCCATCCCCGCTTCCGCGATTTCGTAAACGCGCAATATGCGCGATTTGAAGGCCTGCTCCGGACTCGCGTTTATTACCTGGTCACTGGCCCGGTCACTGTACGTGAATCCGAACGTCGATATATCCAGATCGGCCGGCCGGCGCGTACGCTGGTTGCGCCGAGTATCCAGGAGGCGGATGTCACGAACAATATTGATCCCGCCACGGTGGGCAGTGTCGCCACCTTTGAGGCTCGCGCGGAATTCAGGGCGGGTGATGAAGTCATCATCAAATATGTGGGCTCGGTGACTGCAAGCTCCACGATTGAGTATTTGCTGGCAGTTGATTCCAACCCTTTTCTGGCTGATGTCCCCAAAAAGCTGATTGACGACAACCTGGATGGCACACTCCGTGTCAGCTATGTGCGCAGGCGATTTGGTGTTGATGAGTTGTCCGAAGAGCAGACCTACACCATAGGTCGGGCGTTGGGCGAGTTGTTTCCACCTGAAGTGGTGGAGGCTACAACAGGGCCGGATGAACTCGACCCCCGTTTGGTTGCTATTTCGGGGGCGACCGTTCGGTGTCGCTACGACCAACCCAAGGACGGCGATCAGGTCGAGGTCTGCTGGCGTGGTCTGTCGGGTGCCGGGACGTACTTTGAAAGCAAGGACGCCAACCGGGGAGACACGTTTGTCGAGGTAGTCGTTCCGCCTTCTGCAATTGGTTTTAATATCCACCCTCAGGGACGAGATATCGACGTCTCGTTCAAAGTTATCCGCAATGGCGTTCCCACCGACTCGCCGGTGCTTACGTTGAACCTGCTCACTCTGAGTCATTTGCCTGGAGCGACAATCGACAGCATCGGTGAGAGTGCCATTCTCGAGATACCCAAGTTGGATGACCTTGACCAGACCCGCGTTGCTCCCTGGCCATACATTGAGATTGGTCAGCGTATGTGGTTGCGTAATGAAGGCACTCTGGATACCGACGCCGTCTATTTGGAGGAAACTTATGTAGGCCGCGAGGTCTCGGTAGCGGATGCCAACAATGGGCCTGCTCCCTTTACGCCGGTAAGCCGGCTGCGCCGTTTGAAAGAGTGGACGCCCTTCACGATTGACTTCGGGGTAACCTTCAATCACACCAACAATCCTGCCGATATCGTGTGGTTTGAAACCCGCCACCATCTGGTCCAGACGGAGCCTAACGTATTCCCCCATCCGGAAATCCGGTATTCGTCGCCGCCCAGTGGGCCGGAAGTCGTTATCAGCCCGATCACCGTCGAGAACAAATGCCAGGTGCTGGTGACCTACCCCAATATGAACCAGGGTGGGACGGACATGATGACGTTGTACTGGATCGGTGCGGATGGTGTGCCGATTGAAGTTGGGACGCAGCCAGGCCTGGACGGTGGCACGGTGACGTTCAACATCAGTAATGAGTTGGTGGGCGTGAGTATCAACACCACGATCCAGTTGCAGTATGAAGTGATATTGGGGCGGGGCGGGGAAGGTTCGTCGGAAGTGCAGATGGTGCATGTTCAGGCAATTCCACAGGCCAGTTTGCCTAGGGCTTTGATCAACAATGTGGCGAATGGGGGATCCATAAACCCGGCGACTTTAACGGGCGATGCGATGCTGAGGATGATCAAGTGGCCTTACAGCGCTAAAGATCAAGTTGCCTGGCTAACCCTGTCGGCGTCAGGCGCGGTGACGCAGAATCTCCTGGTGGAACATCTGGTTTCCGAGAATGAAGCCAGCAACGGTTTCGCCGATATCAAGGTGCTACGCAGTTGGCTGATGTCCGTGCCGAACAATGGCACGGTGACGATCGACCCCCGTATTAATTTTAATCAACAGAATGATAAGGGAATGGCGGTCGTTTTTCCGCCGACTCAGTACAGGATTGCCCACACCACGGCCCTGGTCTTTGATTCGGGGGCTGTTTACTTCAATAGGAAAACCTTCTTTTTGGACGGTTACCCTAACGTCTTGCCCATTTTCGGCTCCGGGAATTCGATTCAGCGCGTGGCAAACGGGGGAACTCGGCCTTATCTGTACTCAACCTCCAATGCTGGCGTCGCGCACGTTGACGCCACTACGGGCTATGTCACCATGCGCGGCAATGGCAGTGCGGTAATCAGCGTGCGTGACTCGTCGGTGCCTGCACAAGTCCGTAGTTACCCCGTGTATGCAAGCAATGCAGTGCGTTGTGTCGGTTTGGGACGCAGTACGCTTGGCAACATCCGATCCTCCGCGAATAACGCCGGGGCACGGTTGCCGAGCCTTGATGAAGCCCGCGAGTTGCATCAGGTTTTCGGCTATTTGTGGCCGATGGGCAATGCGCTCTATTGGACGTCGACCTTCTCCCACAGTTTTTTCTTTACCAACTACTACTACGGCTTGAATATCAATACCGGAGAAATATTGGCAGGTAAGGACTATGTCATTGGAGACCACTTCAATGGTGTCGGGCTAAGGTAGCGGGATAAGGCGTTAAAGGGACGCAAGAGGGAGGGTCACGATAAGTCGTGAACCTCTCTTTTTTGCTTGTGGATGTGCAAAGTTGTCAGATGTTCCAGCGTTTTGCGCATTGCCCTAAACGTGAACGCATCGCGTCTACATTCGCCGCCAATTGCAGGGTCAACAACCGATAACCATCCAGACCCAAGTAAATCGGCGTATCCAGAGTGGGCTCGGCGACCGCGATATTCCCCTCCCGCTCCAACCGCTCCGTCACCCCGGATTTCAACGCACGCGCCATCCCCACCAGTTGCACGCGGATCTGCCGGTGTTCGGCCTTCAACATCATTCGCATCCGCGCCATCGCCGGTTCATCCTGCGGGTTCGGCCGCGTATTGCCCAAGATTTCCAACGTGCTGATGCACATGCGCAGGTGCCGCTGGATCGCGTCCAGTTCGGTCATCGAAATGCGCACTTCCTTGGACACCGATGGCATCAGCGAGCGCAGTTGCACCATCGCGGCATTCAAGCGATTGAGCAGTTTGAGGTGCTCATCATCGGTGACCGACTGGCCATTGATGATCCGGCTGTAAATAGCCGCGCAGTCGCGTAATGCACTGGCCAGGTTGTAGCGCCAGGAGTACACGGCATACAGCGGCAGGGCGAAGGAGAAGGCCAGCGCCAATACAATGCCGATCAGAATGTCGACAGTGCGCCACAAACCATCGGAGATCGGGTTGTCCCCGTGGCCGGCAACGATAAACACCGTGATCGCCGACAGCAGCGCGATATAACCGCCCTTGCCGATGGCGTGATAGGAAAAGAACCCGCACACCACCGACATCAGCAGATAGGTGAGCAGCGGCTGGCCCAGCCAAGCCTGTTGCACCACCAAGGCCAAGCCGACACTGGCGCCGATCAAGGTGCCATAAGCGCGCTCCACGGCTTTTTTGCCGATATTGCCGTGGTGCTGCAACCCGCCGATCACGATCAGCATGGTCACCGACGCCCACTCACCGTGGGGCAGGTTGATGCCCGTGGTGAGCAGGATGGTTGCCAGCAAGCCGATGGACACGCGCACGGCGTGGATCAGCTTGGCATGGCGATAGCGCCGATACGGGTCGAGCAACGGGCGCAGCAGGCGTCGGGCAAAGAGGGGCAGGTTCATCAGGACTAAAATCGCCTCGGTTCTAAAGATGTGCACACTCTAAATGTGAGAACGGGCTGGGTGTGGCCACACCCAACCCGCTCCCACATTTTTGATTGGCATCCACTCAAAAAATGTAGTCAGTGGTCAGGAAACTCGAATCGCGGTTACGCAGAATGTCGCTGACCAGCGCCTTGTTGCTCTCCTGGAACTTGGTCGCCACCAGGGTACGGATCGAGAACACGCGCAACGCGTCATGCACTGACAGCGTGCCCTCGGCCGAGTTCTTGCGGCCGTTGAACGGGAACGTATCCGGCCCACGCTGGCACTGGGCGTTGATATTGATACGACCGACCTGATTGGCGAAGGTATCCACCAGGCGCCCGACTTCCTCGGGGTTGGTGCCGAAAATACTCAACTGCTGGCCGAAGTCCGACTCCAGCACGTAGTCAATCACCGTGTCCACGTCACGGTAAGGCACGATCGGCACCACCGGGCCGAACTGTTCCTCGTGGTACACGCGCATCTGCGGGTTTACCGGGTACAGCACCGCCGGGTAGAAGAACGAACCGCGACTGGCACCGCCATTGGCATTCACCACCTGGGCGCCGTGTTGCGCTGCATCGGCTACCAGACCGTTGAGGTAATCCACCTTGCCGACTTCCGGTAATGGGGTCAGCGACACGCCGTCTTCCCATGGCATGCCGGGCTTGAGCGTCGCCAGTTTGGCGTTGAATTTCTCGATAAATGCCTCGACCACGTCTTCATGCACGAACAGGATTTTCAGCGCGGTGCAGCGCTGGCCGTTGAACGACAAGGAACCGGTGATGGCTTCACTGACGGCATTGTCCAGGTCCACTTCGGGCAGCACGATGCCGGGGTTTTTCGCATCCAGGCCCAGTGCGGCACGCAAGCGGTGTGGCTTGGGGTGGAGTTTCTTCAAGTCACTGGCGGCTTTATTGGTGCCGATAAACGCAAAGATATCGATCTTGCCGCTGGCCATCAGCGCGCTGACGGTTTCGCGACCGCTGCCGTAGATCACGTTGATCACCCCGGCCGGGAAGCTGTCGCGGAAAGCCTCCAGCAGCGGACGGATCAACAGCACGCCGAGCTTGGCCGGCTTGAACACCACGGTGTTGCCCATGATCAGCGCCGGGATCAGCGTGGTGAACGTTTCGTTGAGCGGGTAGTTATAAGGCCCCATGCACAGCGCCACGCCCAGCGGTACGCGGCGGATCTGCCCGAGGGTGTCCTGTTCCAGCTCGAAGCGGCTGCTGCGACGGTCCAGCTCCTTGAGCGCATTGATCGTGTCGGTGATGTAGTCGCAGGTACGGTCGAACTCTTTCTGCGAGTCCTTGAGGTTCTTGCCGATCTCCCACATCAACAGCTTGACCACCGCATCGCGCTGTTCACGCATGCGCCGTAAAAAGGCTTCGACGTGCTGGATACGCTCAGCGACGCGCATCGTCGGCCATGCGCCCTGGCCCCGGTCATACGCACGTACGGCGGCATCCAGGGCGGTGAGGGCGGTGTCGGCGTCCAGCAGCGGCGTGCTGCCGATATGCACGCGCTCATCACCCAATTGCACGGGGCTTTGCACCCGGGCCAGCGGGCCGTTCCAAACCCGCAATGTGCCGTCAACCAGGTAATCACGCTGTTCAATGGGAGCCGCCAGGCGGAATTGCTCGGGCACGTCTTGGGCGGTGAGAGGAAACAGCTGGGCGAGCAGGTTGCTGGTGGTCATGTCGCTACCCCTGGAATAGTTGCAAAACATGACTAGAGAGTCACCCAACACCGGGCTCTATGGCAAGGCTTGTGCGCATTGCTGTACGCACAAAGGCGTGCGCCGGGTAAACTCTGCGCCTTTCTTGAAGGAGTTCACATGAGTCAGTACCAGCCGGGCATTCTTGCCGCACCGGTGCCGTTGCAGGCACGCCATCTGTTTTTTGCCGTGGACGCCCTGGGCGCCGTACCTGCTGCGCTGGACGCACTGGTGCAATTGGCCGATTCGGCGGCGGTGGTCGGTTTGGGTGAACCGCTGGCAGCCGCGCTGGGTGCCCACATTGAAGGGCTGCGCACATTCCCCGCCATCAGCGGCCCGGGTGCGCACAACCCATCGACCCAACAGGCGTTGTGGGTGTGGTTGCACGGTGAGGATCGTGGTGAGTTGCTGTTACGCAGCCGCGCCTTCGAAAAAGCCCTGGCCCCGGCGTTTCGCCTGGTACAGATGATCGAAGGTTTCCGCTACAAGACCGGCTTCGACCTCACCGACTATGAAGACGGCACCGAAAACCCCCACGCTGACGCGGCGGTCGAAGCCGCACTGACCGCCAGTGGCGCCAGCTTCGCCGCGCTCCAGCAATGGCAACACGACCTCGACGGCTTCGCCGCCTTGCCTGCCCAGGAACGCGACCACATCATCGGCCGCCGTCATGGCGACAACGAAGAGCTGGACGACGCCCCCGCGTCCGCCCACACCAAGCGCACCGCCCAGGAAAGCTTCACCCCGGAAGCCTTCGTGGTACGCCGCTCAATGCCGTGGGCCGAGAACGGCCAGGCCGGGTTGATGTTCCTCGCGTTTGGCCATTCCTTCGATGCGTTCGAAGCGCAACTGCGGCGCATGAGCGGCCTGGAAGACGGGATTGTCGATGGCCTGTATCGCATCAGCACGCCGTTGACCGGCGGCTACTACTGGTGCCCGCCGATCAGTAACGGGCATCTGGACCTGAGTGCCCTGGCACGCTGATTGACCGCGCGCACCGCAGCCTGAAACGCGCCCTGACCTGAACGGTCAGGGCGTTTTTTTGTGGCTGTGTATCACGTTGTATCTGAACACCCTCCTGATACACCCGCATGACGTTCTATCGCGTTCGCGACACAGAGCGGATACACGCCTGGCTTTAACTCTGTTCACCAGCTGGCGCAGGCGGTCATCGACCCCAAGGCGCCCTGGTCACACTCAGTCAAACCAGGAGAGTCACCCCCATGAAGCGTCCTTATGCAGCCCTTGCGGCAACCCTCGCCTTGTCCCTCAGCGCCTTTGCGGCCGTGGCCCATGCCGACGAACCCAAGCCCCAGGAAAAATGCTTCGGCGTGTCTCTCGCAGGGGCCAATGACTGCGCCGCGGGCAAAGGCACCTCGTGTGCAGGCACCGCCACCGCCGACTACCAGGGCAACGCCTGGGTACTGGTGGACAAAGGCACCTGCACCCAGATCAAGACCCCTAAAGGCTACGGCAGCCTGACGGAGCAGCCATGAGCCGAGCGGCCCCGGCGCTCATGACCCGGCGGCTGTTGCCCGAGGCCCTGCTGTTGCTGGTGGCGCGTGTGGGCATTGCGGCGGTGTTTTTCCTGTCGGGGCGGACCAAGGTCAGCGGTTTTCTTCAACTCAAGCCGTCGACCTACACGCTGTTCCGCTCGGAATACGCCTTGCCCCTGATTCCACCGGACTGGGCCGCGCACCTGGCGACCTACGCCGAGCACCTGTTCCCGCTGTTGCTGGTGCTGGGCCTGCTGACCCGTCCGGCTGCCGTCGCACTGTTGGGCATGACCCTGGTGATCGAGGTGTTTGTGTACCCCGATGCCTGGCCGGTGCACCTGACCTGGGTGGGGCTGCTGCTGCCGCTGCTGGCGTATGGCGCTGGAGCCTGGTCGCTGGACCGCCTGCTGTTCGCCAAACGTGGCTGACCTTTCGATACCTGAATGGAGATTTCCAATGCGTATGCTTTCTTCTCTGGCCATTGCCATGGCCTTGACTGTTCCAGCACTGGCCCAGGCGGCGGATGCCCCACAACCCGGCGCCGGCAAGAGCGTGGTGATCGTGCCGGGCTCGTTTGTCGACGGTTCCGGTTGGCGGGTGGTGCACGACATCCTGATTCACAAGGGCTACAAGGTCACGGTGGTGCATCAGGGCCACGAAAACCTCGCCGCTGATGTGGCAGAGGCCCGCGAGGTGCTGGAGCAACAGGTCGGCCCGGTGGTGCTGGTAGGGCACAGTTCCGCTGGCGGGGTGATCTCGATTGCGGGGGACCGTGACAAGGTCAAGTCGCTGGTCTATGTCTCGGCGTTGCAGCCGGAGGTGGGCGAGAACATGGCCCAGTTGATCGGCTCCATGCCGGCCCCCAGCGATGATGTCCAGCAGAAACGCGATGGCCACCTGTTCTTTGATCGCACCCGATTCAACGCGGACTTTGCCGCCGACCTGAGCACCAACCGCACCGACTTCATGGCCGCCTCCCAAGTACCGGCCACCACCGCACTGTTCGGCGGCACGGTGTGGGCCGCGGCCTGGCACAAGAAGCCGAGCTACGCGGTGGTGTCCACCGAAGACCGCGCCCTGAGCCCCGACCTGCAGCGCTGGATGTACAAGCGCGCCGGTTCCAAGGTCACCGAAATCAAAGCCAGCCATGCGGTGTACATCTCCCAGCCTGAGGCTGTGGCGAAGGTCATCGAAGACGCTGCATCCGTTATCCAATAACCCACGACACCCTGGAGAAACACCATGAACACTGCACTCAAATCCCGCTTGAGCCTGGCTGCCGCTGCCGCGCTGATTGCCCTGTCTTCGGCTTCGTTCGCCACTGCCGCCGGCGCTGCCGACCAGCAGGAAAAGCCCGGCCGCTGCTACGGCGTCAATACCTGCAAGGGCACCAGCCTGTGCGCCACCGCCAAGAACGACTGCAAGGGCCTCAACAGCTGCAAAGGCGAAGGCGTGATCGTCAAGACACCGTCCGAATGCCTCAAGGCCGGTGGCACCTTGACTGAACCGAAATAACCACCCCTGGCAGGCGCGAACTGACTGCGGCGAGGGAGCAAGCTTGCTCGTCACAGCCAGTTCGCGCTTGCAGGCCAAGGAGAACCCGGCATGCCGACACACAATCCTCACTTTTCAGGCTACGGCCTGGGGCTGCGCAAGGAGCATTACTGCGACTTTCTGGAGACCTCGGTGCCCGTGGATTTTGTCGAAGTGATCTCCGAGAATTTTATGGTCGCGGGCGGCCAGCCCCGGCACGTCCTGCGCCAGATCCGCGAGCGGCACCCGGTGGCGCTGCATGGGGTGTCGATGTCGATCGGCACTGCCGAAGGGCTCGACACCCACTACCTGCGGCGTCTCAAGTCGCTGGTTGATGAGATCGAGCCGCTGTTTGTCTCCGACCATCTGAGCTGGTCACGCAGCGGTCACTTCAATGCCCACGATCTACTGCCGGTGCCCTACACCGAAGAGGCGCTGGACATTGTGTGCGCCAATATCCACCAGGCCCAGGAGACGCTGGGCCGCACGATGCTGTTCGAAAACCCGTCGAGTTACCTGGCCTTTGATGGCGCGGTCATGAGCGAATGGGCATTTATCGACGCCATGGCCAAGCGCACCGGCTGCGAGCTGTTGCTGGACGTCAATAATGTGTTTGTCAGCGCCAGCAATCACGGTTTCGATGCCGAGGCGTTCCTGGAGGGCATTCCCGCCGACCGGGTACGCCAGGTTCACTTGGCCGGCCATAGCCGTGGCCGCGAATTGTTGATCGACAGCCATGACAGCCCGGTGTGTGCCGGGGTGTGGGCGTTGTATGCCAAGGCCATGGCCAAACTGGGCCCGGTGGCGACTATGATCGAGCGTGACGATGAGATTCCGCCGTTGGCTGAATTGCTGCAGGAATTATCGATGGCCCGGACGCTGGGAGCGCAGCCATGAACCTGGTCGAGTGGCAGCAAACCTTTCGCACCTGGCTGGTGAGCGCGTCGGATGACGCGGCGCTTCGGCTGGGTAATCACCACGCCGGCCTGGCGGTGTACCAGAACAACTACCGCGCGCAATTGGTGGGGTGCCTGGAGCAGGCATTTCCCAACCTGCGCCGTTGGCTCGGCGAGGAGGCGTTTCTGTCGGCCAGCGTTAGCTATATCGACCAGCAACCACCACACGCCTGGACGCTGGATGCCTATCCCGAGGGTTTCTACCACTGCTTGAAGCGCGTGTTTCCCCACAACCCCGATGTGCACGAACTGGCCTGGATCGAGTCCGCCTTGAACGAGGCCTTTGTGGCCGCCGATGCTCAGCCCGTACCGCCGGCGGCGCTGGCCGCGGTGGATTGGGACACTGCCCACTTGCAGTTGACGCCGTCGTTGCGGTGCCATGGCCTGACCACCAATGCCGAGGCCATCTGGTCGGCGCTGTGGCAAGACACCCCGCCACCCGAGGCGGCGATGCTTGAAGCGGCGGGCGGTTTGCTGGTGTGGCGGCGGCAGTTCACCTCGCGCTTGCGCCAGGTGGATGAACTGGAACTGCACGCCTTGTTGCAGGTGCAGGCCGACGGCAGTTTTGCCGGGTTATGTGAGTATCTGGTGCAGCGCCTGGGGGAAGAAGCCGGTGTGATGCAGGCCGGTGAGTACCTGGCCGGCTGGCTGGGCAGTGAGTTGATTGTGGGGGTTGGCCATGTTTGAGCGTCGTGATAGTCGCCTGCGGGCGGCAGTCACCGGTCTGCAAACATGAAAATGCTGACAGCCGCGCAATCGACCACTGAAAAAAATCCCCCCAGCCCGTAATCTAGCGGTCTTGTCACCTGTGTGGATTGTTCATGTCTTCTGTCGCCGATGGGTTGCCCTCCAATAAACGCTGGCCGGCGGTGATCGCCCTGTCTCTGGGGATCGGCATGGCGACCCTGGACACGGCCATCGTCAATACCGCGTTGCCGACTCTGGCCGAAGGTATCGGTACCGATTCGGCCTCGGTGATCTGGGTGGTCAATGCCTACCAGTTGGCGATTATCGCCACGGTGCTGCCCTTTGCCTCCTTGAGTGATGTGCTGGGACACCGTCGGGTGTATCTGGGGGGCTTGCTGCTGTTCATTGTCTCGTCGCTGTTCTGCGGGTTGGCCGGCTCACTGTTGACCTTGACGGCCGCGCGGGTGGCGCAAGGGCTCGGCGCCGCCGCATTGATGAGTGTGAACACCGCGTTGCTGCGGCATATCTACCCATCAAAAATGCTCGGGCGCGGCCTGGGCTACAACTCATTGGTCGTGGGGCTGGCGTTTACCCTCGGACCGACCGCCGCGTCGGCGATTCTGTCGGTGGCGACCTGGCATTGGCTGTACCTGATCAACGTGCCGCTGGGGCTGTTGGCGCTGGGGCTGGGGTTGCGCGCTCTGCCGGTACTGCCATTGACCGGGCATGCGTTCGACCGTCTTGCCGCGCTGCTGTGTGCCGGGTTGTTTGCCTTGCTGGTGCTGGGGCTGGGCACCGCCGTGCACGGTGCGCAGGGCGCATTGACCCTGGGCCTGTTGGCCTTGGCGCTGGTGTGCGGCGCATTGCTGTTGCGCCGCGAGGTCGGTCATCCGGCACCGATGTTGGCGGTGGACCTGTTCAAGCGTCCGGTGTTTGCCTTGTCGTCCCTGACGGCCATCTGTGCATTCAGCGCACAGGGGCTGGCCTTCGTTTCGCTGCCATTTCTGCTGCAGGCGGTGCTGGGGCACAGCCAGGTGGAAACCGGGTTTCTGATGACGCCGTGGCCGGCAGTCGTAGCCGTGATGGCGCTGGTGGCGGGGCGCCTTGCGGATCGGGTGTCGCTGGGCGTGTTGTGCGGCGTCGGGCTGCTGATGCTCAGTGTGGGCATGGCCGCGTTGGCAACGTTGGGCAGTGACGCCTCGGCCTTTGATATTGGCTGGCGCATGGCGCTGTGCGGCGCCGGTTTCGGTTTTTTCCAATCCCCCAACCTCAAGGCCATCATGACCAGCGCTCCGTTGGCCCGCAGCGGCGGCGCCAGCGGCATCGTGGCGATTTCGCGGTTACTGGGGCAGACGCTGGGGGCGTCGTTGGTGGCGTTCTGTTTCCATCTGTCTCAGGGCAGTGGCCCTGAGTACGCGCTGTGGCTGGGGTGCGCGTTTGCCCTGGTGGGCGCCGTGGCCAGTGGCTTGCGTCTGCTGCCTTATGACAAAAAGACCGGATAAGGCGTTGTAAAACACCGGTCGGGAACGCTACCGTGGCCACCTGAATATTTCGGGATGTTTCAGAATTATGTCAGCCCAGGCCCAACGTACTGCTGATGTATCCTCTCGCCGCGCCGCGCTGACCCTTGCTTTATGCCTGCCCAGCGATGTGTTGCTGTACCTGCTGCTGCCCATGGAATCCCAGGCCTTCGGCATCACCTTGGCGCAGGCTGGCGTGTTGCTGGCGGCGAACCGCCTGGTGCGGATTTTCGGCTATCGCCATGTGTTGAATTTCTACGCGCGCCATGGCGACCGGTTGACCTGCATGATCGCGGCGGGGGCGGCCACGGTCTGTGCCCTGGGCAACTCGATGCTGTCGGGGTTCGCCGCGCTGCTGGGCTTGCGGTTGATCTGGGGCCTGTGTTTCGCCGCGCTGAACCTCTCGACCCAGGTGCTGGCGACCTCGGAGCCCGCCGGTGCGGCCCGCCGGGCCGGGCGCTCCCGGGCGATGATCGCCCTCGGGCCGATGCTGGCCTTGCCCCTGGGCGGCTGGTTGACCTTATGGGCCGGGCCACGTCCGATCTTTCTGATTCTTGCCGGCAGTTGCTTGTTGGGCTTGTGGGCGGCGCACGGCCTGCCCAGGGTCGGCCATGACTTGCACAGCTCGGGCCGTCGTTTCAAATGGCCCGACAGCGTGGCGACCTGGTCGTTTGTCGAAGGTGTGGCGCTGGATGGGTTGTTTATCTTCGGCCTGTCGATCCAGGCGCAGAAGTTGCTGGGGGGCAATGCGGTGCTGATCGCAGGCGGGTTGATGGCCCTGCGGTATGCCTCCGAGATGCTCCTGAGCCCGCTGGGCGGTCGCGCGGCGCAGCGCTTTGGCGCGACCTCGATGTTGCTGCTGTTTTCGTTTCTGAGCGCTTTAGCCCTGGCTGCATTCGGCAGCTATTGGGTGATCGTCGGCGCGGCGGCGGTGCTGGTGCTGCGCGCATTGCAACTGCCGCTGGTGACCACCTTGGTCGCGGAGCGCAATCCGGGCTCGATGCGCGTGTCGGCACTGGCTTCCAACGCCGTATGGCGGGATATCGGCGCGGGTCTTGGGCCGTTGCTGGCGGGCCTGTTACTGCCGGTGGCCGCGGCACCCTGGGTGTTCGGCCTGGCCGGCGCGGCGATTGCGCTGAGCGCGGTGTTCTGCTGGCGGGCAAAGACTCCCGGCTCGGCTTAAGCGCGCTTGAGTGCGTCCAGCCAGTTAGGGTCGAACTGCGTCTGTTCGGTGTTGATGCCCAGCGCCTGCATCTTCGCTTTATGCGTTTCGACTTCACCGACCAGTTGTGCCTGGGCGCTGGAGTTGGCGTCCAGAGCATGCATTTGCGTCAGTCCCAGGTGGTAGAAACGCAGCACCTTGATCGCGGTCGGGTCGTTGTCCTGCACGCGTGCGGTGATCGTGTGCATAACATTGGTCACGCTCATCAGGCAACGCTTGAGCTGCCAACCGTACACCGCCGCTGCCAGCCAGGGCTGGCGCCAGAACGGCCCGCGCACCAGGGCGACGGTGATCAACACACCGGCGAAGACGCCGCCGACATTGAAACGGAAATTGTCACCTCCGGGCTCACCGAACAGCATCACCGCCAGGCTCGACAGCAACATGGCCAGGGCTACGAACAGCACCGCGACGATCAGGGTGCTGCGGCGGGTCTGTTGACGGAAGGTGGCGGGGTCGCAGGGTTTGAGTTCGAACATAGGGTTCATGCCTCCAAGAGGGGCCGGCATCATCTCACGCTTGGGCAAACAAGTTGAACGATGACGCACGGCGGTTTCTCTAAACCTGCGTAGACCTTTTGAGGTGAACCATCATGTCCGAATATAAGCAGCCACCGCCCGGCACCCCGAATCCTGACCGCACACCCGGTGAAGAGGAGCGCGACAACGATGCGTTGCGCCCCAACGATCCGGCGGAGCGCCAGGACGATGATGATGTGGAACGTGTCGAACAAGACCTGGAAAACCTCCACGACAAAGCCCGCCCGCTTTAAGCAAGGAGATCGCCGTGAGTAATACGCCCCAAGGCCCGCGTTCGAGCGAGCATTCCAGCGGTAAGGACGAGTTGGGTTTTGACCCGGATTCGCCCGACGTGACGGACCCGCAGGTGGATCCTGTCGGTCCGGCTATTGCACCGTTGGATAAGGACAAGAAAGACAAGGATGGAAAGAAGCCGCCCTATGATCCGTTGGGCAACCTGAAGACTTGAACAAGGCGTTGAACGCGGTCCTCACAGCGAGGCTGTCAGACGACCAGCCTCGTCGTGTGGATCCGACAAAGAGCCTGAACATCTGATCTGCAATGACATCACAAGAAAGGCCAGCGATCTGTAAAAAGCCCCACTCTATACGGCGGGGCTTTTGCTTTTTTACTTCGGTGCGATCCACATGACGTCGGTGATCCCGAACTTTTCAGCCCAGGGCCGCGTGGTTTTCTTCACCTGCTCGTGACCCACGCGGCCGATGCGGCTGACGTGGGCTATATCGGCGTCTACCGCCGCCCAGTGCCAGGCCTCGGCGTTGTTCATCACTTCGGCGCGCACTACAAAGGACTTCGGTTGACCGTGCAGCTGATAGCGGATGGTGTAAATTTTTGCGGTACTCATGTTGCCTCCCTGTCTTGTTATAGATGGATAGGCAGGCGTCAAAAAAGGTTCATTCAAAATGACAAGTTGTTGGAAGGCGCGGCATAGTGGTGCCTTCGCCACGTGCTCAAGGATCGCGCCATGTCCCATCCCTCTGACAGCCGCCTGACTCACAGCCCGCTTTATCTGCAACGCCTGGGCTTCGACTCGCCTCCACCGCCGACCCTTGAAACCCTGCAGACCCTGCAACTGCGTCATGTGTGCACCTTTGCCTTCGAGAACGTGTCGACCTTATTGCATAGGCCGGTGCCCATCGACCTGCCCAGCGTCGAGCAAAAACTGCTGTTCGACGGGCGCGGCGGGTATTGCTATGAATTGAACCAGATGTTCCTGGCCCTGTTGCAGGAGCTCGGCTTCGACGCACGGGGCATTACCGGCCGCGTGGTGTTGGGCGGGCCGGCGGATGCGCACACCGCACGTACCCATCGCTTGAGCCTGGTGACGCTGGATGGCGTGCGCTATATCACCGATGTCGGCTTTGGCGGCATGGTGCCCAGCAGCCCGTTGCTACTGGACACCGAGGCGCAGCAGGCCACGGCACACGAACCTTATCGCCTGACGTTTGACGGGCAGGGCAGTTACACCCTGTGGGCGCTGGTCGCCGAGGAGTGGCGCGGCTTGTATGTGTTCGACCTGCAAGTGCAGGCGGCTATCGACTACGAGATCGGCAACTGGTACGTCTCCACACACCCGGACTCGGTCTTCCGCGGCCAGTTGAAAGCGGCGCGGTTGGCGCCGGGCAAGCGCTATACCCTGGCCAACGCCCACTATGCGGTGCATTGCCTGGACGGGCCCAGCGAAAAGCGCGTGATCGACAGTACGGATGAACTGCTGGCACTCCTGCACGGAACCTTTGGTATTCACCTGCCACCTGATCGCACGCTTCGTGAAACACTTGATGGCTTGATAATGGCCAATTCCGCAGACTATTGAGCTAGAGCGTTCGCTGAACCGTTTTATCTCCAAATGGGTGCAAATTAATTCGAACCTTTGGCCTCGGCCGAGGTTCGAAGCGGTTGCTGAATAATTTGCTCACCACACAAGGAGATGTAAAACGATGTCCAAGCTATTCGGAAAAATTCTCAAGGGTTCCTCGTTGTTGGCGCTGGTCGCTGCGCCTGCCGTGGTGCTCGCCGCACCGCCTACCGGGCCTATTTCCACCTTCGGCATCCTGGGCAGCTACAACGATTTCAAATTCGAAGGCGGCAGCGAAAGCGACAAGAGCCACATGCCTGAAGCCGGTTTGTTCTACAACTTCGGCAATAAGCTGACTGCCGAATCCGGGTTCATCTATCAAGCCGGTATCGAAGCCAAATACGGCGAAAAGAGTGACGACAAGCTCAAGGAAGGCCAGGCTGACCTGGACCTCGGCTGGCGCGCCGCGCTTGATGCACGCAACTTCGTCGACGTGATTGTGGGCGGTGGCTACACCTGGACCCGCTATGAGCCCGACACCAACGGCTATGACGTCAAGCTCACCAACAAGTCGCCATTCGCCAAGTTGGCCCTGGGCTACAACCACCAGTTCGATGACATGACCCTGCGCGTTGAAGCCGGCGCCCGTCGTACCATCGACGGCCGCGCGAAACTCAAAGTGGATGGCGTGGGCAGCGACACTGTCGACCTCAAGGACCGCACCAACCCTTACGCTGAAGTCAGCCTGCTGATGAACCAGAATGGTAATCTGCCGGTGATGGCGGGCTTGTACTACACCCGTACCGAATACAAGCTCGACGAAGACTCCTTTACCGCCGACAACACCAAGCTCAAGCGTGATGAGTACGGGTTCAAGGTAGGTATCGCGTTCTAAGGCTGTGATTCAAATGCCTATGTTTACTTGAACAAAAAACGCCCCGAAGTGATTCGGGGCGTTTTTTTTTGCGCCGTTTATCTGTTCAGCGTGGCCAGCGGCGCCGGATTTTCCGGAACGCAAGGTAGGGCAACACGTCCTGCAAGCAGCTGCGGGTGAGGGAAGTCATCCGGTCAAACGGTTAGTCGAAGTAGGGTTCCAATACATGCTCAATCCAGGCCATGAAGGCCCGGACGCGTTGCGATAGGTTGCGCCGATGCGCGACCACGAGCGATGCAGCCAGCGGCTCGGGCCGTAGATCGGGCAGGATCTCCACCAGGTCGCCGCTTTTAATATGATGTGCGAGGGCCAGGTATCCGGCCTGGATCAGTCCAATCCCCGCCAGGCCGGCAGCATGATAGGTCTGCACGTTATTCACCTGCATCGCCTCCGGCAGCGCAAGCGATGCATAGCCATCCCCCTCCGGATATTCCCATCCCGCCATTCGGGCGCCGAGTGTCGGCGTGTAGTGCACCATCTGGTGGCCCTGGATAAGAAGGTCGTCGAGTGTTTGCGGCATGCCGTGCTTTGCCAGATAGCCTGGGCTTGCCGCGTTCATCATGCGCAACTTGCCCAGCGGGCGGGCGATCAGCCTGTCGTCGATGATCGGCCCGAGACGGATTACGCAATCGAAGCCTTCCTGAACGAGGTCGACCCGACGATCTGTGCTGGACAGTTCAAGCTGCAACTCAGGGTTCGCATTGAGCAGTTGGGGCAGGGCGGGAATCACGACGGTCTTGGCCAATTCAGTCGGCATGTCGACGCGCAATTTTCCCCTCAAAGGTGCGTCGTTGTTTGCGAACATGGACTGCATGTCCTGCGCTTCAGTCAGCAGGTCACATGCGCGTGTATAGAAAGCGCGTCCGTCTTCGGTCAATTGCACGCTGCGTGTCGTTCTGTGCAGCAGGGTCGCGCCCACCTCTCGCTCCAGCCCACGAATCACCGTCGACACCCGTCCCTTCTGGATTCCCAGGCTTTCAGCGGCACGCGTGAAACTCATCATTTCTGCAACGCGGGCGAAAATCATAAGTGCCTGGAAATTTGGCATTGTTCACCCAATAGATAACAGAGCGTTCAGATTAGCGTGGTTTATAGCGTATTTTTGACTCAGTAGAGTATCTCTCAGGTTGTCCATAACTCCACCACCTGTAGGGAACCCTCATGAACGCCAATTCCATCCCTGTCCGAACAGTCATCGTTTATCACTCCGGCTATGGCCACACCACGCGCATGGCGGCGGCAGTCGCCGAAGGCGCCGGCGCCGGTGCCGTACTGGTGGCCATCGACCCAGAGGGCAATATTTCCGACGACGCCTGGCAATCCCTCGCTGACGCAGACGCAATCGTCTTCGGCTCGCCGACCTATATGGGCGGGCCTAGCTGGCAGTTCAAGAAATTCGCAGATGCTTCCTCCAAGCCCTGGTTCGAAGGCACATGGCAAAACAAGATCTTTGGCGGCTTCACCAACAGCGCGAGCATCAACGGCGACAAACTCAACACGCTCGAGTATTTTTTCCTGCTTTGCGGGCAGCACGCCGGGATATGGGTGGGCCTGGATATCAAGCCGGCGAACCTCAAGGCATCGAAACGCGATGACCCGAATCGCATGGGTTCCTATATCGCACCCATGGCGCAAACGCCTGCCGATGCGTCTCCTGAAGAGATGTCGCCGGGGGATCTGGAGACTGCTCGTCTGTACGGTGTGCGCGTCGCAACGATTGCCGGGCAGTTCCGCTCAGGCAAATCTCAGCCCATCTGAGATCCATCCGCACCCGTGATCAGGGCGCAGCCAACCGGTTGATCGCCCACGTTTTCGCTCCCAGTAACGCAAAACGGCGCCCTAAGGCGCCGTTTTGTTGACTGCATGTCGCTAAGCGATCAAACGCCCAACACCGCGTGCTGCACCAGGGTGAGCAACGGTTGTGGGTACACGCCCAGGAAGAACGCGAGCAGGGCGATGGCCAGCAGCATTACACCACCGGCTTTCTGTTCCCAGTGCAGCTCGGCGTCCACACGACGCAGGTTTGGCTCGATCAGGTACAGGGTGACCATCACGCGCAGGTAGTAGAACACGCCGATGGCGCTGCCCAGTACGAGCGATGCAACCAACCACCATTCGTGAGCTTCAACGCCGGTGGCGACGATGTAGAACTTGCCGATAAAGCCCGCAGTCAGCGGAATGCCGGCCAGGGACAGCATCATCACGGTCAGCACGGCGGTCAGGTACGGACGGCGCCAGAACAGGCCGCGGTATTCGTACAGGGCGTCGGCGTCACGGCCTTTGAACGGCGAAGACATCAGGGTGATTACGCCGAATGCGCCGAGGCTGGTGATCACGTAGGTGACCAGGTACACACCCATGGCTTCCACGGCCAGGCCTTTGCTCGCCACCAGGGCGATCAGCAGGTAGCCGAAGTGAGCGATGGACGAGTAACCCAGCAGACGCTTGAGGTTGTTCTGGGTCAGTGCCAGCAGGTTACCGAACAGGATCGACGCGATGGCGATCACGGTCAGTACGGTGCTCAGCACGCCGGTGTTGGCGGCAGGCGAGATCTGGAACAGACGCACCATCACCGCAAACACCGCCACTTTCGACGCAGTGGCCAGGAACGCGGCCACCGGCGCCGGGGCGCCTTCGTACACGTCCGGGGTCCACAGGTGGAACGGTACCAGCGACAGCTTGAACGCCAGGCCGATCAGCATCATCGCCAGGCCCAGTTGGGCAATCGGCGCAGGCATGCTGGTGGTGGCCAGGGCGTGGCCGATCCCGGTGAAGCTCAGGCTGCCGGCTTCGGCGTAGAGCAGGGCCATACCGAACAACAGGAACGCGGAACCGGCTGCCGACAGCACCATGTACTTGATGCCGGCTTCCAGGGAGCGCTTGTTGAAGAAGGCGTACGCCACCAGGCCGTAGGTCGGGATCGACAGCAGTTCCAGGCCGATGAACAGGCCGGCCAGGTGCTGTGCGCTGACCAGCACGATACCGCCGGCCGCAGCCAGCAGGATCAGCAGGTACAGCTCTTCCTTGTTGCCCGGGTAGCCGGTGCCGCCTTCGCCGAGGTAGGCGTGGGCGAGGGTGACACAGGCCAGGGTTGCGACGAGGATCAACGCGATGTACAGCAGCGCGAAGTCATCGACCATCATCAACGGCGTGACCGCCAGTGGCGCGACCTTGAGGGCCGGAATGATCGACAGCAAGGCCAGGTTCAGACCGGCACAGGACAGCAGGAACGTTTGCGAGTGATTGCGGCGCCAGGCGATCGCCAGCATCACCACCACGATGGTGAGGCTGGTGATCAGCAGCGGCGCAAGCGCGATAAAGTGTTGGATCGTGAATTCCATAGCGCTCTTACCGGGCCGAAGCGAGTTGAGAGAAGGCGGTGCCGAACCACTGCTGCACGCCATGCATCGTCGCGGCAGAAGTGTCCAGGAACGGTTGCGGGTACACGCCGATGTAGATCAGCAGCACCGCAAGGCCGAGCACCATGATCAGTTCGCGAGCATCCATCCCTTGCAGGACGGTGTCGGACTTGGCCGGGCCGAAGTAGGCGCGGTGGATCATGATCAGCGAATAGACCGAGCCGAATACCAGGCCGGATGTCGCGATGGCGCTGATCCACGGTGTCTGCACGAACGAGCCCATCAGGATCAGGAACTCGCCGATGAAGTTACCGGTGCCCGGCAAGCCCAGGGACGCGGCGGCGAAGAACAGGCTGATCGCCGGCAGGTAAGCGATGCGCGACCACACGCCACCCATTTCACGCATGTCACGGGTGTGCAGGCGCTCGTACAGCTGGCCACTCAGGATAAAGAGGGCGGCGGCCGAGACACCGTGGGCCAACATCTGGATCACCGCGCCTTGCAACGCCAGCTGGCTGCCGGAGTAGATGCCGATCAGTACGAAACCCATGTGGGAAACGGACGAGAAGGCAATCAGACGCTTGATGTCGGTTTGCGCGAACGCCAGGAACGCACCGTAGAAGATCCCGATCAGACCCAGGGTCATGGCGATCGGCGCGAACTCGGCCGAGGCATTCGGGAACAGCGGCAGGGCGAAACGCAGCAGGCCGTAGGCCGCCGTCTTCAGCAGGATACCGGCCAGGTCCACGGAACCGGCAGTCGGTGCCTGGGCGTGAGCGTCAGGCAGCCAGGAGTGGAACGGCACCACCGGCAGCTTCACCGCGAACGCGATGAAGAAGCCCAGCATCAGGATGTACTCGGTGGTCAGGGACATCTTGGTTTTCAACAGGTCGGCGTAGTTGAAGGTAATCACGCCGGTGTTGTTGAAGTTGACCAGTACCAGGCCCAGGATCGCCACCAACATGATCAGGCCGGAAGCCTGGGTGAAGATGAAGAACTTGGTCGCCGCGTAGATCCGGGTTTTCTTGCCGTCCGAAGAACTGTGACCCCAGAGCGCGATGAGGAAGTACATCGGCACCAGCATCATTTCCCAGAAGAAGAAGAACATGAACAGGTCCAGCGCCAGGAACACGCCGACAACGCCGCCCAGAATCCACATCAGGTTCAGGTGGAAGAAGCCCACGTGACGCTGAATTTCTTTCCAGGAGCAGAGTACCGAGAGGATACCCAGCAGGCCGGTCAGCAGGATCATCAACAGCGACAGGCCGTCGAGGGCCAGGTGCACGTTGATGCCGAAGCGCTGGATCCATACGTGCTTGAACTCAAGCGCGAAGGTTGGATCGACACCCGGTGCCGGAGCGAATGAATAGTCACCATGGGCCCACAGCCAGAGGCCGAGTGCGAGTTCCAGGGACATGGTCAGCAACGCAATCCAGCGGGGGAGGGTGGCGCCGAAGCGTTCACCCATCCAGCAGAGCAGGCCGCCGATAAAGGGGATCAGGATTAGCCAGGGCAGAATCATGACGGGCTCGTTTCCTTTCGCAAGTTCGCAAAGTTCATATCAGACCGCTACCACAACGATGGCGCCGATCACCAACACGGCGCCGGCCGCCATGGAAGCTGCATACCAACGCAATTGGCCAGTCTCGCTGCGGCTCAGGGCGGTGTGACCGGCCTTGGCGGCGCGCGGGATCAAACCAATGGTCTGGTCGAGCGGGTCTTTGCGCAGTACATGGCTGATCGCAAGGTAAGGCTTGACGAACAGTTTGTCGTAGATCCAGTCGAAGCCCCAGGCAGCGAACCACCAGGCCGAGAGGAAGCGACCGATGCCACTGTTGGCAACGGCAGTGACGAAGCGACGCTTGCCGAGGAACAGCAGGGCCGCCAGCAGGATACCGGCAATGGCGATGGCGCCCGAGACGATTTCCAGGCTGTGCTGGGCTTCGCCGCCGGCATGCCCGACGCTTTGTGGCAGTACGCCGTGCAGTGGCGGAGTGATCATGGCGCCGACGAAGGTCGACAGCACGATCAGTACCGACAATGGCAACCAGTGCGAGATACCGTGGCCTGCATGGGCTTCGGTCTTGGCTTCACCGTGGAAGGTGATGAAGATCAGGCGGAAGGTGTACAGCGAGGTCATGAACGCACCTACCAGGCCTGCGTACAGCAGGTTCTGGTTACCGCTGGCAAAGGCTTCCCAGAGGATTTCGTCCTTCGAGTAGAAACCGGCGGTCACCAACGGCAGGGCGGCCAGGGCGGCGCCACCGACGATGAAGCTGGCGTACGCCAGCGGCAGTTTCTTCCAGAGGCCGCCCATCTTGAAGATGTTCTGCTCGTGGTGGCAGGCAACGATCACCGCACCGGAAGCGAGGAACAGCAGGGCCTTGAAGAAGGCGTGGGTCATCAGGTGGAAGATCGCCGCGTCCCAGGCGCCCACGCCCAGGGCCAGGAACATGTAGCCGATCTGGCTCATGGTCGAGTAGGCGAGGATACGCTTGATGTCGGTCTGCACCAGCGCGGCGAAGCCGGCCAGTACCAGGGTCACGCCGCCGACCAGGCCCACAAGGTGCAGGATTTCCGGTGCCAGGGTGAACAGGCCGTGGGTACGGGCAATCAGGTAGACACCGGCGGTTACCATGGTGGCGGCGTGGATCAGTGCCGAAACCGGGGTAGGGCCGGCCATCGCATCCGCCAACCAGGTCTGCAGCGGCAGTTGCGCGGATTTACCTACGGCACCGCCCAGCAGCATCAGGGTCGCCAGGGTGATCCAGAAGTCGCCGACCTGGAATTTCTGCGGTGCCAGCACCAGCAGTTCCTGGATGTTCAGCGTGCCCACCTGTTGGAACAGGATGAACAGGCCGATGGCCATGAACACGTCGCCGATACGGGTGACGATAAAGGCCTTGAGTGCCGCGTTACCGTTGTTGCGGTTGCTGTAGTAGAAACCGATCAACAGGTACGAGCACAGGCCCACGCCTTCCCAGCCGAAGTACAGGAACAACAGGTTATCGCCCAGCACCAGGAACAGCATGCTGGCGATAAACAGGTTGGTGTACGAGAAGAAGCGCGAGTAGCCCGCTTCACCGCGCATGTACCAGGATGCGAACAGGTGGATCAGGAAGCCTACACCCACCACCACGCCGAGCATGGTGATCGACAGGCCGTCGACATAGAGGGCGAAGTTGGGCTTGAAGCCTTCCACCGACATCCACTGCCACAGCACCAGGGTGTAGTGACCGCCTTCCGGCGGGGCCACGTTGAATTGCCAGATGACGTAGGCGGCAACGATTGCCGACAGGCCAATGGACCCCACGCCCACCAGGGCCGAGAGGTTTTCCGACCAGCGTCCACGGGAGAACGACAGCAGCAGGAAACCGATCAGGGGGAATACGAAAGTCAGAAAGATCATGTTCATCCGCGCATCTCACTGGCAGCGTCGATATCAAGCGTGTGGAAGCGACGATACAGTTGCAGCAGGATCGCCAGGCCGATACTGGCCTCGGCGGCTGCCAGGCTGATCACCAGGATGAACATGACTTGTCCATCCGGCTGGCCCCAACGTGCACCCGCGACGATGAAGGCCAGTGCCGCGGCGTTCATCATGATTTCCAGGCTCATCAACACGAACAGAATGTTACGGCGGACCATCAGGCCGACCAGGCCAAGGCAGAACAGGATGCCGGCGACCGCCAGACCATGCTCCAAGGGGATAGCAGGCATCGTCATTGCTCCTTGGCTTCGTTGCGGCCCAAGTGGTAGGCGGTGACGGCTGCGGCGAGCAGCAGCATCGACGCCAGTTCGACCACCAGCAGGTACGGGCCGAACAGGCTGACGCCCACGGCTTTTGCATCCACGGTGGTGTGGCCGATGGCCTGGCCGCTCTGGTGAGCGAACAGCACATACAGCAGTTCACCCAGCAGCAGGGCGGCGAGGATGACCGGGCCGAGCCAGATGCCGGGTTTGAGCCAGACGCGCTCCTGGGCGACCGAAGCCGGCCCCAGGTTGAGCATCATCACCACAAACACGAACAGCACCATGATGGCACCGGCGTAGGCGATCACTTCGAGCACACCGGCGAACGGTGCGCCGAGGCTGAAGAAGGTCATGGCCACGGCGATCAGCGAAATGATCAGGTAGAGCAGGGCGTGCACAGGGTTGGTGTTGGTGATCACGCGAAGCGTGGACACAACCGCGATACCCGATGCGAAATAGAAAGCGAATTCCATCTTTCTTCCTTAAGGCAGCAAGCTCTTCACGTTGATCGGCTCGGCTTCGTTTTGGGCGGCGCCTTTCGGCTTACCGGCAACGGCCATACCTGCAACACGATAGAAGTTGTAATCAGGGTTTTTACCGGGACCGGAGATCAACAGATCTTCTTTCTCGTACACCAGGTCCTGACGTTTGAACTCGGCCATCTCGAAATCCGGGGTGAGCTGGATCGCGGTGGTCGGGCAAGCTTCCTCGCAGAGGCCGCAGAAAATGCAACGCGAGAAGTTGATGCGGAAGAAGTCCGGGTACCAGCGACCGTCTTCGGTTTCAGCTTTCTGCAGGGAGATGCAACCCACCGGGCACGCCACGGCGCACAGGTTGCAGGCTACGCAACGCTCTTCGCCGTCGGGGTCGCGGGTCAGTACGATGCGGCCGCGATAGCGTGGCGGCAGGTACACCGCCTCTTCCGGGTATTGCAGGGTGTCGCGCTTGCGAAAGCCGTGACCGAACACCATCACCAGGCTTCGCAACTGGGTACCGGTACCCTTAACGATGTCGCCAATATATTTGAACATGGGTCAAATCCTCACTGAACCGCGCCGGCTGGCGTGTTCAACAACACAACGGCAGCCGTCACCAGCAAATTGATCAGGGTCAGCGGCAGGCAGAAGCGCCAGCTGAAATCCATCACCTGGTCATAGCGTGGACGCGGAATGGAAGCGCGCAGCAGGATGAACAACATGATGAAGAACGCCGTCTTCAAGAAAAACCAGAAGAACGCCAGTTGCGGCAGGATGTTGAAAGGACCGTGCCAGCCGCCGAAGAACAGCGTGACCAGCAGGGCCGAGATCAAGATGATGCCGATGTACTCGCCAACGAAGAACATGCCCCATTTCATGCCGGCGTATTCAATGTGGTAACCGTCGGCCAGTTCCTGTTCCGCTTCCGGCTGGTCGAATGGGTGACGGTGAGTCACGGCAACGCCGGCGATGAAGAAGGTACAGAAGCCGAAGAACTGCGGAATGATGAACCACAGGTTCTGCGCCTGGTACTCGACGATGTCGCGCATGTTGAACGAGCCGACCTGCACCACGATGCCCATCAGCGCGAGGCCCATGAACACTTCGTAGGATACGGTCTGGGCCGAAGCCCGCAGGCTGCCCAGCAGGGCGAACTTGTTGTTGCTCGACCAACCGGCGAACAGCACCGCGTAGACCGACAGGCCGGCCATGGCGAAGAAGAACAGCAAGCCGATGTTCAGGTCCGCCACGCCCCAGGTCGGGGTGATCGGGATGATCGCGAAGGCGATCAGCAAGGCGCTCATGGCCACGACCGGTGCCAGGGTGAAAATCACCTTGTCGGCAAACGGCGGGGTCCAGTCTTCCTTGAAGAACATTTTCAGCATGTCGGCAGCGATCTGGAACATGCCGAACGGGCCAACGCGGTTCGGACCGTAACGGTCTTGCCACCAGCCCAGCAGGCGGCGTTCGACGAAGCTGAGCAGGGCGCCCGCCACGACCACGGCCAACAGGATCACGATGGCCTTGACGACCGCGATGATCACGTCGATCACTTCAGGAGTGAACCAAGTCATTGCGCTGCCTCCTGCAGACCGTCAACGGTTTTGCCAAAGATTGCCGCTGGAATGCCGGCGAGGCCTTTTGGCAGTGCAACCAGGCCAGCACCCAGCTCATCATTGATGCGCAGCGGCAGACGCAGGGTCTGGCCGGCCACGTTCAGGCTGAGCAGGGCACCGTCGTTGACGCCAAGGCGATCGGCTTCGGACTTGGCCACGGATACGTAGGCGGCTGGAATGCGCTCTTGAACCGGAGCGGCTTTGGAAGAGTTCTCTTCGCTGCCGAACAGGTGGAAGAACGGTACAACCTGCCAGGTGCCCTGGGCCGGGTTGAACGGGCGCGGTACCGCAGTGAACCAGTTCAGCGAATCACCTGCGCTTTCGATCAGGCGGGTGCCCGGGTCGCCGGCGCGGATATGCCCACCGACTTCATCCTGGAACTTGTTCCAGGCCTGCGGCGAGTTCCAGCCCGGAGACCAGGCGAACGGCACTTGCTGACGTGGCTCGGCAGAGCCCGAGTAACCTTCCATGGAGAAGTTGAACGCGGTGTCCGGGTCTTGCGGGGTACGCGGTTCGTGCACGCTGATGTTGGCGCGCATGGCGGTACGACCGGAGTAACGCAGCGGTTCGCGAGCCAGTTTCAAGCCCTTGATGCGGAACGCAGCGGACGGCGCAGCGTCGACGATACGTGCCAGCTGCGGCGCGCTCGCGGCGGTGGCGGCGGTGACGTGGTCGAGCTGGGTCCAGTCGATCGGCTGGTTCAGCAAGGTGGCGCGCAGGGCATGCAGCCAGCGCCAGCCTTCGTGAACCAGGATGCTGGCGTCCATGTACTTTGGATCGAACACCTGGAAGAAGCGCTGGGCGCGGCCTTCCTGGCTGACCAGGGTACCGTCGCCTTCGGCGAACGTGGCGGCCGGCAGCACCAGGTCGGCACGGTCACTGGTAGCGGTCTTCTGGTGGTCGGCAACGATCAGCACTTTTGCCGCATTCAGCGCAGCTTCAACCTTGGCGGCATCGGTGCGGGTGAACAGGTCGTTCTCCAGCACCACGATGGCGTCGGCGTTGCCGTCGATGACCGCCTGCAGACCGGCGTCCACGGACTCGCCACCGAGCATGGCCAGGCCAAGGCTGTTGGCTTCCGGCACGACCAGGCTGATGGAGCCGTTCTTGTCACGCAGCTTCAGGGCCTTGGCAATGTTGGCGGCGGCTTCGATCAGTGCCTTGGAACCCAGTGAGGTACCGGCAATGATCAATGGGCGCTTGGCCGCCAGCAGGGCGTCGGCGATACGCTGGGCCAATTCGACGGCTTCGCTGTCCAGGCCTTCGACGGCAGGCGCGCCGGCATCCAGGGCGTGGGCCACGGCAAAACCGATGCGGGCCAGGTCGTCCGGTGCTGCGTGGACGCATTCTTCGGCGATGTCGTCGAGCTTGGTTTCAGCCAGGCTGGCGATAAACAGCGGGTTCAGCGCGTGCTGGCCGATGTTTTTCACCGCGGCGTCGAGCCAAGGCTGCACGCGCATGGCGTCGGCCATTGCTTCGGCCTTGCCCTTGACCGACTGGCGCAGGGACAGGGCGATACGTGCAGCAGTCTGGGTCAGGTCTTCACCGAGGACGAAGATCGCGTCGTGGTCTTCGATGTCGCGCATGTTCGGCACCGGCAGCGGGCTGTCGTTCAGCACCTGCAGGACCAGACGGATGCGCTCCAGTTCACCGGCTTCGATACCGGAGTAGAAGTGCTCGGCGCCGACCAGCTCGCGCAACGCGTAGTTGCTTTCGAGGCTGGCGCGGGGCGAACCGATACCGACGATGTTGCGACCGCGCAGCAGGTCGGCGGCTTTATCCAGCGCCTCGTCCAGGCTCAGCTTGGCGCCGCCGGCCAACAATGGCTGACGCGGACGGTCTTCGCGGTTGACGTAGCCGTAGCCGAAACGGCCACGGTCGCACAGGAAGTACTGGTTGACCGAACCGTTGAAGCGGTTTTCGATGCGACGCAGTTCGCCGTAGCGCTCGCCCGGGGAGATGTTGCAACCGCTGGAGCAGCCATGGCAGATGCTCGGTGCGAACTGCATGTCCCACTTACGGTTGTAGCGCTCGGAGTGGGTCTTGTCGGTGAACACACCGGTCGGGCAGACCTCGGTGAGGTTGCCGGAGAATTCGCTCTCGAGCACGCCGTCTTCAACGCGACCGAAGTACACGTTGTCGTGAGCGCCGAATACGCCCAGGTCGGTGCCGCCAGCGTAGTCTTTATAGAAGCGCACGCAGCGGTAGCAGGCGATGCAGCGGTTCATTTCGTGGGAAATGAACGGGCCGAGGTCCTGGTTCTGGTGGGTACGCTTGGTGAAGCGATAACGGCGCTCGTTGTGGCCGGTCATCACCGTCATGTCTTGCAGGTGGCAGTGACCGCCTTCCTCACAGACCGGGCAGTCGTGGGGGTGGTTGGTCATCAGCCATTCGACGACGCTGGCGCGGAACGCCTTAGATTCTTCATCGTCGATGGAGATCCAGGTGTTGTCGGTGGCTGGGGTCATGCAGGACATGACGATACGACCACGGGTGTCGTTTTCGTCGGTGTACTGCTTGACCGCACACTGGCGACAGGCACCGACGCTACCGAGTGCGGGGTGCCAGCAGAAATACGGGATATCGAGACCGAGTGACAGACAGGCCTGTAACAGGTTGTCCGCCCCATCGACTTCGAGCGCTTTGCCGTCTACGTGGATAGTGGCCATGGTTCAAAGTTCTTCGTTGGCCCGTTGTCAGCGGGCGTGGCTAATGGAATCTTGTTATTCATGTGCATCTACACAGCCATCAAGGCGTCAGCACATGAGAAAGCGAAGGGCACGGACCCTTCGCTTCTTTGAAGCGTTACGCGCCGACCATGGTCGGTGATACCACCTGAGTGAGCTCGCCCGCGCGGGTTGGCGCGATGCCGGCCTCGAATTCAGGGCGGAAGTATTTGATTGCGCTGCCCAATGGCTCCACGGCGCCCGGTGCGTGAGCACAGAAGGTCTTGCCAGGGCCGAGGAAACCGACCAGACCCAGCAGAGTCTCGATGTCTCCCTCGCGGCCTTCGCCTTTTTCCAGGGCCATCAGCAGCTTGACGCTCCACGGCAGACCATCGCGGCATGGGGTGCAGAAACCGCAGGATTCACGGGCAAAGAACTGCTCCATGTTGCGCAGCAGCGAGACCATGTTCACGGTGTTGTCCACCGCCATCGCCAGGCCGGTGCCCATCCGGGTACCTACCTTGCCGATGCCGCCGGCATACATCTGTGCGTCCAGGTGCTCGGGCAGCAGGAAACCGGTGCCGGCACCGCCTGGCTGCCAGGCCTTGAGGGTGTAGCCGTCGCGCATGCCGCCGGCGTAGTCCTCGAACAGCTCGCGCGCGGTCACGCCAAATGGCAGTTCCCACAGGCCAGGGTTCTTGACCTTGCCGGAGAAGCCCATGAGCTTGGTGCCCATGTCTTCGCTGCCTTCGCGGGCCAGGGATTTGTACCAGTCCACGCCGTCGGCGATGATCGCCGGCACGTTGCACAGGGTCTCGACGTTGTTCACGCAAGTCGGCTTGCCCCACACGCCAACGGCGGCAGGGAAGGGCGGCTTGGAGCGTGGGTTGGCGCGGCGGCCTTCGAGGGAGTTGATCAGTGCGGTTTCTTCACCGCAGATATAACGCCCGGCGCCGGTGTGCACGAACAGTTCGAAGTCAAAACCGGAACCGAGGATGTTCTTGCCCAGCAGGCCGGCAGCCTTGGCTTCTTCCACGGCACGGTTGAGGTGCTTGGCGGCGGTGGTGTACTCGCCACGCAGGAAGATGTAGCCACGGTAGGTTTTCAATGCGCGGGCGCTGATCAGCATGCCCTCGATCAGCAGATGGGGCAGTTGCTCCATCAGCATGCGGTCTTTCCAGGTGTTCGGTTCCATCTCATCCGCGTTGCACAGCAGGTAACGGATGTTGATGGACTCGTCCTTGGGCATCAGCCCCCACTTCACCCCCGTGGGGAAGCCTGCACCGCCGCGGCCTTTGAGGCCGGCGTCTTTCACGGTCTGGACGATATCGTCCTGGGCCATGTCGGCGAAGGCTTTGCGCGCGGCGGCGTAGCCGTTCTTGGCCTGGTACTCGTCGAACCATACCGGCTCGGCATCGTCACGCAGGCGCCAGGTCAGCGGGTGAGTCTCGGGCGAACGCTTGATCAGGTTGGCCGGGCCGAAAGATGTAAGGGTCATGGGTAGCCCTCAAGCAATTGGGTCACGCCAGCGGGCTGCACGTCACCGAATGTGTCGTCGTCGATCATCAACGCCGGCGCCTTGTCGCAGTTGCCCAGGCAGCACACCGGCAGCAGCGTGAAGCGGCCGTCCGGAGTGGTCTGGCCCAGGCCGATGCCCAGCTTGTTCTGGATCTCGCTGACCACGGATTCGTGGCCACCGATGTAGCAGACCATGCTGTCGCATACGCGGATGATGTGGCGGCCCACCGGCTGGCGGAAGATCTGGCTGTAGAACGTGGCCACGCCTTCGACGTCGCTGGCAGGAATGCCGAGGATTTCGCCGATGGCGTACAGTGCGCCGTCCGGCACCCAGCCGCGTTCCTTCTGGACGATCTTCAAGGCTTCGATCGACGCCGCGCGCGGGTCTTCGTAGTGATGCAGCTCGTGCTCGATGGCCGAGCGCTCGGTTTCACTCAAGGTGAAACGGTCTGTCTGGATAAGCGTGCTGTTCATGCTTAGCGGTCCACGTCGGCCATAACGAAATCGATACTACCCAGGTACGCAATCAAGTCCGCGACCATCTCGCCTTTGATCACCGAAGGGATCTGCTGCAAGTGGGCAAAGCTTGGGGTGCGAATCCGGGTGCGGTAGCTCATGGTGCCGCCATCGCTCGTCAGGTAATAACTGTTGATACCCTTGGTCGCTTCGATCATCTGGAAGGACTCGTTGGCCGGCATCACCGGGCCCCACGAAACCTGCAGGAAGTGCGTGATCAGGGTTTCGATGTGCTGCAGCGTGCGCTCTTTCGGCGGTGGCGTGGTCAGCGGGTGGTCCGCCTTGTACGGACCGGCCGGCATGTTGCGCATGCACTGCTCGATGATTTTCAGGCTCTGGCGCATTTCTTCCACGCGCACGATGCAACGGTCGTAGGCATCGCCATTGGCCGCCAGCGGTACTTCGAATTCGAAGTTCTCGTAGCCGGAGTACGGGCGTGCTTTACGCAGGTCGAAATCGCAGCCGGTGGAACGCAGGCCGGCACCGGTGACGCCCCATTCCAGGGCCTCTTTGGTGTTGTACTGCGCGACACCGATGGTGCGGCCCTTGAGGATGCTGTTGTCCAGCGCAGCCTTTTGGTATTCGTCCAGACGCTTGGGCATCCAGTCGATGAACTCCTTGACCAGGCGCTCCCAGCCGTTCGGCAGGTCGTGGGCCACGCCGCCGATGCGGTACCAGGCCGGGTGCAGGCGGAAACCGGTGATGGCTTCGATGACCTTATAGGCGCGCTGACGGTCGGTGAAGGTGAAGAACACCGGGGTCATGGCGCCGACGTCCTGGATATACGTACCCAGGAACAGCAGGTGGCTGGTGATCCGGAAGAACTCGGCCATCATGATGCGGATGGTGTCGACGCGGTCCGGCACCTTGATACCGGCCAGCTTCTCGACCGAGAGCACGTACGGCAGGTTGTTCATCACGCCGCCGAGGTAGTCGATACGGTCGGTGTACGGGATGAAACTGTGCCACGACTGGCGCTCGGCCATCTTCTCGGCACCACGGTGGTGATAGCCGATGTCCGGCACGCAGTCGACGATTTCTTCGCCGTCCAGTTGCAGGATGATACGGAATGCACCGTGCGCCGAAGGGTGGTTCGGACCGAGGTTGAGGAACATATAGTCCTCGTTGGTGCCGGAACGCTTCATGCCCCAGTCTTCCGGGCGGAAGCGGGCAGCCTCTTCTTCAAGCTGTTGCTTGGCCAGGTTGAGGCTGAACGGGTCGAATTCGGTGGCGCGGGCAGGGAAGTCCTTGCGCAGCGGGTGACCTTCCCAGGTCGGCGGCATCATGATGCGCGACAGGTGCGGGTGGCCCGGGAAGTCGATGCCGAACATGTCCCAGACTTCACGCTCGTACCAGTTGGCGTTCGGCCAGATACCGGTCACGGTCGGGAGGCTCAGGTCGTTTTCGGACAGGGCGACCTTGATCATCACATCGCTGTTACGTTCCAGCGACATCAGGTGGTAGAACACGGTGAAATCGGCGCCGCTCGGCAATCCCTGGCGCTTGGTGCGCAGGCGTTCGTCCACGCCATGCAGGTCATAGAGCATGACGTATGGCTTGGGCAGGTTGCGCAGGAAGGTCAGGACTTCCACGAGCTTGGCACGCGCCACCCACAGCACCGGCATACCGGTGCGCGTGGCCTGGGCGGTGAAGGCGTCAGGGCCAAAACGGTTATTGAGTTCGACGACCACATCCTGGTCGTCTGCCTTATAAGGCGGGATGCGTCGAGCACTGCCTGTAGTCATGGTTTTTTATCGCTTTCGGTCAACGTAAAGAATGAAGCCAGGTTTTCGTTCTATAAAAGAAGCGGTGCTGGATCAGACTTCGTCGGGGCTGCGCAGGTTGGTGACCTGAATACGCTGTTCGCGGCGCTGTTCCTTTTGTGACGGCATCTCGGCGCGATACACGCCTTGTTCACCGACAACCCAGGAAAGTGGACGACGCTCCTTGCCAATCGATTCCTGCAACAGCATCAAGCCTTGCAGAAATGCTTCAGGGCGAGGCGGGCAGCCAGGCACGTAGACGTCCACGGGCAGGAACTTGTCCACCCCTTGAACGACGGAGTAGATGTCGTACATGCCACCGGAGTTGGCGCACGAACCCATGGAGATAACCCACTTCGGCTCAAGCATCTGCTCGTAGAGACGCTGGATGATCGGGGCCATCTTGATGAAGCAGGTACCGGCGATAACCATGAAATCCGCCTGGCGCGGCGATGCCCGGATAACTTCGGCACCAAAGCGCGCGATGTCATGGGGCGCCGTGAAGGCGGTGGTCATTTCCACGTAGCAGCAGGACAGACCAAAGTTGTACGGCCACAGGGAATTCTTGCGCCCCCAGTTGACCGCGCCACTCAGCACGTCTTCCAGCTTGCCCATGTAGATGTTTTTGTGGACTTGGTCTTCTAACGGGTCGGAAACGGTTTCCCGCTCGCCGATGGGGTACTGCTCGTTAGGAGCATCCGGGTCGATCCTGGTGAGATTGTATTGCATCGCCAAAGCCTCATTGTTTCAGCTTCGCTTGCCGCTTACGACGAGCTTCCGGAGCCCAATCAAGGGCGCCCACTCGGAATAGGTAGACAAGGCCTGCCAACAGAATTGCTATGAAAACGAGGGCTTCGACGAATCCGGTCCAGCCGCTTTCGCGGACGGACACAGACCAGGCAAAGAGAAAGAGGGCTTCGATATCGAAGATCACGAACAGCATCGCGACCAGATAGAATTTGGCTGAGAGCCGCAAGCGGGCGCCACCTGTAGGCAGCATGCCGGACTCGAACGGTTCATTCTTGCTGCGGCCCCAGGCTTTTGACCCGAGTAGGCTGGAAACACCGAGCATGAAGGCGCAAAGGCCGACGACACCGAGGAGGAAAATGGCAAAGCCCCAGTTGTGGGCCATGAGTCCTGTCGCTTCGGTCATGCTGGAAATCCTTAACAGAGAGCAAAGGTCTCTGAGCTCGAAAAAGTAACGATGCAGTGACGATATGTCGCACTGCAATCAATCGCGGTGATTTTATGGCTAAACACCGGGCAAGTAAAATTCCGATAGCGAAATTATTCGATGGAATAAGCACATAGTGCACCTTTGTGGGGCTGTAACCCTTGTGGGGCGGGCATTAGCTGGCTTTTCACCAATTATGTTTTGTTTTAGCTGTAAAGAAGTTCTCATGCTCTAAATGATAATGAATATTGTTTGGGTGGGTTTTAAACAACTGTTTGGGGTTTAGCGCGGGAAGTTGCTGTTACTTGTGAGGGTGAGGCTAGTTGGTAAAGCGGATCTTTTAACTGGTTTTGCAGAGTGGGATACCGCCCTGGATCAATGTTTTGCTCGAAATCTGGTAGTGGGGGGCTTGGGGGCCGTGTACATATCCGTCCCTGCGGCAACTCAAAAGCAGAGCAGCTTTTCTGTAGGAGCGTATGTTCTTGATTTTGCTATTGCTTCACCCCACTCAAGCCGGCCTGTAGGCCGCTGTGCTCTTGATCTTGATCTTAGGCGCCCCGTTAAACCACGCTGGCCGAACGCAGGCTTTGGAGCGTGGGTAACCCGGCAGGACGCCGGGTTAGCCGTCCTGGGCCAAGGATGGCCCATGACGGCGGCCCACGGTCCAAAGCCGGAGTGAGGGCACACCGAGCCTGAGCGAGGTGCCGAGTGGTGGGGCAAGAGCGTTTTGCTTACTTTTGCGCTCTTCAAAAGTGAGCCGCTGTAAGAGCGGAACCAATAGAAGCCGTTACAAAAATAACGGATATGCACACAACCACCCGCACCCACAGCGCTTAAAAAAATCCAAAAAAAACGCCCCGAACCAGTCGGGGCGTCAGATCATGCGGCATTGCGGTTAGGTCTTCCGTGGGGCCGCAATGGCCGTGTACTCAGTCACTCAGTGGAACTGCTCTTCTTCAGTCGACCCCGTCAGCGCAGTCACCGACGAGGTGCCGCCCTGAATCACCGTGGTCATGTCGTCAAAGTACCCAGTGCCCACTTCCTGCTGGTGCGCCACAAAGGTGTACCCCTTGGCAGCATCAGCGAACTCTTGCTCCTGCAGCTTCACGTAGGCAGTCATGTCATTGCGGGCATAGTCGTGCGCCAGGTTGAACATGCTGTGCCACATGTTGTGAATGCCCGCCAGCGTGATGAACTGGTGCTTGTAGCCCATGGCCGACAGTTCGCGCTGGAACTTGGCGATGGTCGCGTCGTCCAGGTTCTTCTTCCAGTTGAAAGAAGGCGAGCAGTTGTAGGACAGCAGTTGGTCCGGGTATTCCTTCTTGATCGCTTCGGCGAAACGACGGGCTTCTTCCAGGTCCGGCTTGGCGGTTTCGCACCAGATCAGGTCGGCGTATGGCGCATAGGCCAGGCCGCGGGCAATGGCCTGGTCGAGGCCGGCGCGCACTTTATAGAAGCCTTCCTGGGTACGTTCGCCAGTGACGAACGGCTTGTCGTACGGGTCGCAGTCCGAGGTCAGCAAGTCAGCGGCGTTGGCATCGGTACGCGCCAGGATGATGGTTGGCGTGCCGGCAACGTCAGCAGCGAGTCGAGCCGCGGTCAGTTTCTGCACGGCTTCCTGGGTCGGTACCAATACCTTGCCACCCATGTGGCCGCATTTTTTCACCGAAGCCAGCTGATCTTCGAAGTGCACGCCGGCAGCGCCGGCCTCGATCATGCTCTTCATCAGCTCGTAGGCGTTCAGCACGCCGCCGAAACCGGCTTCAGCGTCGGCCACGATCGGTGCGAAGTAGTCGATGTAACCTTCGTCGCCCGGGTTCTTGCCGGCTTTCCACTGGATCTGGTCGGCGCGACGGAACGAGTTGTTGATGCGCTTGACCACGGTCGGCACCGAGTCCACCGGGTACAGCGATTGGTCGGGGTACATGGATTCAGCGGAGTTGTTGTCCGCTGCCACTTGCCAGCCGGACAGGTAGATCGCCTGGATACCGGCTTTTACCTGTTGGACTGCCTGGCCGCCAGTGAGGGCGCCCATGCAGTTGACGAAATCTTTGTCGGGACGGAAGGAAGGCTTGGCACCCTGGGTGACCAGCTTCCACAGCTTCTCGGCGCCGAGTTTTGCAAAGGTGTGCTCGGGTTGGACCGAGCCACGCAGGCGGACGACGTCAGCAGCGGAATAAGCGCGGGTTACGCCTTTCCAGCGTGGGTTTTCAGCCCAGTCTTTTTCAAGGGCTGCAATTTGCTGTTCGCGTGTCAGTGCCATGGGGAAAAACCTCGTCGCATAGGTCTAGGTGGAAAATTCCATTTGCCAGCCACGTAGTAAGTGCGTGGTTTTGGCTGCTCGCTGACCAGAAGCTCGGGTGGTCAAGCGTGGCTTGGCGGGGAAGGCGACGGGATGAACGATGGGCTCAAGGGGGGAGTTGAGCAGGTAAGGGCAAACTGCGAACGGTCTTCGGGCGTCGTGGGCCTTTGTACGATCCATCAGTGTGTAGCCGGGTTACCTGGTTGGCTTCCGTCCCTCGGGACAACTTCGTTCCAGTCGCAACCTCGTCAAACACACCTTGTGGGCGGTACAGACACGAATCGGCTCAGGTGGGTAGCTTAGAGCGGCGATCCGAAGGCCCTTGCCAGGGCCCCTGATTAGCGGGAGCGAGGCCATCATGCACAGGCTTTTTTCGATCGTCAAATGATTTGTAGTGCTTTTTTTAAGGCACTACATCTTTGGTCTAATACGACTCATCAGTCAGTTTCCGGTGCTTCAGTTCAGGGTGTCGACCTTGACCCGTAAAGTCAGGTCATCGCGGCCCTGAGTAGAGTAGCTGCGGGTTGTGGAGGATTTATCGGCCTGGGTGTCGCGATTGATGCCGGCCAGGGGAATCCATTCGCCCAGGCGCCCGCTGACGGTTGTGTCGGTACTCTGAACGTTCACTACATCAGGACGTTCCTGGCTCATACGGTCACGGTTGGTACTGATGGCAAGGTGCACGGTCTCGCCGGTGACGCTCGCCGTGACGTAAAAGCCCTGGGTGACGTTGCGATACTGGGTCTGGTTTTGCAGGCGACCGTAGCTGTCTTGCTGGGTGGTGGTCAGCGGTACGCTCTGGCCGATCTGGATCAGTGCGGGCACGCCTTCGCTGGCCTGGACCTGCTGGATACCGCCGTCGCGGCTGGCAGTGCCGTAGCTGATGATGCGGGTCTGGCTGTCACCGGTGTTTTGCTGATTGTTTTCGTTGGTGTCGACAGTGATCAGCAGGCGTTTGGCGGGTGTGTCCAATTGCGAAAGGAGCGCGCGCAGGTCCTGGATCTTGCCGGGGTCCGCTTTGACGATAAGCTGGTTGCCGTAGGCGCTGACGCTGCCGTCCTTGCCAATGAAATTCTGTGCCACGGGCAGCAGGTCGGCGCTGGTGCGATTGTTCAGGTTGACGACTTCAGTGTCGGCCATGGCCGAGGTGCTGGCGGTCAGCAAGAGGGCGGTAAGCAGGGTGCGTAGGGACATGTCCGTTATCTCTGCGAGTCATTTAGGCTTGATAGTGCCAGTTTGTCGGCCTGGCAGGCTGCAAATTGAATCGTAGACAGCAAAATGCCCTGCATGGCAGGGCATTTTGAGATGTTGCTGAATGGCTGTCGCGACGCGCTCTCGGGCTAGCCCTCACGCACCATATCGACATGGGGAATTCCAACTTCCAGGAATTCCTCGCTGACGATTTTGAAGCCCAGTCGCTCATAAAACGGCGCAGCGTACACCTGCGCGCTGAGGAACTGCCTGCTCTGGCCGCGTTGCTCCGCGGCACCGATCACAGCTTCCATCAGCTTGTCGCCGACTTTAAGCCCGCGCCAGTCCTTGAGCACCGATACGCGCCCGATTTCGCCGCTGGGCAGCAAGCGGGCGGTGCCGATCGGAAAGTCGCCTTCGAAGGCCAGGAAATGCAACGCGCCGGCGTCGTCTGCGTCCCATTCAAGCTCGGGTGGAACCGATTGTTCGGCGATAAATACCGCTTCACGAATGCGCCGAATCTCAGCGATATCCTTTTGCCAGTCCGCGACACTTACGTGAATCTTATTCATCGGCAAACCCCAGGCTTCCTTGCTTGACCAGTTCACACAGCAGGTCGCGACCGTCTTCGTCCGCGAGCCATTCGCCGAGGTTTTCGCTGTGCAACGCGTCAGCCGAGCACACCAGCTTCAGCAGTTCGCGCAGTTTACCTGGCAGGTAACGGCTCTGGCCGCTGGCGAACAGCAGCACATCGTCGTCGACTTCGGACCAGGCCAGGCGCGCACTCGGGTTACGCACCAATATCGCGCCGTCTTCAAGGGCGCTGATGAAGTCGTCCTCGCCCAATTCTTCACCGGCCACCAGTTCCGGGTAGCGTGGCTCGGTCATGAACTGGCCGAACCAGGTCAGCAGCATGCGCTCATCGCTCATGTGCTCGGCCAGCAGGCTTTTCAGGCGGTCGAGAGCGTCGCCCTGGATCTGGTGCGGGTCGCTGACCGGCTGTGCGTCAGCATCAGTGTAGCGCTCCTCGTCCGTCAGGTACTGGCTGAGGAAGTCGGTGAAGTGGGTCAGTACTTCGGCGGCGCTCGGGGCGCGGAAGCCTACGGAGTAGGTCATGCAGTCATCTTCGGCGATGCCGAAGTGCGCCAGGCGTGGCGGCAGGTAGAGCATGTCGCCCGGCTCCAGTACCCATTCGGCGCTCTCTTCGAATTCGGCGAGGATGCGCAGGTCGGCGTGCTGCAGCAGTGGACTTTCGGAGTTGCACATCTGGCCGATCTTCCAGTTGCGCTTGCCTTGGGCCTGCAGCAGGAACACGTCGTAGTTATCGAAGTGCGGGCCTACGCTGCCACCGGGGGCGGCAAAGCTGATCATCACATCGTCGATGCGCCAGCTTGGCAGGAAGCGGAATTGCTCCAGCAGCTCGGCCACTTCGGGTACGAATTGGTCAACGGCCTGCACCAGCAGGGTCCATTCGCGCTCGGGCAGCGTGCTGAAGGCGTCTTCGGCGAACGGGCCGCGGCGCAGTTCCCAAGGGCGTTCGCCGTGCTCGATCACCAGGCGCGACTCGACTTCTTCTTCCAGGGCTAGGCCGGCCAGTTCGTCGGCGTCGATAGGGCTTTCGAAGTCAGGGATGGCCTGGCGGATCAGCAGCGGTTTTTTCTGCCAGTAGTCGCGCAGGAATTCCCGTGCCGTGATGCCGCCCAGAAGTTGAAGAGGGATATCAGGATTCATGTGTAACCTATTGAAAAAAAGCACTTTTAAGACTGGAATAAAAACGCCCGGCGCGGCCGGGCGTCTCAAGGGTCTTGCGTGGATCAGATGCGCTTGGCTTGGGCTACGGCGTTGCCGATGTAGTTGGCCGGGGTGAGCAGTTTCAGCTCGGCCTTGGCAGCGGCTGGCATGTCCAGGCCGTCGATGAAAGTTTGCAGTGCTTCAGGGCTGATGCCCTTGCCGCGCGTCAACTCTTTCAGCTTCTCGTAAGGGTTTTCGATGTTGTAGCGGCGCATCACGGTTTGGATCGGCTCGGCCAGGACTTCCCAGCAGGCGTCCAGGTCGGCAGCAATTTTCTGCTCGTTGAGCTCCAGCTTGCTGATGCCTTTGAGGCTGGCTTCGTACGCGATCACGCTGTGGGCGAAACCCACGCCGAGGTTGCGCAGCACGGTGGAGTCGGTCAGGTCACGCTGCCAGCGGGAGATCGGCAACTTGCTGGCCAGGTGCTGGAACAGGGCGTTGGCGATGCCGAGGTTGCCTTCGGAGTTTTCGAAGTCGATCGGGTTGACCTTGTGCGGCATGGTCGACGAACCGATTTCACCGGCAATGGTGCGCTGCTTGAAGTAGCCCAGGGAGATATAGCCCCAGATATCGCGATCGAAGTCGATCAGGATGGTGTTGAAGCGTGCAATGGCGTCGAACAGCTCGGCGATGTAGTCGTGCGGTTCGATCTGCGTGGTGTACGGGTTGAAGCCCAGGCCCAGCTCGTCTTCGATGAAGGCGCGGGCGTTGGCTTCCCAGTCGATCTCAGGATAGGCCGACAGGTGGGCGTTGTAGTTGCCCACGGCGCCGTTGATCTTGCCCAGCAGCGGTACGGCGGCGACTTGTGCGATCTGACGCTCCAGGCGGTACACGACGTTGGCCAGTTCTTTGCCCAGGGTGGTCGGCGATGCCGGCTGGCCGTGGGTGCGCGACAGCATGGGGACGTCGGCGAAACGGATGGCCAGTTCGCGGATGGCATTGGCGGTCTGGCGCATCAGCGGCAGCATGACGTCATCGCGGCCTTCGCGCAGCATCAGGGCGTGGGACAGGTTGTTGATGTCCTCGCTGGTGCAGGCAAAGTGGATGAATTCGCTGACCTTGGCCAGTTCCGGCAGCTTGGCCGCTTGCTCCTTGAGCAAGTACTCGATGGCTTTTACGTCGTGGTTGGTGGTGCGCTCGATCTCTTTCACACGCTCGGCGTGCTCCAGGGAGAAGTTTTCCGCCAGGGTGTTCAATACAGCGTTGGCTTCGGCGGAAAATGCCGGCACTTCGCTGATGGCGGGGTGAGCGGCCAGACGCTGGAGCCAGCGCACTTCAACCAGAACACGAGCACGGATCAAGCCGTATTCGCTGAAAATAGGGCGCAGGGCCTGGGTTTTGCCGGCGTAGCGGCCGTCAACAGGGGAAACCGCAGTGAGCGAAGAAAGCTGCATGGGGTGTTCTCGGACAGTCGGGCAACGAAATGGGGCGCGTATCATACATGAAAAAATCCGCCGGTCCGTCGCCAACTGACCGGCGTATTACGCGTGATGCTTGAAAACAGTGGTTGCTGCGACTTAGTCGTTACGCATCAACGGGTAAAGCTCTTTGAGCAATTTGCGACGGCTGATCACCAGTTGCCAACGATGGCCACCCAACTGACGCCACAACCGCGCCGAACGAATACCCGCCAGGAGCAGGGCGCGGATCTTCGAGGCATTGTTCGGTTGCTGCAGGTTGCGCATGTCGCCGTGCACCTGAATCCGCTGGCGTAACGTGCTCAAGGTGTCCTGGTACAGCGCACCGCAGGCGGCAATGACATTTTCGTGGGCCGGGCCGAAATGTTCCACCTGGGACTGGATCTGCGGCAGGCGTTTGCCGATGGTTTCCAGCATGTCGTCGCGCTTGGCCAGTTGACGCTCGAGGCCCAGCATCGACAGTGCGTAGCGCAGCGGTTCGCGCTGCAAGGTGCTGGGGTCGCGTTCCAGGGCGCCGATCAACGCGCGATAGCCTTCACGCAACGCTAGATCATCGCCGCCGTAGACTTCCAGGGTGTCCTTGGGGTCGCGGATCAACAGGCTGCCAAGCATGCAGGTCAGGCCTGCCTCGGTGACCTGGCCGGTCTTGGCGATCTTGTCCACCAGTACAGCGGCGAGGAAAACCCCGCCCAGTGCCGTCAATTGCTCCTGGGTCGGGCTCATGCCTGGCTGCTCCAGGCTTCGGCGACTTCGATCACGCCGCCGCCCAGGCAGATTTCACCGTCATAGAACACGACTGACTGGCCAGGAGTGACCGCACGCTGCGGGTCATCAAAGGTGGCGCGATAGCCGTCGGCGGTTTTTTCCAGGGTGCAGGGCTGATCGCTCTGGCGATAGCGCACCTTGGCCGTCAGGCGGCGAGGGCTGCTCAAGTCGATCGGGTTGACCCAGTAGATCTCCGACGCCAGCAGGGCGCCCGAGAACAGCAGCGGGTGCTCGTTGCCCTGGCCAACGATCAGCTCGTTGTGTTCCAGGTCCTTGACCAGCACGTACCACGGCTCTTCGCCGGCATCTTTCAAACCGCCGATGCCCAAGCCCTGGCGCTGGCCAATGGTGTGGTACATCAGGCCGTGGTGACGGCCAATCACGTCACCTTCGGTGGTTTTGATCTCGCCGGGTTGCGCCGGCAGGTACTGCTTGAGGAAGTCGCTGAAACGGCGCTCACCGATAAAGCAGATCCCGGTGGAATCCTTTTTCTTGGCGGTAGCCAGGCCGTGTTTCTCGGCGATCTTGCGCACTTCGGGCTTTTCCAGTTCGCCTACCGGGAACAGGGTCTTGGCGATCTGTTCACCGCCGACGGCGTGCAGGAAGTAGCTCTGGTCTTTGTTCGGGTCCAGGCCCTTGAGCAGTTCGGTACGCCCATCGATATCGCGACGGCGCACATAGTGGCCGGTAGCAATCAGGTCGGCGCCCAGCATCATGGCGTAGTCGAGGAATGCCTTGAACTTGATTTCGCGGTTGCACAGGATGTCCGGGTTCGGCGTGCGGCCGGCCTTGTATTCGGCCAGGAAGTGCTCGAACACGTTGTCCCAGTACTCGGCGGCAAAGTTGGCGGTGTGCAACTTGATGCCGATTTTGTCGCACACGGCCTGGGCGTCCGCCAGATCGTCCATGGCGGTGCAGTATTCCGTTCCATCGTCTTCTTCCCAGTTCTTCATGAACAGGCCTTCCACCTCATAACCCTGCTCCATGAGCAGAACGGCGGAAACGGAAGAGTCCACGCCGCCGGACATGCCGACGATGACGCGCTTCTTTTGTGTATCAGAAGGGGCTGAATCACGCATAGGGTTTCAACGGGTGTCTTGAAAAAGGACGCGATTCTAACAGGCCGCAGCCTCTAAGGCTAAAGAGAAGGGCGGATCAATTCGAGACTGTGGCGCTCGCCGCTCAAATAATCATCGATACAGCGGATAATCAGCTCGCTGCGCCAGTCGTCGCGCAGGGCCATCAACTCGTCGCGGGTCAGCCAGCGGGCGCGCAGGATGCCTTCATCAAGTGCGTAGTCCGGGTGGTATTTCAGCGCCTTGGCGATGAAACAGACGCGCTGGTAGGTCACGCCATTACTGGGGGCGGTGTACAGGTAAATGCCGACGATGCCGGTGGCTTCGACGTCCCAGCCGGTCTCCTCGAGGGTTTCGCGCACGGCGGCTTCGGTCAGGGTTTCATTGGGGTCCAGGTGCCCGGCGGGCTGGTTGAGCACGGCGCGGCCGCCTTTGAGTTCTTCGACCATGAGGAAGCGGCCGTCGTCTTCGACGATGGTGGCGACGGTGATGTGGGGTAGCCAGGTCATGGAAGTCTCGATGTAGGGGTATGACTCGGTCAAGTATGGGAGCGAGCAAGCCCGCTTCCACATTTCTGATCCGGTTTCACCAGCGGGAAACAGAAACCCCGGCACAGGGCCGGGGCTTCTTTGCATCCTTACAACCTTACTTCAACTTGGCAATCGCCGCGTTGAGGGTGTTGCTTGGGCGCATGGCTTTGCTGGTCAGCTCAGGGTTCGGCGCGTAGTAGCCGCCGATGTCCACGGGCTTGCCCTGTACAGCGTTCAGCTCGGCAACGATGGTTGCTTCGTTGTCGCTGAGGGTCTTGGCCAGTTCGCTGAACTGCGCTTGCAGTGCAGTGTCTTCGGTCTGGGCGGCCAGGGCTTGAGCCCAGTACAGCGCCAGGTAGAAGTGGCTGCCGCGGTTGTCGATGTTGCCGACTTTGCGCGATGGCGACTTGTTGTTGTCGAGGAATTGGCCGGTGGCCTGGTCCAGGGTCTTGGACAGTACCAGCGCTTTCGGGTTGTTGTAGGTCACGCCCAGGTGCTCGAGGGAGGCGGCCAGGGCCAGGAACTCGCCCAGGGAGTCCCAGCGCAGGAAGTTTTCTTCCAGCAGTTGCTGCACGTGCTTGGGCGCCGAACCGCCAGCGCCGGTTTCGAACAGGCCACCGCCGTTCATCAGCGGCACGATCGACAGCATCTTGGCGCTGGTGCCCAGTTCCATGATCGGGAACAGGTCGGTCAGGTAGTCGCGCAGAACGTTACCGGTGACCGAGATGGTGTCCAGGCCCTTGCGGGTGCGCTCCAGGGTGAACTTCATCGCGTCGACTGGCGACATGATGCGGATGTCCAGGCCTTCGGTGTTGTGGTCTTTCAGGTACGCCTGAACTTTCTCGACCACTACGCCGTCGTGCGCACGCTGAGGGTCCAGCCAGAAAACAGCTGGGGTGTTGCTGGCGCGGGCGCGGTTGACGGCCAGTTTGACCCAGTCCTGGATCGGCGCGTCTTTGGTCTGGCACATGCGGAAGATGTCGCCGGCTTCGACGTTCTGTTCCATCAGCAGGTTGCCCTTGCTGTCGGTGACGCGAACTACGCCGTCAGCCTTGATCTGGAAGGTCTTGTCGTGGGAGCCATATTCTTCGGCTTTTTTCGCCATCAGGCCAACGTTTGGCACGCTGCCCATGGTGGTTGGGTCGAAAGCGCCATTGGCCTTGCAGTCTTCGATGACGGCTTGGTAGATAGTGGCGTAGCAGCGATCCGGGATCACGGCCTTGGTGTCGTGCAGCTGGCCATCGGTGCCCCACATCTTGCCGGAGTCACGGATCATGGCCGGCATCGAGGCGTCGACGATCACGTCGCTCGGCACGTGCAGGTTGGTAATGCCTTTATCGGAGTTGACCATCGCCAGGGAAGGGCGAGCGGCGTAGACCGCCTGGATGTCGGCTTCGAGCTGCGCTTGCTGGTCGGCCGGCAGGGTCTTGATACGGGCGTACAGGTCGCCGATGCCGTTGTTCAGGTTGAAGCCGATCTGTTCAAGTACGGCGGCATGCTTGGCCAGCGCGTCTTTATAGAACTCGGCAACGATCTGGCCGAACATGATCGGGTCGGAGACCTTCATCATGGTGGCTTTCAGGTGAACCGAGAGCAGCACGCCTTGTTTCTTGGCGTCTTCGATTTCGGCGGCGATGAACGTGCGCAGGGCGCTTTTGCTCATCACGGCAGTGTCGATGATCTCGCCGGCCTGCACGGTGGTCTTTTCTTTCAGGACGGTAGTGGTGCCGTCTTTGGCAACCAGTGCGATCTTGACCGCATCAGCCGCTTCGATCTGTACGGCTTTTTCGCTGCCGTAGAAATCGCCATTGCTCATGTGAGCTACGTGGGACTTGGAGTCGGCAGCCCAGGCGCCCATTTTGTGCGGGTGCTTGCGTGCGTAGTTCTTGACCGACAGTGGTGCGCGGCGGTCGGAGTTGCCTTCGCGCAGTACCGGGTTCACGGCGCTGCCCTTGACCTTGTCGTAACGTGCGCGGGTTTCTTTTTCCGCGTCGGTGGTTACGGTTTCCGGATAGTCCGGCAGGGCGTAGCCCTGGGCCTGCAGTTCCTTGATCGCGGCTTGCAGCTGCGGGGTCGAGGCGCTGATGTTAGGCAGCTTGATGATGTTGGCTTCAGGTGTCACGGCCAGGTCGCCCAGTTCGGCGAGGTGGTCCGGGATTGCCTTGTTGCCCAGTTGCTCGGGGAAGCTTGCGAGGATGCGCCCTGCGAGGGAAATGTCGCGGGTTTCCACGGCAATATCAGCAGAGGCGGTGAAGGCCTCTACGATAGGCAGCAGTGAATAGGTGGCGAGGGCTGGGGCTTCGTCGGTGAAGGTATAGATGATCTTCGAGCGGGTGGGCATATTCGGATTAACTCTCTTCTTTGCTGAAAGCGTGCGCAGAAACTCGAGATGCGCCGGGTGGAGCGCGTTCGTTCAAAGTCATCCATGAGCGAAATGTCGAGGTTTCTTCGCGGTGATGTTGGGTTGCATCAGTCGAGCGTCAAGCGGGTGGACTATTGTAATAGTCCTGCTTTGCGAGCCGAGGGCACCTGTTCCAGAGCGGTCGGCTATCGTGACTCTTGGGTCAGCGGCGGCATTATACATAGGTCGCTATGCTTACGCCGAGCCTTCATACAAAAGGTGCGTCGTCCATTGGTCTAAAGGTCGCAGGTACCGCGTTGCGACCAAAGTCGTGCGATGTGCTCAAGTTTGGCGATTTTGCCTTTTGTTTCAAGCTTGTAGGCGACCAAATATGCTGTTTTCGATGCAAATGAGCGTGGCGTGAGGTTTCAGTCGTCATTTATCTGGAGTAGGCTCGAACGCAGCCAGATGTTCAATCCAAAGATGGAGTTCAGCATGGGATACAAGAAGATTCAGGTTCCGGCAGTCGGCGACAAAATCACCGTCAATGCAGACCATTCTCTCAATGTTCCTGATAACCCGATCATCCCGTACATCGAAGGCGACGGCATTGGTGTCGATATCAGCCCGGTGATGATCAAGGTTGTCGATGCAGCTGTTCAAAAGGCGTACGGCGGCAAGCGCAAAATCTCCTGGATGGAGGTTTACGCCGGCGAGAAGGCGACTCAAGTCTACGATCAGGATACCTGGCTGCCCCAGGAAACCCTGGATGCGGTCAAGGATTACGTGGTGTCCATCAAAGGTCCGCTCACTACGCCGGTCGGCGGCGGCATCCGTTCGTTGAACGTGGCCCTGCGTCAGCAACTTGACCTCTACGTATGCCTGCGCCCAGTGCGCTGGTTCGAGGGCGTGCCGAGCCCGGTCAAGAAACCGGGGGATGTGGACATGACCATCTTCCGCGAAAACTCCGAAGACATTTACGCGGGGATCGAGTGGAAAGCCGGTTCGCCCGAAGCGATCAAGGTGATCAAGTTCCTGAAGGAGGAAATGGGGGTTACCAAGATCCGTTTCGACCAGGATTGCGGTATTGGCGTCAAGCCGGTTTCCAAGGAAGGTACCAAGCGTCTGGCGCGCAAGGCCCTGCAATATGTGGTGGATAACGACCGCGACTCGCTGACCATCGTACACAAGGGCAACATCATGAAGTTCACCGAGGGGGCCTTCAAGGAATGGGCCTACGAAGTGGCGGCCGAAGAATTCGGCGCGACCTTGCTTGACGGCGGGCCGTGGATGCAGTTCAAGAACCCGAAGACCGGCAAGAATGTGGTGGTCAAGGATGCCATTGCCGACGCCATGCTCCAGCAGATCCTGTTGCGTCCGGCTGAATACGATGTGATCGCGACGCTCAACCTGAACGGCGACTACCTCTCCGATGCGTTGGCGGCCGAAGTGGGCGGTATCGGTATTGCGCCGGGGGCCAACCTGTCCGATACCGTGGCGATGTTCGAGGCGACCCACGGTACTGCGCCGAAGTATGCGGGCAAGGATCAGGTCAACCCTGGGTCGTTGATCCTCTCGGCAGAAATGATGCTGCGGCACATGGGATGGACCGAGGCGGCTGATCTGATCATCAAGGGCACCAATGGCGCGATTTCCGCGAAGACCGTGACGTATGACTTCGAGCGCCTGATGGATGGCGCAAAACTTGTATCGTCGTCGGGCTTTGGTGATGCGCTGATTTCGCATATGTAACGAAGGCTAAAAAAACGGCCATCCCAAGGTGATTGGGGTGGCCGTTTTTTATCGCTATTCACACGCTCGGTGGTGATTCAGACCGTTAATTTCTTTTCTTTTTGAGCGGTGGCGGTGGCGGTTTTTGCGCTGGTGTCGGCCGGAACTGCAGAGATGTTCACGGCGTGCAGCCCTTTGGGGCCTTGAATGATGTCAAAGCTCACGGGTTGGCCCGCTTTTAATGTTTTGTAACCATCCATTTGAATTGCCGAGTAATGCGCAAAAAGGTCGTCGTCCTTGTCGTCTTCATTAATGAAGCCGTAACCCTTGGCATTGTTGAACCACTTGACCTTACCGCTAGTCATGCCCATATCCCTCTGCACCAGACTCCATCACTGGAGTATCATCCAGTTTATCCGTCCTAACCCGAATAAATAAGGTTGACTGCGCGGACCTTTTTTACCCAATGTGGGTTCTATTGGTTGTAACACCGATTCGCCGATAGTCAAGGCGACCAGGCGGTCAGAGTTGAAATTCCGGCAGGTCGCCCCCACCACTGTATTTGAACCACTGACGAACCTTTCTTTCCATGCATGCAAATAGCCAGATTCGACTAACATTCAATCAGGATCGCCCGGATCAGGAACATGACGAGGACGGTTCTGCAGGGATTGCAGTACAGGAGGCCAAACCTGCGCTGCAGGCGCCGCCGATGTACAAGGTGGTTTTGTTCAATGATGACTACACACCGATGGATTTCGTCGTCGAAGTGCTCGAGGTGTTTTTTAACCTGAACCGCGAGTTGGCGACCAAGGTAATGCTGGCCGTTCATACAGAAGGACGGGCAGTATGTGGAGTGTTTACCCGCGACATCGCCGAGACAAAGGCCATGCAGGTCAACCAGTACGCCAGGGAAAGCCAGCATCCGCTACTCTGTGAAATCGAGAAGGACGGTTAACGCCGACCACTTGGGTATGAGGTGAAGCTATGTTAAACCGCGAGCTCGAAGTCACCCTCAATCTTGCCTTCAAGGAGGCCCGTTCGAAGCGTCATGAGTTCATGACCGTCGAGCACCTGCTGCTGGCACTTTTGGATAACGAAGCTGCCGCCACCGTTCTGCGTGCGTGCGGCGCCAACCTCGACAAACTCAAGCATGACCTGCAGGAGTTTATCGACTCCACCACGCCACTGATCCCCGTGCATGACGAGGACCGTGAAACCCAGCCGACCCTGGGCTTCCAGCGGGTATTGCAGCGTGCTGTTTTCCACGTACAGAGCTCCGGTAAGCGTGAAGTCACAGGCGCCAATGTGCTTGTGGCGATTTTCAGCGAGCAGGAAAGTCAGGCGGTGTTCCTGCTCAAGCAGCAGAGCGTTGCCCGTATTGATGTCGTCAACTACATCGCCCACGGTATCTCCAAGGTGCCTGGGCACGGCGATCATTCCGAGGGTGAACAGGATATGCAGGACGACGAGGGCGGTGAGTCTTCTTCTTCGGGCAATCCGCTGGATGCCTATGCCAGTAACCTCAATGAGCTGGCGCGCCAGGGGCGGATCGATCCGCTGGTGGGGCGCGAGCTGGAGGTCGAGCGTGTAGCGCAGATCCTCGCGCGTCGTCGCAAGAACAATCCGTTGCTGGTCGGCGAGGCGGGCGTGGGTAAAACCGCAATTGCCGAAGGCCTGGCCAAACGCATTGTCGATAACCAGGTGCCTGACCTGCTGGCCAACAGCGTCGTCTATTCCCTGGACCTGGGCGCGTTGCTCGCCGGGACCAAGTACCGTGGCGACTTCGAGAAGCGCTTCAAGGCTCTTCTCGGCGAGCTGAAAAAACGTCCGCAGGCAATCCTGTTCATTGACGAGATCCACACCATTATCGGCGCCGGTGCGGCTTCCGGTGGCGTGATGGATGCGTCCAACCTGCTCAAGCCGTTGTTGTCGTCGGGTGATATCCGTTGCATCGGCTCGACCACGTTCCAGGAATTTCGTGGCATCTTCGAAAAAGACCGCGCCCTCGCGCGTCGCTTCCAGAAGGTCGACGTGTCCGAGCCGTCGGTTGAAGACACCATCGGCATTCTGCGCGGGCTCAAGGGGCGTTTCGAAGCGCATCACGGCATCGAGTATACCGATGAAGCCTTGCGTTCGGCGGCTGAGCTGGCGTCGCGCTACATCAACGACCGGCACATGCCCGACAAGGCTATCGACGTGATCGATGAGGCGGGGGCTTACCAGCGCCTGCAACCCGTCGAGAAGCGTGTGAAGCGCATCGACGTGCCTCAGGTCGAGGATATCGTGGCGAAAATCGCACGGATTCCGCCAAAACATGTCACCAGTTCCGACAAGGAGTTGCTGCGTAATCTGGAGCGCGACCTCAAGCTCACCGTATTCGGTCAGGATGCGGCGATTGACTCGCTGTCCACGGCGATCAAGCTGTCCCGCGCGGGCCTCAAGTCGCCGGACAAGCCTGTCGGTTCGTTCCTGTTCGCAGGGCCGACCGGCGTCGGCAAGACCGAAGCGGCGCGGCAGTTGGCCAAGGCCATGGGTATTGAGCTGGTGCGTTTCGACATGTCCGAATATATGGAGCGTCACACTGTGTCGCGCCTGATCGGTGCGCCTCCGGGCTATGTCGGTTTCGACCAGGGCGGCCTATTGACCGAAGCGATCACCAAGCAGCCGCATTGTGTGTTGCTGCTCGATGAGATCGAGAAGGCCCACCCGGAAGTCTTCAACCTGCTGCTGCAGGTGATGGACCACGGGACCCTGACCGACAACAACGGGCGCAAGGCGGACTTCCGCAATGTGATCGTGATCATGACCACCAACGCCGGTGCCGAAACGGCTGCGCGCGCTTCGATCGGCTTCAGCCATCAGGATCACTCTTCCGATGCGATGGAAGTGATCAAGAAGAGCTTTACGCCGGAGTTCCGCAACCGCCTGGACACCATTATCCAATTTGGTCGCCTCAGCCATGAGGTCATCAAAAGCGTGGTGGACAAGTTCCTCACCGAGCTTCAGGCGCAGTTGGAAGACAAGCGCGTACAGCTGGATGTCACGGACGCGGCACGCAATTGGCTGGCGGAAGGTGGCTACGACGCGGCAATGGGGGCACGCCCAATGGCTCGCCTGATTCAGGACAAGATCAAGCGGCCATTGGCCGAAGAGATCCTGTTCGGCGAGTTGTCCGACCATGGTGGCGTAGTGCATATCGACCTGAAGGATGGCGAGTTGACCTTCGAGTTCGAAACAACCGCTGAAATGGCCTGATAGCTGTAACCCTGTAGGAGCGAGCTTGCTCGCGGAGATCGTCAACGATAACGCATGCTTTCTGACGGCTTGCGTTGCCCTTGAGTTCTTCGCGAGCAAGCTCGCTCCTACAGTTGTTTTGCGACCTTATAAATTGCGCACACACAAAAACGCCCGGCATAACCGGGCGTTTTGTATTGACTAGCTTAACGAGCGCGGTAAGTGATGCGCCCTTTGCTCAAGTCATAGGGCGTCAGCTCGACGCGCACTTTGTCACCGGTAAGAATACGAATGTAGTTCTTGCGCATCTTGCCGGAAATATGCGCGGTTACGACGTGCCCATTTTCCAACTCCACGCGAAACATGGTGTTGGGCAGGGTGTCGACGACAGTGCCTTCCATTTCGAAGCTGTCTTCTTTCGACATGCAGTAAAGCCCTCGGTGTCCAGTGAATGGCCCGGTGCAACTGCGCCAGGCAAAAGCGGCGTGCATTGTGCCCGAAAAAGGGTGTTTAAGCCAAGGGGTTCTAGTTAAGCGTGACCCATCTTTGATTAATCAGTAGCTCAATCGGCCGATATTGGGTCTTGTAGTTCATCTTTTTGCAGTTCTTGATCCAGTATCCGAGGTACACGGCCTCCAGCTCCAGGCGCGATGCTTCGCCGATCTGCCACAGGATCGCAAAGCGTCCCAGGCTGCGGCGGTCTTCGCCCGGCTCATAAAACGTGTAGACCGCCGACAGGCCGTTGGGCAACAGGTCGGTCACGGCCACGGCCAGCAAGCGGTCATTGAGGCGGAACTCATAGAAGCGCGAGAAGGGCAGGTCGCGCACCAGGAACGTGGAAAACTGATCGCGGCTAGGCGGAAACATGTCGCCGTCGGCGTGGCGCTGTTCGATGTAGCGCTGATAAAGGTCGAAATATTCTTCGGTGTACCGCGGCTTGGTCGCTTTCACCGACAGGTCGGCATTACGCTTGAGGATGCGTTTCTGATTGCGGTCCGGCAAAAACTGCGCAACCGGGATGCGCGCCGGGACGCAGGCATTGCAGTTCTGGCAATGAGGTCGATACAGATGGTCGCCGCTACGCCGAAAGCCCATTTCCGATAAATCGGCGTACACATGCACATCCATGGGCTGGCTGGGGTCGAGGAACAGCGTGGTGGCCTGCTCATCGGGCAGATAGCTGCAAGAGTGGGCTTGAGTGGCATAAAACTTCAAGCGCGCCAGCTCGGTCATGATCAACCCTCGGGATAAGCTTTGAAATAAGTGTAAGCCAGGTGCGCGTAAGTCGCCTAGGAAACCCACGGCCCAGTGCCGGGCTGATCCAGATGGTTGTGCAGGAAGGTTGCGAATTCGCTGCGCGGTATGGCCCGGGCGCCCAGGCTGTGCAGGTGATTATTGGGCATCTGGCAGTCGATCAGTACAAAACCCCCTGCCTGCAAGCGTCGGGTCAGTGTCGCGAAGCCGACTTTCGATGCGTTATCGGCGCGGCTGAACATGGACTCGCCGAAGAACAGTTGGCCCATCGCCAGTCCGTACAAGCCGCCTACCAGTTTGCCGTCATCCCACACCTCTACCGAATGTGCGATTCCGCGCTGATGCAGCGCCAGGTAGGCGCTTTGGATGCCTTCGGTGATCCAGGTACCGTCGGCATAGGCTCGAGGGGCCGCACAGGCCTGGATGACGGCTGCGAAGTCCTGGTCGAAGGTTACGGTGTAGCGCTGTTGGCGCAGCAGCTTTTCGAGGCTGCGTGAAACATGCAGTTCATCAGGGAATATCACCGTGCGCGGGTCCGGCGACCACCAGAGGATCGGCTGGCCTTGCGAGAACCAGGGGAAGCAGCCGTGGCGATAAGCCTGGATCAGCCGTTCAGCCGACAGGTCGCCGCCGGCGGCGAGCAGGCCATTGGGTTCGCGCATGGCCTTGGCCAGCGGCGGAAATGTCAGGGAGTCGCGTTGCAACCAGGTCAGCATGGCATCCGGGCTTACGGTAGGGGAGGGGAGAGGCAGGTAAGGTACCTGCCGCACAAGCGGTGATTATTATCGACGCAGCGCTGCGGGGCCAGCCTGAATCAGGCGTTGGCGTGTTTTGGCGTAAGCGGGTGTTTCTGCAACTCTGTGCGTGGGGCGTGGTCGTAATCGGGTCTGTGCCATGCAGGCCAATTGCCAAGCTTGTGCGGATTGATAAAAACATCTCATAAGCCTTTGTCAGCAAAGACAATGCATGCTCAAATTGAACAGGCTGTGACACCTGAGCCGGCAAGGTTGCCCAGTGACCGGCAAGGGCGTGGCATCAGGGGCACAAACCCGTACAATGCGGGCATTGTGGCGTTATCGCCATTTCATCCGGCAACCGCTCGGTGTTAAAAGTAGATTCAACGACATTCGTTCATTTTTCAGCTGCTCGGATTGGGCAGTATTTACAGTTATTCAACAGATGGACGCGCTAAAGCGCAGGAATAGACCCGTTTTGAAGAAATCCGCCGCAACACCTAAAGCAGCAGTCGTGCCGGCCTGGCGTCAGCACCTGCATTATCGACTCAAGGAAGGTGCGCTGATCGCCATCGGCGCGCTCTGCCTGTTCCTGATGATGGCCTTGCTCACGTACGGCAAGGACGATCCGGGTTGGAGTCACAACAGCAAGATCGAAGATGTGCAGAACTTCGGCGGCCCCGCCGGTTCCTACAGCGCCGATATCCTGTTCATGGTGCTGGGTTACTTCGCTTACATCTTCCCGTTGCTGCTGGCGATCAAGACCTGGCAGATCTTCCGCCAACGTCACGAGCCGTGGCAGTGGAGCGGCTGGCTGTTCTCCTGGCGCCTGATCGGCCTGGTGTTCCTGGTGCTGTCCGGCGCGGCCCTGGCCCATATCCATTTTCATGCGCCTACCGGCCTGCCGGCAGGTGCGGGCGGGGCGCTGGGTGAGAGCCTGGGCGACCTGGCACGCAGGACCTTGAACATCCAGGGCAGCACCCTGATGTTCATTGCCTTGTTCCTGTTCGGCCTCACTGTGTTCACCGACCTGTCATGGTTCAAGGTGATGGACGTGACCGGAAAGATCACGCTGGACCTGTTCGAACTGTTCCAGGGTGCCGCCAACCGCTGGTGGGCGGCGCGTGTCGAGCGCAAGCGCATGGTTGCGCAATTGCGCGAGGTGGACACACGCGTCAATGAAGTCGTGGCCCCAAGCACGCCGGACCGCCGTGAACAGGCCAAGGTCAAGGAGCGCCTGATCGAACGCGAACAGGCCCTGAGCAAGCACATGTCGGACCGCGAAAAGCAGGTGCCGCCGGTGATCGCTCCTGCGCCACCCAAGGCGCCCGAGCCCAGCCATCGCGTGCAAAAAGAGAAGCAGGCGCCGTTGTTTATCGACAGTGCGGTGGAAGGCACCTTGCCGCCGATCTCGATTCTCGACCCGGCCGAAAAGAAACAACTCAACTACTCCCCGGAATCCCTGGCGGCCGTCGGCCATCTGCTGGAAATCAAGCTCAAGGAATTCGGCGTGGAAGTGGCGGTGGACTCTATCCACCCCGGCCCGGTGATTACCCGCTACGAAATTCAGCCGGCCGCCGGCGTGAAGGTCAGCCGCATTGCCAATCTGGCGAAGGATCTGGCGCGCTCCCTGGCCGTGACCAGCGTGCGTGTGGTGGAAGTGATCCCGGGCAAGACTACCGTGGGTATCGAGATTCCCAACGAAGACCGCCAGATCGTGCGCTTTTCCGAGGTGCTGTCGACGCCGGAATACGACAACTTCAAATCGCCGGTCACCCTGGCCCTCGGCCATGACATCGGCGGCAAGCCGGTGATCACCGACCTGGCGAAAATGCCTCACTTGCTGGTGGCCGGTACTACCGGTTCCGGTAAATCAGTGGGTGTGAACGCAATGATCCTGTCGATCCTGTTCAAGTCCGGCCCGGAAGACGCCAAGCTGATCATGATCGACCCGAAGATGTTGGAACTGTCGATCTACGAAGGCATCCCGCACCTGCTGTGCCCGGTGGTCACCGACATGAAGGACGCCGCCAACGCCCTGCGCTGGAGCGTCGCCGAGATGGAGCGCCGCTACAAGCTGATGGCGAAGATGGGGGTGCGTAACCTCTCCGGCTTCAATGCCAAGGTCAAGGAAGCCCAGGAAGCCGGCACGCCGCTGACCGACCCGCTGTACAAGCGCGAAAGCATTCACGACGAAGCGCCGTTGCTGACCAAGCTGCCGACCATCGTGGTGGTGGTCGACGAATTCGCCGACATGATGATGATCGTCGGCAAGAAGGTCGAGGAGCTGATCGCGCGTATCGCCCAGAAGGCCCGTGCGGCCGGTATTCATCTGATCCTGGCGACCCAGCGTCCATCGGTGGATGTGATCACCGGTCTGATCAAGGCCAACATCCCTACGCGGATGGCATTCCAGGTCTCCAGCAAGATCGATTCGCGCACCATCATCGACCAGGGCGGCGCCGAGCAACTGCTGGGTCACGGTGACATGCTCTACATGCCGCCCGGCACCAGCCTGCCGATCCGGGTTCACGGCGCGTTCGTCTCCGACGATGAAGTGCACCGCGTGGTGGAAGCCTGGAAGCTGCGTGGCGCCCCCGAGTACAACGACGACATCCTCAATGGTGTCGAAGAAGCCGGCAGCGGCTTTGAAAACGGCGGCGGCGGTGGTGATGACGATGCTGAAACCGATGCCCTCTATGACGAAGCCGTGGCATTCGTGCTGGAAAGCCGTCGCGCCTCGATTTCTGCGGTGCAGCGTAAACTGAAAATCGGCTACAACCGCGCCGCCCGCATGATCGAAGCCATGGAAATGGCGGGTGTCGTGACCGCAATGAATACCAACGGCTCGCGTGAAGTCATCGCCCCCGGGCAGATGCGCGACTGATCCCGCGCCGTGTGGCGACACACGGCGCGCCCTGACACTCAATGAGGACTCCCATGCGTCTTATCCGCATGCTGTTGTTGCCGGCACTGGCCCTGACCGCTGTTTCGGCTCACGCTGACCCGGCCTCCGTCGCCAGCCTGAAGAACCTGCTGGATAAATCCCAGACCCTGACCGCGCGCTTCTCCCAGCTGACCCTGGATGCCGGTGGCACCCAGTTGCAGGAGACCGCAGGTGAAATGGCCGTGCAGCGTCCAGGGCTGTTCTACTGGCATACGGAAGGGAAGTCTGAGCAGACCATCGTGTCCGACGGCCAGAAGGTCACCCTGTGGGACCCGGACCTGGAACAGGCGACCATCAAGAAGCTCGACCCGCGCCTGAACCAGACGCCGGCGCTGCTGCTGTCGGGCGATGTGTCGAAAATCAACGACAGCTTCGACATCACCTCCAAGCAGACCAGCAACGTGATCGAGTTCACCCTCAAGCCGAAATCCAAGGACACACTGTTTGATACGCTGTCCTTGTCATTCGGCAACGGCGTGATCAACAACATGCGCCTGGTCGACAGCGTCGGCCAGCGCACCGATATCCTGTTCTCCGGCGTCAAGGCCAACCAGCCCGTACCGGCTTCCAAGTTCAAGTTCGACATCCCCAAGGGTGCCGACGTGATTCAGGAATAAATCTTCCAGAGGTTTCAAACGCTGCCCATGGATCTGTTTCGAAGTGACCCGATTGCTCAACCTCTGGCCGCGCGCTTGCGCTCGACCAACCTGGATGAGTACGTCGGGCAGGAGCACTTGCTCGCACGCGGCAAGCCATTGCGCGAAGCCCTGGAGCAGGGTGCGCTGCACTCGATGATTTTCTGGGGGCCGCCGGGGGTGGGTAAGACCACCCTGGCGCGGCTCCTGGCGAAAGTCTCGGATGCCCACTTCGAAACGGTCTCGGCGGTGCTCGCCGGGGTCAAGGAGATCCGCCAGGCGGTGGAAGTCGCCAAGCAGCAGGCCGGGCAATACGGCAAGCGCACCATTCTGTTCGTTGACGAAGTGCATCGCTTCAACAAGTCGCAGCAGGATGCGTTTTTGCCGTATGTCGAAGACGGTACGCTGATTTTTATCGGCGCCACCACCGAAAACCCATCGTTCGAACTCAATAACGCCTTGCTCTCGCGGGCGCGGGTCTATGTGCTCAAGAGCCTGGATGAAGCGGCGATGCAAAAGCTGCTGCACCGTGCCTTGAGCGAAGACAAGGGCCTGGGCACGCGTCACCTGAGCGTGGGCGATGAAGCCTTCAGGATTTTGCTGACCGCCGCCGACGGCGACGGTCGGCGCTTTCTCAACCTGCTGGAAAATGCCTCCGACCTGGCCGAAGACGGCAGCGAGATTGGCGTCGACCTGCTGCAAAGCCTGCTTGGCGACACCCGTCGTCGTTTCGACAAGGGCGGCGAGGCGTTTTACGACCAGATCTCCGCGCTGCACAAGTCTGTGCGCGGCTCCAATCCGGACGGCGCGCTGTACTGGTTTGCGCGCATGATCGACGGTGGCTGCGACCCGCTGTACCTGGCACGGCGCGTGGTGCGTATGGCCAGTGAAGACATCGGCAACGCCGACCCGCGCGCCTTGAGCCTGTGCCTTGCCGCGTGGGAAGTGCAGGAGCGCCTAGGCAGCCCGGAAGGCGAGTTGGCAGTGGCCCAGGCCATTACGTACCTGGCCTGCGCGCCAAAAAGCAACGCGGTGTACATGGGCTTCAAGTCGGCCTTGCGTGCCGCCGCCGAACACGGCTCCCTTGAGGTGCCGTTGCACCTGCGCAATGCGCCGACCAAACTGATGAAACAACTGGGTTATGGCGACGAATACCGCTATGCCCACGACGAACCCGATGCCTACGCCGCGGGTGAAGACTACTTCCCCGACGCGCTTGAGCCGCAGCCTTTCTACCAGCCGGTGCCCCGTGGCCTGGAGCTGAAGATCGGTGAAAAGCTCAATCACCTCGCTCAACTTGATCGACTCAGCCCCAAGCAGCGGAGAAAGTAGTGCTCAAGACGATTCTTGCCGTGTCCGCTGCGGGCATCGCTGGTACATTATTGCGTTTCGCCACCGGTACGTGGGTGAGCGCCAATTGGCCGAAGCATTTTTATGCGGCGACACTGGCGGTCAACCTGGTGGGTTGCTTGATCATCGGGCTGTTGTACGGCTGGTTCCTGTTGCGCCCGGAAGTGCCGATTGAAATTCGCGCCGGCTTGATTGTCGGCTTTGTAGGCGGTCTGACGACCTTTTCATCCTTTTCACTGGATACGCTGCGCCTGCTGGAAAGCGGGCAAGCCCTGGTAGCCTTCGGTTACCTGGGCATCAGCGTGTTCGGCGGGCTGCTCGCCACCTGGGCTGGCCTGTCCTTGACCAAACTTTGATAAACGAGAGACCGACATGCTCGATTCCAAACTGTTACGTAGCAACCTCCAGGACGTAGCGGACCGCCTGGCATCCCGTGGCTTTGCCTTGGATGTCGCGCGCATCGAAGCGCTGGAAGAACAGCGCAAGACCGTCCAGACCCGCACCGAAGCACTGCAGGCTGAGCGAAATGCGCGTTCCAAATCCATCGGTCAGGCCAAGCAGCGTGGCGAAGACATCGCGCCGTTGATGGCGGACGTCGAGCGGATGGGCACTGAGCTGTCCGAAGGCAAAGTCGAGCTGGAAGGGATCCAGACCGAGCTGGATTCGATCCTGCTGGGCATCCCCAATATTCCGCACGAGTCCGTGCCGGTGGGTGAAGACGAAGACGGCAACGTCGAAGTGCGCCGCTGGGGCACGCCAAAAGTCTTTGATTTCCAGGTTAAGGACCATGTCGCCCTGGGCGAACTGACCGGTGGCCTGGATTTCGAAACCGCTGCCAAAATGTCCGGCGCGCGCTTCTCCTTGCTGCGTGGCCCGGTGGCTCGCCTGCACCGTGCCCTGGCGCAGTTCATGATCAACCTGCACACCGGCGAGCACGGTTACGAAGAAGCCTACACGCCTTACCTGGTGCAGGCACCGGCGCTGATGGGCACCAGCCAGCTGCCGAAATTCGAGGAAGAGCTGTTCAAGATCAGCCGCGATGGCGATGCCGATCTTTACCTGATCCCGACTGCCGAAGTGTCGCTGACCAATATCGTGGCCGGCGAGATCCTCGACGCCAAGCAACTGCCATTGAAGTTCGTGGCGCACAGCCCGTGCTTTCGCAGCGAAGCCGGCGCATCGGGCCGCGACACCCGCGGTATGATCCGCCAGCACCAGTTCGACAAGGTAGAGATGGTGCAGATCGTCGAGCCGTCGACCTCCATGGAAGCCCTGGAAGGCCTGACCGCCAACGCCGAACGCGTCCTGCAACTGCTGGAGCTGCCATACCGCGTCCTGGCGCTGTGCACCGGCGACATGGGGTTCAGCGCCGTGAAGACCTACGACCTCGAAGTGTGGGTGCCGAGCCAGGACAAATACCGCGAGATTTCGTCGTGCTCCAACTGCGGCGACTTCCAGGCCCGCCGCATGCAAGCGCGTTTCCGTAACCCGGAAACCGGCAAGCCTGAGCTGGTACACACGCTCAACGGTTCGGGCCTGGCTGTAGGCCGTACCCTGGTCGCCGTGCTGGAAAACTACCAGCAGGCAGACGGTTCGATCCGCGTGCCTGAGGTGCTCAAGCCGTACATGGCGGGTGTCGAGGTCATCCGCTAAATGGAATTTCTGCCGCTGTTTCATAACCTGCGCGGCAGTCGTGTGTTGGTCGTCGGTGGCGGGGAGATTGCCTTGCGCAAATCCCGGCTGCTGGCGGATGCCGGTGCGCTGCTGCGGGTGGTTGCTCCCCAGGTCGAAGACCAGTTGCGTGAATTGGTGCAGGGCAGTGGCGGGGAAGTGATTGTGCGCGGTTATCAGGAGGCCGACCTTGACGGTTGCACCCTGATCATCGCCGCGACCGACGACGAATCGCTGAACGCGCAAGTGTCCAGCGATGCCAAGCGCCGTTGCGTGCCGGTCAACGTGGTGGACGCGCCGGCCCTGTGCAGTGTGATCTTCCCGGCGATTGTCGACCGCTCGCCGTTGGTGATTGCCGTCTCCAGCGGCGGCGATGCGCCGGTGCTGGCGCGCTTGATCCGGGCCAAGCTGGAAACCTGGATCCCCTCGACCTACGGCCAATTGGCTGGGTTGGCCGCGCGTTTTCGTGCGCAGGTTAAAGGTTTGTACCCGGATGTGCAGCAACGCCGGGCGTTCTGGGAAGAGGTATTTCAAGGCCCGATTGCCGACCGCCAACTGGCCGGGCAGGGCGATGAAGCCGAGCGCTTGCTGATCGAAAAGGTCAACGGCGCGCCGCCGTATGCGCCGGGCGAGGTGTACTTGGTGGGCGCAGGCCCGGGTGACCCGGACCTGCTGACCTTCCGCGCCTTGCGCTTGATGCAGCAAGCCGATGTGGTGCTGTATGACCGCCTGGTGGCGCCGGCCATTCTCGAACTGTGCCGCCGCGATGCCGAGCGCGTGTATGTCGGCAAGCGTCGCGCCGACCATGCCGTGCCGCAGGACCAGATCAACCAGCAACTGGTGGATTTGGCCAAGCAAGGCAAGCGCGTACTGCGCCTTAAAGGTGGCGACCCGTTCATCTTCGGCCGTGGCGGCGAAGAGATCGAAGAACTGGCCGCCCATGGCATACCGTTCCAGGTGGTGCCGGGGATCACGGCTGCCAGTGGTTGCGCGGCGTATGCCGGCATTCCACTGACGCACCGCGACTACGCGCAGTCGGTACGTTTTATCACCGGGCATTTGAAAGACGGGACTTCGGACCTGCCCTGGCGTGACCTGGTGGGGCCGTCGCAGACCCTGGTGTTCTACATGGGCTTGATTGGCTTGCCGATCATCTGTGAACAGTTGATCAAGCATGGCCGTTCGGCGGATACCCCGGCGGCGCTGATCCAGCAGGGCACGACGTCCAACCAGCGCGTATTCACCGGCACCCTGGCCGACTTGCCGCGGATGGTGGCGGAGCATGAAGTGCATGCGCCGACACTGGTCATCGTGGGTGAGGTGGTGGTGTTGCGCGAGAAGCTGAAGTGGTTTGAAGGCGCCCAATCCCAGGTCTGATCCACTGTAGGAGCGAGCAAGCTCGCTCCTACAGGATTTTTGTCAGCGCTGTATGCCTCTGCCGTTCAAGTGTTCTCGATCATGCTCGCCATCGAACGCCTGCAACGGTCCCTTCGGCACAATCCCTGTCGGGTTGATGGTCCGGTGGCTGGCGTAGTAATGCCCTTTGATATGGGCAAAATCCACCGTCTCGGCCACGCCCGGCCACTGGTACAGTTCCCTTAGCCAGTTCGACAGGTTCGGATAATCCGCAATCCTGCGCAGGTTGCATTTGAAGTGGCTGTAATACACCGCATCAAAGCGAATCAGCGTGGTGAACAGTCGCACGTCAGCCTCGGTCAGGTATTCGCCGGCCAGGTAGCGATGTTTCGCCAAATGTTGTTCCAGGTGGTCCAACTCGCCAAACACATCATCAAACGCACGCTCATACGCCTGCTGCGACGTGGCGAAACCTGCACGGTATACGCCGTTGTTCACGTTGGGGTAGATTCGCTCGTTCAAGGCATCAATGGTCGTACGCAGCGATTGAGGGTAGAGGTCCAGCGTATTGCCGGTCAGCTCGTTGAACGCACTGTTGAACATGCGGATGATCTCCGCGGATTCATTGCTGACAATGCGCTTGAGCTGCTTGTCCCACAGCACCGGTACGGTGACGCGGCCGGTATAATCGGCCGTGTCGGCGGTATAGCGTTGGTGCATGAATTCGAAGCCATCCAGCTTGTCGCCGGTCGAGCCGTGGGCCTTGTCGAAGGTCCAGCCGTTTTCCAGCATCAACCAGCTGACCACCGACACGTCGATCAGGCTTTCCAGGCCCTTGAGCTTGCGCACGATCAAGGTGCGGTGAGCCCAGGGGCAGGCGAGCGAAACATAGAGATGGTAGCGTCCGGCTTCGGCCTTGAAGTCGCCTTCACCGCTGGGGCCAGGCGCGCCGTCGGTGGTCACCCAATTACGGCGTTGTGCCTGTTCCCGCTGGAATGCGCCGTCTGCGCTACTTTCGTACCACTGGTCTTTCCAGTGTGCTTCGATCAGCAAGCCCATGACTGGCTCCTCGACTAATAAGCGTTGGAGGCCAGTTTAAAGGGCTTGGTTCGATTTAAAAGCGCAAAGACCGGGCGTTAATTATCGATCAAATCGATTTGTCACGCGCATCCCAGTATTGCTGCGCCAGGACGGATGCCTGCTCCCGGGGATGACCCAGGCCACGCAAGGCCAGGGCCATGGTGGCGATCAGCGCCAGTTGCGGATAGCTGTCCTCGACGTCGCCGCGCCACAGCGCCTTCAAGTGTTCCGGTTCGAGTGTGGCCGGTTTGACATGGCGCTGGGTGGAGAGGGCGGGCCATTCTTCGTCCCAGCTTTCGCCGCCGGTGGTGCCATATAGATGGCTTGCAGCGTCTGGGTTGATCTCGATTTCACCGCCGTCGCCCTTCACCACAATCACATTGTCGCCCAGCAGGCCGCTGGCAGCGCGGTGCACGCCCTGATAACCCGGATGGAAAATGCTTTGCAGGCCAAGGCGCGCATTCAGCGGGTTGAGCAGGCGGGCCAGGGAGTGGATCGGTGAGCGCAGGCCCAGGGTGTTGCGCAGGTCGATCATGCGTTGCAGTTGCGGTGCCCAGTCACCCAGCGGGATAAACGCCAGGTTGCCGTGTTCATAGGCCGCTTCAACCTGTCGCCAGTTGCGGCACAGCGGTATTTGCAAACCTTCCAGCAATTGCTCGGTGTACAACCGGCCCGCCGTGTGGGCGCCGCCGCCGTGCATGAGGATGCGCACACCGTTTTGTGCCAGGCATTTGGCCGCCAGCAGGAACCAGGGGAGGTGGCGTTTCTTGCCGGCATAGGTTGGCCAATCGACCTCTACGTTCAGCGCCGGAGCGTTCAAACGCTCGCGTACGGCTTCGGTGAAGCCGGCGAGTTCTTCCGGGCTTTCTTCCTTGTGGCGCAGCAGCATCAGGAACGCACCGAGCTGGGTGTCTTCGACGCGTTCGTCGAGCAACATGCCCATGGCCTCACGGGCTTCTTCGCGGGTGAGGTTGCGCGCGCCGCGCTTACCTTTGCCCAGGATGCGCACGAACTGCGCAAACGGATGTTCGGCAGGCGTTTCAAGGGTCAGCGGGGCAAAGTCGGTCATAAGCAATTCGTCGGTCTGGGCAGGCCCGCCAGCTTGGCGGCGAGTTTGGCGGGAGTGCCGTTGAACAGTTTGTTCAGATGCAGGCTGTTGCCCTTTTCCGGGCCCAGCTTCAAGGCGGTGTACTTGATCAGCGGGCGTGTGGCGGGCGACAGCTGGAACTCGGCGTAGAAGCCGCGCAGCAGTTCGAGGATTTCCCAGTGGTCCGCCGTCAGCGCCAGCGCTTCAGCGGCGGCCAGGGCGTTGGCGACCTCGGCGGACCATGCGTTCAGGTCGACGAGGTAACCATCCTTGTCCAGTTCGAGGACGCGTGAGCCTACGGTCAGGGTGTTCATAGCCAGGTGTTGACCTTGTCGTAGTTGATCGACAGTTGTACGAAACCCGGATAGTCCACGCTGTCGGCCCAGTCCGGCAGAAGCAGGTTACGCGCCTGCATGTCTTCGGCCAGCACGAACACCTTCAGGCCCTGGGTTGGCAGGGTCGGGTTGTGCAACCCATAGGCGCCGTCGCCGCAGAGCAGGATCGCGTCGTCGGCACCGCATACGCGCAGGCAACTGGCGAGTCGGCTGTCGGTGAATGGGGAGTGCGACACCACATGTAAAGTCGACATCAGAGGGTAATCACCTGGTCGTAACGGTCAATCAGCTTGGAGATTTCTTCATTGCCCAGCGCTTCGGTACTGGCGGGCGCCGTGAGCCCGCGCTCGGCAAGGCTATGGCGGCAGGCGAATACCTCGTCGATGCCGAACAGCCCCAGTGCCTGCAGGTTGGCGCTCAGGTCTTTTTGTTGCAGGGCCCTGGCGTCCTGATGCGGCGCCAGCTGGAACACGCCGTCATCCATGAACAGTAAGCCGATAGGCAGATCGAACGCGCCGCCGGCCAGCACGATATCCAGCGCTTCACGCGCGCTCGGGCCGGCCCACGGTGCCTGGCGGCTGATCACCAATAAAGACTTGGACATGTCATGGCCCTCCAAAGCAGATCAGGCGGTCGGCGGCCTGGGCAGCGTCGTGCAATTGTCCAAGGCCCGACAGTGCCCACGGCGCATCCAGGTTCACCGCACTGCGTTGGTAGCGTGTGGCCTCTTCGTTGTTGAGTACGCCACGGCGCAAGGCGGCGGCAATGCACACCACGGCGTCAAGCTGATGTGCGCTGACGAATTCACGCCACTGGCGCGCAATGTCTTGCTCATCCTGGGGCGCAACGATGGTGTTGGAGGCGCTGTACACGCCGTCCTGATAAAAAAACAATCGCACAATCTCGTGCCCGCTCGCCAGCGCCGCTTGGGCGAACAGCAAGGCGCGGCGTGAGGAGGGCGCATGGGCGGCGGAAAACAGCGCTATCGCGAACTTCATGGAACACTCTGCCAGCAAACGTGGGCCAATGATAAAGCCGCCGCCGCGAAAAAGCCCGCCGTGATCAAAACGGTCACTGCCGCTGATCGTTCCGGCGATTGCCGTCAGGCGTGCGGCTGCCTAGTCTGTGGGCAGTCGAATCGGAAACGGAGTCTCCATGTCTGGTCCCCTGGCGTCCCTCAAAGTGCTGGATTTTTCCACCTTGTTGCCTGGCCCCTTTGCCTCGCTGATGCTGGCGGATATGGGCGCCGAAGTGCTGCGGATCGAGTCGTCCACGCGCATGGACCTGTTACGCGTATTGCCGCCCCACGATCAGGGCACGTCGGCGAGCCATGCCTACCTCAACCGCAATAAGCGCAGCCTCGCGTTGGACCTGAAACAGGCCGAAGCGCTGGAGATCGTGCGCGAACTGATCAAGGACTACGACATCGTCCTTGAACAGTTCCGCCCCGGGGTGATGGCGCGCCTGGGCTTGGGTTACGAGGCGCTGAAGGCGATCAATCCGCGGCTGATCTATGTATCGATCACCGGCTACGGCCAGACCGGCCCCTACAAGGACCGCGCTGGGCACGATATCAACTACCTGGCGTTGGCGGGCGTGGCCAGCCATACCGGCCGCCAGGACAGTGGGCCGTTGCCGCTGGGGGTGCAATTGGCGGATGTGGGTGGGGGCTCGCTGCATGCGGTGGTCGGGTTGCTGGCGGCGGTCATTGCCCGGCAGCAGAGTGGCGTGGGCCAATACCTGGACGTGAGCATGACCGACTGCTCGTTCAGCCTGAACGCCATGGCCGGTGCCGGCTACCTGGCCTGTGGGGTGGAACCGGGGTGGGAGAAGCATGTACTCAATGGCGGCAGCTTTTACGACTATTACCGCACGCGAGACGGGCGCTGGATGTCGGTCGGCAGCCTGGAACCGGCCTTCATGCAGCCATTGTGTACGGCATTGGGCCGCCCGGAACTGGCGGCCCAGGGCCTGTCGCCCAGGCCGGAGCAGCAAAAGGCCCTGAAGCTGGCGCTGCAGGTCGAGTTTGAAAAGCGCAGCTTTGATGAGCTGTGTGAGTTGTTTGCCGGGGTGGATGCTTGTGTGGAACCGGTGCTCAGCCTGAGTGAAGCCGTGGAGCATCCACAGTTGAAAGCGAGGCAGTTGGTCAGCCAGGTGCCTCATGACGACGGCTCGACCCAGGCGCAGATAGCCTGCCCTCTGAAGTTTTCAGAGGGCTTGCCGGCGCCTCGGCATATCGGCGCGGCCGTGGGCGCGCACACCGATGAGGTACTGACTGAGTTAGGGTTCACTGCCCAGCGGATAACGGCGCTGCGCCAGGCCAAGGTTGTCGGTTGACGGGGGGCGCTATCGGGAGCAGGCCCCATACATTCGACCTGTCCGTACATCCCAAATGGGGGAGGGGCGGTGCAACGTTCGTCACTCCACCCGGGTTTCTCCAGTGAACACCAATGTTTGCCGGCAACGCCGACACAGATACCGCCGCCCTTGGTTCACCAGCCCGTGACGCTGTGACGAAAACGGAAAGTCGCTGTCCGCACAAGGGCATCGGTAGATATAGCGTGTCACCTGACGGCGCTTTACTTCATAGGTGTGGCAACGATCGGGCGGCAGTTCGTAAACTCCTCGCATGATCAACTGCCATTCTTCGCCGTGGGGTTGGATGCGCTCGCCAAACAACTGGTGGGCGATCAGGTGCGCCACTTCGTGGGCCACGGTCTGTTTCAGGAAGTGTTGGCTGTTTTCTCGGTACAACTGTGGGTTGAAACGCAGCAGGTTCTCGTGCAAATGCGCGACACCGGCTTTCTGGCCCCGCAGCTTGAGGCTGACCTGGGGGCGTTTGAAGCTTCGTTTGAAAAAGGATTCGGCTAGCAGGAAACAATCTTCGACGCGGGTATTGAGTTGCTCGGGCATGCTGTACATATCTCCAGAGACGACCAGTATGCCGCAAAGCTGGGTGTTTCCGAATCTGTCAGGCGCCGAATGGTCATGCATAACGCACAAGGCCACCTTGCGGTGGCCTTGCCCAGGTCGATAAGCGGATTTCAGTTGGTGTAAACCGGGCCTACGCCGAGGCCCCAGACGATCACGGTAAACGCCATGATCGCCACCAGGACGACCAGGCCCACTGCCAGTACCGAACTGGAGAACAGGAAGCCCTCGTCCGGGTCGATGTTCATGAAGGTCGGCAGCCCTACATACAGCAGGTACACCGTGTAGCAAATGGCTGCCATGCCCACCATCATGCCCAGCCACATATGCGGGTACAGCGCCGCCAGCCCGCCGATAAACAGCGGTGTCGCGGTGTAGGTCGCAAATGCCACGCAGCGTGACATGCTGGGGTTGGCGTCATAGGTGCGGGCCATCCAGTGGATGAACGCGCCCATCACCGCCACGCCGCAGAGCATCGCCGCGTACGACATGATGGTCATCCACAGCGCGCTTTCCTGGGTCAGCATCACCGGGGCGCGGCTGCCGATGACCCAGCCGACCCGGGTCGTGCCGATAAACGCGGATACGGCGGGGATCGCCGCGAGAATCAGGGTATGAGTGAGGTACATGTGGCCGATGCTTTCTTCCTTATCGCCACGGATTTCCCGCCATTCCTGGTCGGGATGGGTAAACAGCCCCACGACGTGATGGATCATGCCAGTCACTCCTGTCGTTATTACCATCGCCCCCCATCGGAGCGCTCACGGGCCATATGGCCTGAAAGGTCTGGATAGATGTGCGACCTCAAGTCGCAGTATAGGAAGTGATGACCGGAAAAACTGTAGGGCTTTAGAGCAAATCGCACTGTAAACACTGGCCCTAATCGCGGGAGGGTCTGTACGGGGTAATGCGGGTAGATAGGGCGGCGGGTTTGCTCCCGGTAGCAGTATTCAGCCAAACATGGCTATCTGGCTCGCCGCTATCGGGAAGCAGCCCCTGCGTAATGGAACTCAGCCATGCTTACCGGTAAAATGCTGCGCTTTTCGTCACACACCTCAAGCGGATCCAAGCGCCATGGGCACTCTTACAGTCAACCAGAACAAACTGCAAAAACGCCTGCGTCGCCTGGCCGGTGAAGCGGTCACCGATTTCAACATGATCGAGGACGGCGACAAGGTCATGGTTTGCCTCTCCGGTGGCAAAGACAGCTACACCATGCTCGACGTGCTGCTGCACCTGCAAAAGGTCGCGCCGATCAAGTTCGAGATCGTCGCCGTCAACATGGACCAGAAACAACCGGGCTTCCCTGAGCACGTGCTGCCGGCTTATCTCAAGGAGCTGGGCGTCGAATACCATATCGTTGAAAAAGACACTTACTCGGTGGTCAAGGAGCTGATCCCGGAAGGCAAGACCACCTGCTCGCTGTGCTCGCGCCTGCGCCGTGGCACGCTCTACACCTTCGCCGATGAGATCGGCGCGACCAAGATGGCCCTGGGTCATCACCGTGATGACATCGTCGAAACCTTCTTCCTCAATATGTTCTTCAACGGCTCGCTCAAGGCCATGCCACCCAAGCTGCGCGCCGATGACGGGCGCAATGTGGTGATCCGCCCGCTGGCGTATTGCAGCGAGAAGGACATCCAGGCCTACTCCGACCTCAAGCAATTCCCGATCATCCCGTGCAACCTGTGCGGCTCCCAGGAAAACCTGCAGCGCCAGGTGGTCAAGGACATGCTGGTGGACTGGGAGCGCAAGACCCCCGGTCGCACCGAGAGCATCTTCCGTAGCCTGCAGAATGTGATCCCGTCGCAGTTGGCCGACCGCAACCTGTTCGACTTCACCAGCTTGAAGATCGACGAGACGGCGGCTTCGCGCTTCGTCAATGTAGTGAACCTCTGAGCCGTTTCAATGCTCTGACACACGGCGCTCGCGGGCGCCGTTTTCAATTCAATTGCCAGGAGAGGGCATGCGCGATTACAAATGGCTGCACGAATATTGTCTGAACCGCTTCGGTTCAGCGGCCAAACTGGACGCCCACCTGCCTGTGCCCAAGACTGCGGCGCAATTGCGCAAGATCAGCGATGACCGTTACCTGTCGACCCTGGCGCTGCGCGTGTTTCGCGCGGGCTTGAAGCACAGTGTGGTGGATGCCAAGTGGCCGGCCTTCGAACAGGTGTTTTTTGGCTTCGACCCGGAAAAGGTTGTATTGATGGGCGCCGAACATCTGGAGCGTTTGATGCAGGACACGCGCATCATCCGCCACCTGGGCAAACTCAAGAGTGTGCCGCGCAATGCGCAGATGATCCTCGACATCGAGCAGGAAAAAGGCAGCTTCGGCGCATTTATCGCAGACTGGCCGGTGACCGATATCGTCGGGTTGTGGAAGTACCTGAGCAAGCACGGTCACCAACTGGGCGGTCTATCGGCCCCGCGCTTTTTGCGCATGGTGGGCAAGGATACTTTTGTGCCGAGCGATGACGTGGTGGCGGCCCTGAACGCGCAGAAGATCGTCGACAGGGCGCCGACCAGCCTGCGCGACCTGGCGGCGGTGCAGGCTGCGTTCAATCAGTGGCATGCCGAGAGTGGGCGGCCAATGTGCCAGCTGTCGATGATGTTGGCTTACACGGTGAATCACTAGGGTCGAGGCGACACATCTCGATCAGGTTGCCGCCAACCGCCGATTCAGTTGATGCCGCCAGCGTACATAGAGCAGGGCGGTGCAGAAGACCGCCAGGCTCGCCAGCATCTCCAGCACCCCGAACAGTTGCCGGTTCGGGTCATACGCCGCCAGCGCACCCTTGATGAAATACAGGTTCACCACGAAGCACATCCACGAATGCCCACGGGTACTGCCCAACAGCATCCCCGGTGCCAGTATCAGCAGCGGCACCCATTCGATCAGCAGGATCACCCATGGGCGGGCGCCGTGCAGGTCTGCGATGAACAGGTAGTACACACAGAGCAAGCCCACCAGACCAAGAAATGCCAACAGGCTCAGCGCCCGCGCCACTTTGACCCGTGGCTCCAGCCACGCTTGCGATGGCAGGGCCTTAGGCTTTCTGGCCACGGCCGTTCTCCAGCAGCAAGGCCGTGTTTGCCAGGCGCAGGCCCAGGGCGCGGCACAGGGTGATTTCATGTTGGTCAAGCATGCGTTTGCCGTCAGGTCCGGCATGGTGACTGGCCCCATACGGCGTGCCGCCGCCCTGGGTGTCGAGTAACGCCTGTTCGCTGTAGGGCAGGCCGGTGATGAGCATGCCGTGATGCAGCAACGGCAGCAGCATCGACATCAGCGTGGTCTCTTGGCCGCCGTGCAGGCTGGCGGTGGAGGTGAAGACCCCGGCGGGTTTGCCCACGAGCGCGCCGGTGAGCCACAGGTTGCTGGTGCCGTCGAGGAAGTACTTGAGCGGCGCAGCCATGTTGCCGAAGCGGGTCGGGCTGCCCAGCGCCAGGCCGGAGCAGTTCTTCAGGTCATCGAGGCTGGCATACAACGCGCATTCGTCCGGAATGCTCGGCGCGACGGCTTCGCACTCGGTCGAGATCGCCGGTACGGTACGCAGGCGTGCCTCCAGGCCGGCCTGTTCGATCCCCCGGGCAATTTGCCGGGCCATCTCGCTGACCGAGCCATTGCGGCTGTAATACAGCACCAGCACATACGGAGTCGTCACGGCAGGATCTCCAACACATTCTCCGGTGGGCGACCGATGATGGCTTTATCGGCGGTCTCCAGGATCGGGCGCTCCATCAACTTCGGGTGCGCGGCGATGGCGGCGATCAATTGCGCTTCGCTGAGGCTGGCGTCGGCCAGGTCGAGGGTTTTGTATTCGTCTTCACCGGTGCGCAGCAATTGGCGTGCGCTGATGCCGAGCTTGCTCAGCAAGGCCTTCAGTTGCGCGGCGTCCAGCGGCGTTTCCAGGTAGCGCACGACGGTCGGGGCCAGGCCGCGAGCCTCCAGCAACTCGAGCGCACCGCGCGATTTCGAGCAGCGCGGGTTGTGATAAAGCGTCAGATCGGTCATGTGCGGGTCGCATCTTGCGTAAGGTGGCGGGTATTCTACCTGCGCTGCGGCCCGCTCTTAAACCGTAAGAGGCGATAGGTCGCAGCCAATGTTCATTTTTACGAAGGATTACCCCATGACTAGGCGACTGATCGGTGCATTCGCGATCATCACAACCCTGCTGCTCAGCGGCTGCGGCAATGACTACGGCGTTGACCAATACGGCAAGAAAGTGGCGGCCGAACGTCTGGACAAGCAGTGGGTGGTGGTCAACTACTGGGCCGAATGGTGTGGCCCGTGCCGTACGGAAATCCCGCAGCTCAATGCCTTGGCCGATCAGCTGAAAGGGCAGAATGTGGGGGTGTTCGGCGTCAATTTCGACAATGTGCAGGGTGAGGAACTCAAGGCGGCCAGCGAGAAGCTGGGGATCAAGTTCACCGTCCTGGCGCAGAACCCGGAGGGGATCTTTGATATTCCGCGCAGCGAAGCGTTGCCGGTGACCTATATCATCGATGACAAGGGCAAGGTGCGTGAGCAGTTGATGGGCGAGCAGACGGCGGAGGGCGTGCTGGCCAAGCTCAAGGCCTTGCGCGGATAAATGTGGGAGGCGGCTTGCCCTCGATAGCGGTGGTCAGTCAAGGCAGGTATTGCTGACAGACTGTCATCGACGGGCAAGCCCATCCCACGTGCGGGCGGTATAAAGACCGGTCAGCCTTCCTCCCGCCACAAGCGAATCGGCTTGCCCTCGGCCGGCCAGAAGCGGGTCTGTTCGATCGGCGAGATATCCCAGCGTTCAACGCCTTGCAGGGCCTGGAAGAAGCGCTGTTCCTGCTCCATCAAGGCTTCGGCGCAAAGCTTGCGGGTGCTGCCGATCTTGCCGAAACTGAGTTTCTCGCCATCGACGGTGTACGGCGCAAACCAGTGGTTGCACCCGCCGTTGCCATAGGCGCGACCATCGGCACCCAGCGTCACGGTCAGGTGCGCGTAGTCCATCAATGGCCGCTCACCAATCCACTCCACTACGTAGCTGTGATCCTGCTCCAGCTTCGCCGTGTTGCCGGCGCAGCCGCTCAGGCCGACGCCGATGGCGGCGAGCAACAGAGGGGCTCTCATTGTGCGGCCTTCTGGCATTTCGGGCAGCGGTGCTTGTCGCCTTCACTGGCCCAGCCCAATTCCTTGATGCGCGCGTTGGCGGCCGGCTGCAGTGGCTCTTTGGTCAGCTTGGTTTCCACTGCGAATTCAAACTCCAGCACGCTTTCGCAGCTGTCGCAGTTGACCTTCCAGGTGTGAATCTCCAGTTCGCCGAATTTCGGCCCCTGGGCCATGGCGACCCATTGGCCCGCCGGGCGGATGGAATAGCGCGCGTCACCTTCGACGGTCAGTCGCATCGACAGGGTTTTACTGCCACGCAGGGTGACGATCAGTACGTCGCCATGCTTGATCGAACCACCGTTGCCGGTGACCTGATAACGGCCAGGCACCAGGGCACGGCATTCAATGAGGGTGTGTTGCGGGCTCAGCAAGCTGAAGCGGAAATCGTGTTCGGCCATGGATCCTCCAAATAGGCGCGGCATCCTATCACGGGTGCCGGCCTATCATGGGCCTGGTATGTGACCGCTGATCAGCCCTCGACGAGGTTCTGCGGCAGGCCGTCGGCCCATGCCGCAATGTTAGCCAGCGTGGTCCCGGCAATCGCTGCCAGCGCCTCGCGAGTCAGGAATGCCTGGTGGGCGGTGATGATCACGTTGGGAAAGGTCAGCAGGCGTGCAAGCACATCGTCTTGCAAGGGTAAGTCGGACCGGTCTTCGAAAAACAGCTGGGCTTCTTCCTCATACACATCCAGCCCCAAATAACCGAGTTGACCCTCCTTGAGCGCGTCGATCAGTGCCGGTGTGTCGACCAAACCGCCGCGCCCGGTGTTGATCAGCATGGCGCCCGGTTGCATATGTGCCAGGGAACGCGCGTTGATCAGGTGTTTGCTGTCCTGGGTGAGCGGGCAGTGCAGGCTGATGATCTGCGCCTCGGCCAGCAGCTCGGGCAAGCTTACGTAGCGGGCGCCGAGGGCTTGCACCTGAGGATTGGGGAAGGGGTCGTAGGCCACCAGTCGGCAGCCGAAACCGGCCATGATCCTGGCGAATGTTGCGCCGATCTGCCCGGTGCCGACCACGCCGACCGTCTTGCCGACGAGGTCGAAGCCGGTCAGCCCGTGCAGGCTGAAATCGCCGTCGCGGGTGCGGTTATAAGCGCGGTGCAAGCGACGGTTGAGGGCCAGGATCAACGCCACGGCGTGCTCGGCCACCGCGTGGGGCGAATACGCCGGGACGCGTACGACGGCCAGCCCCAGGTGCCTCGCGGCGGCAAGGTCGACATGGTTATAGCCGGCCGAACGCAAGGCAATCAGGCGCGTGCCGCCTTTGGCCAGGTGCTCCAGCACCGGCGCGCTGAGGTCATCGTTGATGAAGGCACACACCACCTCGTGATGGTCGGCCAGGGCCACGGTGTCGAGGTTGAGCCGCGCGGGCTGGAAGTGCAGTTCCAAGCCGGCGGGCAGCGGCTCGCCAAGAAAGCTGTCGCGGTCGTAATGCTGGCTGCTGAAAAGAATGACGCGCATCAAATAAAACTCCCTGTCATTGCGGATTGGGTAAGCGCCTGCAGGGGTCAGGCGCTGACCCGTGCTTCACTGGCCAGGCGCGCAATCGCCATGTCCAGCTCGTCGAGTGCGGCCATGGCTTTGGCGTCGTCCTGCTTGAGCAACGTTTCGGCGCGCTGGCAGGCGGCGCGCAGCTGCGGCACACCGCAGTAGCGCGTGGCGCCGTGCAGGCGGTGAACGCGTTCGATCAGGGCGTTGTTGTCATTGGCATCGCGGGCCGCGGTGATGGCCTGGCGGTCGGCCTCCAGGGACGCCAGCAGCATGGCGAGCATATCGGCGGCCAGGTCGGCCTTGTTGGCGGCCAGGCGTAAACCCTCCTCGTGGTCCAGTACCTGCAGTCGCACACCTGGAGCCAAATTTTCGGGGGTGCGCTCCGGCCCTTGATTGCGCAGGGCCAGACCGGTCCACTTCAACACCACCTGGGCCAGTTGCCGCTCGCTGATGGGTTTGGTCAGGTAGTCGTCCATGCCACTTTGCAACAGTGCTCGTTTTTCATTGGCCATGGCATGGGCCGTGAGGGCGACTATCGGCAACGGCGTGCCGTGGCGTTCGCTTTCCCACTGGCGAATCGCCTCGGTGCTCTGGCGGCCGTCCATACCGGGCATTTGCACGTCCATCAGTACCAGGTCGAAGGTCTCCTGTTTCACCGCATTGACGGCGGCATACCCGCTTTCCACCGCCTGGACCTTGGCGCCCATGTCTTCGAGCAGGGTTTGCACCAGCAACAGGTTCGCCGGGTTGTCATCCACGCAAAGTACACGCGGTGCACGACTGGACAGCGGCTCACCCGGTTCACTGCGCGAAGGCCGCGGGCTGATCAGGTCGGCCAACGCTCGGCGCAACTTGCGCGTACAGGCCGGCTTGGCCTGCAATTGGCTGTTGGGGTTGGGCACCGCCTGGTTGAACAGCATCTGCTCGGTGGTAGGACACAGCACCAGCACTTTGCAGCCCAGGTGTTCGAGGTCCCATAGATGCTGGTTGAGGCGTTCGGGAGGAATGTCGTTGGCGGTGACGCCGAGTACCGCCAGGTCAATGGCCTGCTCGGTCTGATGCGCGCTGGTGATGCCGTTGGTCAGGTTTTCCAGGGAGTTGAACGGCGTGACTTCAAGGCCGCAGTCTTCCAACTGATGTTGCAGGGCCTGGCGCGCCAGTTCGTGGTTTTCCAGCACGGCCACGCGGCGACCGAGCAGCGGCGGGGCGGGCAGGTCTTCAACGTCGTCGCGGGTCTTGGGCAGGTTAAGGCTGATCCAGAATTCCGAACCTTCACCCGGCGTGCTGTCAACGCCGATTTCACCACCCATCTGTTCGATCAGGCGCTTGGAAATCACCAGCCCCAAGCCGGTGCCGCCCGGTTGGCGCGACAGCGAGTTGTCGGCCTGGCTGAAGGCCTGGAAGAGTGCGCGTACATCTTGGTTGGACAGGCCGATGCCGGTGTCCTGCACGCTGATGCGCAGTTGTACGCTGTCTTCCTGTTCGTCCTCGATCATCGCCCGGGCCACGATGGTGCCTTCGCGAGTGAACTTGATCGCGTTGCTGATCAGGTTGGTCAGGATCTGCTTGAGGCGTAGCGGGTCGCCGACCAACGCCAGTGGCGTGTCGCGGTACACCAGGCTGACCAGTTCCAACTGCTTGGCATGGGCGGCAGGCGCGAGGATGGTCAGGGTGTCTTGCAGCAAGTCGCGCAGGTTGAAGGGCACGCTGTCGAGCACCAGTTTGCCGGCCTCGATTTTCGAGAAGTCGAGGATCTCGTTGATGATGCCCAACAGGTTGTCGGCGGATTTTTCGATGGTGCCCAGGTAATCCAACTGGCGTGGCGACATCTCGCTTTTTTGCAACAGGTGGGTGAAACCCAGGATGCCGTTGAGCGGGGTGCGGATTTCATGACTCATATTGGCCAGGAACTCCGACTTGATTCGGCTGGCCTCCAAGGCTTCCTTGCGCGCCAGGTCCAGTTCGATGTTCTGGATCTCGATGGTTTCCAGGTTCTGCCGTACGTCTTCGGTGGCCTGATCGATGCTGTGTTGCAGTTCTTCCTGGGCATTTTGCAGGGTTTCGGCCATACGGTTGATGCCCGAAGCCAATTGGTCCAATTCCTGGCTGCCCAAGGGTGGCAAGCGTGTTTCCAGATTACCGTCCTTGAGTTGGGCCACAGCCTGTTTGATCTGGCCGATAGGTGAGTTGATCGTGCGGCTGATGCGCAGTGCCAGAGCGGCGGTGCAGATCAAGCCAATGGCAATCAACAGCAGGCTGGCGAACAGACTGCGATAGCCGCGCAGCAACATGCCGTTGTGGGACAGTTCCACTTCGACCCAGCCCAACAGGCGGTCGGACTCATCGGGGATCAGTTCGCCGGCGAGGTTGCGATGGTGGCCGAATACCGGCAACAGATAGCGCGTGGCATCGTTGCCGGTGCGCTGCAGCAATTGTGAGCTGTTACCGGTGGGCGGCTGGTTGAGCATGGTCGGGCCGGCGTGGGCCAGGGGCGAGCGGTCGGGTGCGAGGAACGATACGGTGCGCACGTCCGGTTGTTCCAGGGATTGGGTGGCGATGCGTTCGAGCAGATCTGTGTTTTTGCTGCTCAGGGGTGGAGCCACCAGCGGGGCCAATTGCTCGGCGATCATCTCGCCGCGTTGCAGCAACTGGCTCTGCAGTTCCGACAGTTGCATCCAGGTGAAATAACCGCCCAACAACAAGGCCATCAGGCTGGTCGGTAATAAGGTCAGCAACAGTACGCGGCCTTTTATCCCCATTCTTCTAAGCACGCCACTCTCCTGCCACCACATTGATATCAATCATTCACACAGGCATCCGGCCCGTGCCACCTGCGCAGTGTAGCCATTTGCGCAGCGTGGATTCTCGTAAATTAATGACATGCGGCAATCTTCGGGCCATTTGCTGCCATCTGGCGATTGCCTGTAACAGTTTAATCTTGAATAATCAGTTATTGAGAATGACTTGCAGACGCTAATGAATCCCGCAGCAGTTGGCCCACCCAGTATCCTGACCATCGAAGATGACCCTGTATTGGGCGCCTATGTGCATGAGCACTTGGGCCGCTGCGGCTTCGAGGTCACGTGGTGCCAGAACGGCCGGCAAGGGTTGCAGATGGCCCGTGACCAGGCGTTCGACGTGGTGTTGATGGACATCCTGCTGCCCGGGCTGGATGGGTTATCGATCCTCACGCATTTACGCCAGAGCCATGCGGTGCCTGTGATCCTGATGTCGGCACTGGGTGCCGAGGCGGATCGCATCAGCGGCTTTCGCCTGGGGGCGGACGACTATCTGCCCAAGCCGTTCAGCATGATCGAGTTGCGCGTGCGCATCGAGGCGATCCTGCGACGGGTCGCCCTGGACCGTCGTCCGCAGGCGGCCCTGATAACCGCGCGCGAAGAAGCACATACCCTGCGCTTTGACGATGAAGTGTGTGACGTCTTTTACAAGGCGCGCTGGGCCGGGCTGACGCGCAGTGAATATCGCCTGCTGGAAACCCTGCACCGGAATGCCGAAGAGGTGCTCAGCAAGGCGTTCCTTTATCAGCATGTATTGCAGCGCGGTTATGCGCCCCATGATCGCAGCCTGGATATGCACGTCAGCCAGATTCGTCGCAAGCTCAAGGCCATCGGCTACAGCGAACGCGAAGTGCGTACCGTATGGGGCAAGGGCTACGTATTGAGCGGTGCCGATGAGGGGCTTTGAGCGCTTGCCTGGCAAGCACTCGCTGTTCTGGAAGCTCGCCAGCCTGTTGATCGCCTTCTGTTTGCTGATGATCTGGCTCAGTTGGTCCTGGGGCCGGTATATGGAGGAGCAAAGCGCCTACGTGTCTGAAGAGTCCCGCGAGATCCTGCGGGGCTACGCGGCGGGCGCCGAATTGGCCTGGAATACGCAGGGACGTGCGGGTGTCGATGCGTGGCTGCAACTGATGACCACCCGCGAGTCGACCTGGATCGGGGTGATCGGCAAGGATCTGCAATCCCTCAGCAGTACACCGTTAAGCGACAAGGAGAGCCAGCGCCTGACGTTCCTGCGCGGCCTGGAATGGCCGGTCAGTCGTCATGTCAAAGGGCTGCCGTGGCTGAAGGTTGCGTTTCCTGTGAACCCTGGCGCGGGGGCATTGGTGATCGAGCTGCCGCAACGATTCATGCCCGGGCGTTATCAGCTGTTCTGGCGTGTGGTGACCAATGGCGTGATTCCCGGTTTATTTACCCTGCTGCTGTGCGTTGGCCTCTATCGGTTGTTGATCATGCCCCTCAATCAATTGCGTGAGCAGGCCAACGCCTGGCGCGCCGACCAGTTGAATGCGCGCATGCCTAGCGAGGCCACCCGCCGCCAGGATGAACTGGGCGAGTTGAGCCGGGCCTTTGACCATATGTCCGAGCGCTTGCAGGGCACCGTGGTATTACAGCAACAGTTACTGCGGGATATGTCACATGAGTTGCGCACACCCCTGAGCCGCCTGCGCGTGGCCTGTGACAGTGAACAAGACCTGGCGCAACTGCGCGAGCGGTTGAGCCGTGAAATCGACGGCATGCAGCATCTGGTGGAAGACAGTCTGCAATTGGCTTGGCTGGACAGTGAGCGCACGCCCTTGCCCAATGAAGACATCCAGATCCAGGCGTTGTGGGACATGCTGCGGGAAAATGCCTGCTATGAAAGCGATTGGCCTGCGTCGCGCTTGCCGTGCCGCCTGGCGGTCGACTGTTGGGTGCGGGGCAACCTGAATGCACTGGCCCAGGCGTTGGAAAATATCCTGCGCAACGCGATCCGGCATTCGCCCGCTCACGGGGTGGTGCAACTGGATGGCTGTCGCGAAGGCGACCACTGGCATCTGTGGCTGGAAGATCAGGGTGGCGGGATTGATGAGCAAGACCTTGAACGCATCTTCGCGCCCTTTACCCGCCTGGAGGGCTCACGCCCCGGGGACGGTGGTTTCGGCCTTGGCTTGAGCATTGCCCGCAACGCCGTGCAGCGCCAGGGTGGGCGCTTGTGGGCGGAAAATACCGGGCAGGGCCTGCGCGTGCATCTGCGACTCGTGGCTCGGTAACCCTCAGGTACGCCGCTGTTTGCGCTTTTTCCATTGGTGGGCAACCCACCAGCGCCAGTACAGCATGGTCAGGCAGTAGGCCAGCGCCGCCAGCAGCACACCACAGACCACCGAGCCCAACAGGAATGGCTGCCACAGCGTGCTCAGTTGGCCGCTGATCCATTCCCACGTCAGGTTGTCGGGCAGGCTGCGTGGCGGCACATTCATCAGCCAGGCGCCTGTCAGATAGGTGCCGACAAACACAAACGGCATGGTGATCGGGTTGGTCAGCCACACCAGGCTGACAGCGATGGGCATATTGGCGCGCACGCTGATGGACAGGACCGCCGCCAATAACATCTGAAAGGGAATCGGAATAAACGCGGCAAACAGCCCAACCGCCATGGCGCGCGCCACGGAGTGCCGGTTCAGGTGCCAGAGGTTGGGGTCATGCAGCAACGTGCCGAGAAATCGTAAGGACTTGTGTTCCCTGATACTGCTGGGATCGGGCATGTACCGTTTGAATAAGCGCCGGGGCATAAGGGGTCCAGGTCAGTTCGAGGGGCAAGTATGCGCGTATTCTATAAACAGAAAATTCAGACTTTGTGACAAAACATCATAGGCCGCGCCGGGCGCCCAGCTAAGACTGAGTGGATCACTTCGAAAAGGATGATCCATGAGAACAGGGATGTTCGCGCTCGCACTCGGTTTGCTGACGTTGCGCTGGTTGCCGGCGCTGCCACCGGCTGGCGCTTTGTTGGCGATGCTGGTGCTGGCCTTGATGTTGTTGCCGTGGCGGAGCTACCCGCTGGCTTTTTTTCTGCTGGGCCTGAGCTGGGCTTGCATCGGCGCGCAGTGGGCGTTGAATGATCGATTGGTGCCGGCGCTGGATGGGCAGACTCGTTGGGTCGAGGGGCGTGTCAGCGGGTTGCCGCAGCAGACGGGCACCGGCGTGCGCTTCGAACTGACCGACAGCCGGGCGCGCAATGCGCGGTTGCCCAAGCGTATCCGAGTGTCTTGGCACGGCGGTCCACCGGTACGCAGTGGCGAGCGCTGGCGCCTGGCGGTGACACTCAAACGACCGTCCGGCCTGCTCAACTTTCACGGTTTTGACTACGAGGCGTGGTTGCTGGCCCAGCGCATTGGCGCCACGGCGTCAGTCAAGGACGGTGAGCGTCTGGCACCGGCTCGCGATGCCTGGCGCGATAGCCTGCGTCAACGCCTGATGAGCGTGGGCATGCATAATCGCCAAGCTGCCGTGGTGGCGTTGGTGCTGGGGGACGGTTCCGGGCTGACCGCGCAGGATTGGCGGGTGTTGCAGGACACCGGGACCGTGCACCTGCTGGTGATTTCCGGCCAGCATATTGGTTTGCTGGCGGGCTTGATTTACGGCCTGGTGGCGGGGTTGGCGCGCTACGGTGGTTGGCCCCGCGTGTTGCCCTGGCTACCGTGGGCCTGCAGTTTGGCGTTTGCCGGCGCGTTGGGTTACGGCCTGCTCGCAGGGTTTGGCGTACCGGTGCAGCGGGCCTGCCTGATGGTCGCCCTGGTGCTGCTGTGGCGTCTGCGGTTCCGGCACCTGGGCGGTTGGTGGCCTTTGTTGCTGGCGTTTAATGGTGTACTGGTGTTTGAACCCCTGGCCAGTCTGCAACCGGGGTTCTGGTTGTCGTTTGCCGCGGTTGCCGTGCTGGTGTTGGCCTTCGGCGCACGTTTGGGCCCCTGGAGCCCCTGGCAGGCGTGGACCCGACCCCAATGGCTGATTGCAATCGGGTTGTTTCCGATTTTGTTGGTACTCGGCCTGCCCATCAGCCTCAGCGCACCGGTGGCCAATCTATTTGCCGTGCCGTGGATCAGCCTGGTGGTGTTGCCCCTGGCGTTGCTGGGGACTGCGTTCCTGTGGGTGCCCTTTGTGGGGGAGGGTGTGCTGTGGCTGGCCGGCGGGGCGCTGGATGGGCTGTTCACGGGTTTGGCCCTGTTGGCCGCACAACGGCCCGCCTGGATACCGGCCGAAGTGCCGTTGGGGTATTGGCTGGTGAGCCTCGTGGGCGCGGTGATATTGCTGCTGCCCAAGGGTGTGCCGTTCCGGCTGCTGGGGTGGCCAATGCTCCTGTTGGCGGTATTTCCCCCCAGGGAGCTGGTGCCCCATGGGCGAGTGGAAGTGGTGCAACTGGATGTCGGCCAGGGGCAGGCACTGGTTCTGCGCACCCGTCATCACACCTTGCTCTACGATGCCGGCCCTCGATCCGGCGCGGTTGATTTAGGCGCGCGGGTGGTATTGCCATCGTTGAAAAAACTTGGGGTCGAGCGGTTGGACATGATGTTGCTCAGCCATGCCGACGCCGACCATGCCGGCGGTGCGGCTGCGATTGCCGAGGGGCTGCCCATCGGCCGGGTAGTGGGCGGCGAGACCGAAGGTCTGCCGGCGTTTCTCGGTACTCAGCCCTGTATCAGTGGCGAGGCATGGACGTGGGACGGTGTGTCGTTCGCATTATGGCAATGGCCTGGCGCTGTCGACGGTAATCCCAAGTCTTGCGTGTTACAGGTACAGGCCAATGGCGAGCGCCTGCTGCTCACCGGCGATATTGACCGTGCGGCGGAACGGGCTTTTCTCGACACGCCGCTGGCGAAGCCGACCGATTGGCTGCAAGCCCCCCATCATGGCAGCCGCAGTTCTTCATCCTGGCCCTTCGTACAACGGTTGGTGCCCAAGTCGGTGCTGATCTCCAGAGGGCGAGGCAATGCATTCGGCCACCCTCATGCCTCGGTGATGGAACGTTATCAGGCCCTGGGCAGTCGGGTATACGACAGCGCCGAGCAGGGCGCGGTGCGTCTGCAGTTGGGCGCCTTCAAGCCACCGGTTGTTGCGCGCAGTCAACGCCGTTTCTGGCGCGAACCGTTACCTTAGTCCAGCGTTATAAAGGCGGGTGCCTGCGACGGGCGGGTCTATGGTCGACGAACCCCGCCGCCGAACCTATATGATAAAGTGGCGCACTTTTTCGAGGGGACATTCACTGTGTGGGAATTGGTCAAATCCGGTGGCTGGATGATGTTACCGATCATCCTCAGCTCCATCGCCGCACTCGGCATTGTTGCCGAGCGCCTGTGGACCCTGCGCGCCAGCCGCGTCACCCCCGAGCACTTGCTGGGGCAGGTCTGGGGCTGGATCAAGAATAAGCAACTCGACAAGGAAAAACTCAAGGAGCTGCGCGCCAACTCACCCCTGGGGGAAATCCTCGCCGCCGGCCTGGCCAACTCCAAGCATGGTCGCGAGATCATGAAAGAGTGCATCGAAGAGGCTGCTGCCCGGGTCATTCATGAGCTGGAACGCTACATCAATGCCCTCGGTACCATTGCCGCGATGGCCCCGTTGCTCGGCTTGCTGGGGACGGTGCTGGGCATGATCGATATCTTCAGCTCGTTCATGGGCTCGGGTATGACCACCAACGCCGCGGTGCTGGCCGGGGGTATCTCCAAGGCTTTGATTACCACTGCGGCGGGCCTGATGGTCGGTATTCCATCGGTATTCTTCCATCGCTTCCTGCAGCGCCGCATTGATGAGCTGGTGGTGGGCATGGAGCAGGAAGCCATCAAGCTGGTGGAAGTGGTGCAGGGCGATCGCGATGTGGACCTGGTCGAGGGCAAAGCGTGAAATTTCGCCGCAAGCAACGGGAAAATGTCGATATCAACCTCGCGTCGCTGATCGACGTGGTGTTTATCCTGCTGCTGTTTTTTGTCGTCACCACCACCTTCACCCGGCAGACCGAGCTGCGGGTTGATTTGCCGGAAGCGGTCAGCGGCTCGCCGGCCGAAGATCAGCAGGTCAAGCAACTGGACATCGCCATCAGTGCCGATGGGGTGTTTTCGGTGAATAACCAGTTGCTGGAAAAGAACGACCTCAACAGCTTGATGGACGCCTTGCAGAAGGAGTCCGGTGGCGACACCAAAATGCCGCTGTCGATCAGTGCCGATGGCAAGACCCAGCACCAGGCGGTGATCACCGCGATGGATGCTGCCGGCAAACTTGGCTTCAGCCATTTGCGCATGTCCACCGTCGAGGCCGCGAGCGCACCCTGATGCCCATGTCCGATCGATTGCTCAAGGCCTGGTATGAAGGCCATCCGGCTCTCGCGCTGCTGCGGCCGCTGGAGTCTTTGTATCGCCGGGTGGTGCAGCGCAAGCGGGCACGGTTCCTGGCGGGTGAGGGCGAGATCTATCAGTCCCCGGTGCCGGTGGTGGTGGTCGGTAATATCACCGTGGGTGGCACGGGCAAGACACCGTTGATTCTGTGGCTGATTGAGCACTGCCGGCGCAGTGGTTTGCGCGTAGGCGTCGTCAGCCGTGGATACGGTGCCAGGCCGCCGCAACTGCCTTGGCGGGTAGAGGCCAGCCACAGCGCCGAGGTGGCAGGGGACGAGCCTTTGCTGATCGTGCAGCGTTGCGGCGTCCCATTGATGATCGACCCTGACCGTAGTCGCGCCGTTAAAGCATTGCTGGCCAGTGAAACCCTGGACCTGATCCTTTCAGACGATGGCATGCAACATTACCGCCTGGCCCGCGATCTGGAGCTGGTGTTGATCGACGCCGCACGGGGACTTGGCAACCGCCGTTGCCTGCCCGCCGGGCCACTACGGGAGCCGGTGGAGCGTTTGCAGAGCGTGGATGCGCTGCTTTACAACGGCGCCGTGGCGGACCGTGAGGACGGCTTTGCCTTCCGTCTGTTGCCCACGGCGTTGATCAACCTGAGTACCGGTGAGCGCCAGCCGATCGATTATTTTCCGATGGGCCAGGCGGTGCACGCGGTCGCTGGTATTGGCAACCCGCAACGTTTCTTCAATACCCTTGAAACGCTACACTGGCAGCCGATACCCCATGCATTTGCCGACCACGCGTCCTACAACGCCGAGGTCTTGAGTTTTACGCCGTCATTGCCACTGGTCATGACCGAGAAAGACGCGGTGAAGTGCCGCGCCTTTGCCCAGCCCGACTGGTGGTACCTTGCGGTGGATGCGGTGCCGTCGCCGGCGTTTGTCGCCTGGTTCGACACACAACTGATGCGCCTGCTGCCTGCCCGTCTTTTGCCTTAAAACGCTTCTTTCCAGGAAACACTCATGGACACCAAATTGCTCGACATCCTCGCTTGCCCTATCTGCAAAGGCCCGCTCAAGCTCAGCGCCGATAAAACCGAGCTGATCAGCAAAGGTGCTGGCCTGGCCTATCCGATCCGTGACGGCATCCCCGTGATGCTGGAAAGCGAAGCCCGCACCCTGACGACCGATGAGCGCCTGGATAAATGACCACCGCCTTTACCGTTGTCATTCCTTCGCGTTACGCATCGACCCGTCTGCCGGGCAAACCGCTGCAAATGATCGGCAACAAACCGATGATCCAGCTGGTGTGGGAGCAGGCCAGTAAAAGCAGTGCCGAGCGCGTGGTGGTGGCTACCGATGACCCGCGTATCATCGCGGCCTGCCAGGGCTTTGGCGCTGAAGCGGTGTTGACCCGCGAAGACCATAATTCCGGCACCGACCGCCTGGCCGAAGTCGCCACGCAGCTTGGCCTTGCGCCCGACGCCATCGTGGTCAACGTGCAAGGTGATGAGCCGTTGATCCCGCCCAGTGTGATCGATCAGGTGGCGGCCAACCTGGCCGCCCATGGCGAAGCACGCATGGCCACCCTTGCCGAACCCATTGAAGACATCGACACCCTGTTCAATCCGAACGTGGTGAAGGTGGTCAGCGATATCAATGGCCTGGCATTGACTTTCAGCCGTTCGACCTTGCCGTGGGCTCGCGACGCCTTCGCCAGGAACCCCGAAGTATTGCCGGAGGGCGTGCCGTACCGTCGCCACATCGGCATTTACGCTTACCGTGCCGGTTTCCTGCATGACTTCGTCAGTTGGGGCCCGTGCTGGTTGGAAAATACCGAATCCCTGGAGCAATTGCGCGCTCTGTGGCATGGCGTGCGCATCCATGTGGGCGATGCCCTGGAAGCACCGCCTGCCGGTGTTGATACGCCTGAAGACCTTGAGCGCGTCCGTCGCCTGCTGGGGGCCTGATGGAGGTTCTGTTTGTCTGTCTCGGCAATATCTGCCGTTCGCCGACCGCCGAGGGCGTACTGCGCCACAAATTGCGCGAAGCGGGGTTGGCGGGCCAGGTTGAGGTGGCATCGGCCGGTACTGGTCAATGGCATGTGGGCAATCCACCTGACCAGCGTAGCCAGCGTGCGGCATTGGCACGCGGCTATGACTTGTCGGGCCAGCGTGCGCAACAGGTGTCACGCGCCGACTTCGCGCGCTACGACCTGATCCTGGCCATGGACCACAGCAACCTGCGCAACCTGAAAATGTTGCACTCGGGTCAGGGCAAGGCCGAGTTGGACTTGTTCCTGCGCCGGTATGGCGCCGAGGTCGATGAGGTGCCAGACCCTTACTACGAAGGCGAACAAGGTTTTGAACGGGTCTTGGACCTGATCGAGCGAGCCTGCGATTTATTGGTGATTGAATTGAAGGGGCGGTTATGACCTTGCAAGTGCTTGCGCAGGTGTCGCTCAAGCCGTTCAACAGCTTTGGCATTGATGTGCGTGCCCAGCTGTTTGCGGAGGCCCACAGCGATGCGGATGTCCGTGATGCGCTGGCCTATGCCGCCGCGCAAGCGGTGCCGCTGCTGGTGATCGGTGGCGGCAGCAACTTGCTGTTGACCCAGGATATTCCCGCCTTGGTGCTGCGTATGGCGACCCAGGGTATCCGGGTATTGCGCGATGACGGTGAGCGTGTGGTCGTGGAGGCTGAGGCCGGGGAGGCCTGGCACCCCTTTGTGCTGTGGACCTTGGAACATGGCTTTTGCGGCCTGGAAAATCTCAGCCTGATCCCCGGGACCGTCGGTGCTGCCCCCATGCAGAACATCGGTGCCTACGGTGTAGAGATCAAGGACGTCTTTGCCGGCCTGACGGCCCTGGATCGTCATACCGGCGAGCTGCGGGACTTCAGCCTGGATGAGTGCAACTTCGCCTACCGCGACAGCCTGTTCAAGCACGAAACCGGGCGCTGGCTGATTTTGCGGGTGCGCTTTGCCCTGAGCCGAACCTCTCACCTGAAACTCGACTACGGCCCGGTGCAACAGCGCTTGGCCGCGCAGGGGATCATTGAGGCGACACCCAGTGACGTCAGCCGGGCGATCTGCAGCATTCGCCGCGAGAAGCTGCCCGACCCGGCGGTACTTGGCAACGCCGGCAGCTTTTTCAAGAACCCGCTGGTGTCCCAGGCATTGGCCGCAGAGCTACAGGCGCAGTACCCGGATCTTGTGGTATACCCTCAGGCAGATGGGCAGATGAAGCTTGCTGCCGGCTGGCTGATCGATAAGGCCGGCTGGAAGGGCTTTCGGGAGGGCGACGCGGGCGTGCATAAAATGCAGGCGTTGGTGCTGGTCAACTATGGCACCGCCACCGGGCACGACATTGCAAGCCTGGCACGGCGTATTCAGCGGGATATCGCTGAACGCTTCAAGGTCGACCTGGAGATGGAACCCAACCAGTATTGAGCCCTGAAACAAAAATGCCCCGTATCTTGCGATACGGGGCATTTTTTTGGGTGCTAGCAATCAGTCATCACGGCCCATGATGCCGAAGATCTGCAACAGGCTGATGAACAGGTTGTAGATCGATACATACAGGCTGATGGTCGCCATGATGTAGTTACGCTCACCGCCGTGGATGATGGCGCTGGTCTGGAACAGGATGCACACGGAGGAGAACAGCACAAAGCCCGCGCTGATCGCCAGTTGCAAGCCGCTGATCTGGAAGAACATGCCCGCTACCACGGCCGCCAGCAGCACGAAGAAACCTGCGGTAATGAAACCACCCAGGAAGCTCATGTCCTTGCGGCTGATCAGCACATAGGCCGACAGGCCACCAAATACCAGAGCCGTCATGGCAAATGCCGAGCTGACCACTTCAGCGCCGCCGGCCATGCCGAGGTAACGGTTCAGGATCGGGCCGAGGATAAAGCCCATGAAACCGGTCAAGGCAAACGCAGACACCAGGCCCCAGGCCGAGTCACGCAGCTTGTTGGTCAGGAAGAACAGGCCATAGAAGCCGATCAGTACGACAAAGATATTTGGATACCCAACACGCATCTGCTGCGCCACGTACGCCATCACGCCGCTGAATGCGAGGGTCAGGGCGAGCAAGCCGTAGGTGTTGCGCAACACGCGGCTGACTTCAAGCTGCTCAGCCTGCGCGTTACCATTCACTGCGTAATTCTGTTCGCGCATGGCGACACTCCTTCAGTTTTGAAACGTTCAGTCGCAAAGATCATAACAGACGCTCTGTAACAAGCTATGGCGAGAGTTTGACAGTGTGTTTCATTCGGGTATCATGGCGCCCGCTGAGACAGGAAGGGCTACAATACTCCTGTGATGCAAAAGGGAAATTGGCAGAGTGGTTGAATGCACCGGTCTTGAAAACCGGCGAACGTTAATAGCGTTCCCAGGGTTCGAATCCCTGGTTTCCCGCCAAGATTCAAACGAAAGCCTCGCGAAAGCGGGGCTTTTGTGTTTCTGGGGGTTGAGAAATCAAGCAGCCTAACTACTGATCGTTTCCGCATCATTTCAGTTGGTTTGCGCAACTCATTGCAAATTGCGGTCAGCGCGTTGGCTTTTCGATCTCCCGACCCGCCGATAAACCGTCTCTGCTATGCGCTTGTCCGGGTGCCCGAGCAGACGACTGGCGTTGCCTAGGTCGAGGATCGCGCTTGCGGCTTTTGGTCGAATGTCACGGAACGGAAACTCCGAATACTCGTTGCAAGAACCCCGTCGCCAGCCACTCTGCCGATGCCGATGGCGATCGCTTTGTCGCGGGCGTCGTCTAATCGCAGACGAAGCATGTATTTTTTCACCTGCCGGCCGTCCTCGGTGATTATGAGGTAAGGGTTGCGTATTCCTCGCGAACGTCTCTGCTCGATAAGTCTTGCAACCCGGGAGCCCAGGTCATTGAGCGTGCCGGCAGCGGTAAGGCGTATTCGCAGCCTCGGACGTCTTGCCCTGGGACACCTGCAGAAATTTGTTGGCGACGTCTGCCTCCCGTATTGACAGCGTGTCCGCCGATACGAACGGAAGACGCTACGGCATGGCGGCTGGCAAGGTTCGTTAATATGGGGTATTACGGGTGACCGGCATGGAGCCGAATCAAAGAGGCGTATCTGTGAAACTCAACTCAGACTGGATAGGTAATGAGGGAGCCTCTATCGAAGCTCTGAATGCCCTTCGTGCTGCAGCGCCTCGAGATCTCCCCTTCGAATACTACCAACTGCTCACATATAGCAATGGTGGTGAGGGACCGCTTACATACCCTCTCTTCAACTTTTGCCTTGATCCAGCTGAAACAGCCTCTGACGCTTCACAGATAGCCCTGTTTGAAGAGATAGCATCTGGCTTATTTGTTTTCGGCGGTGATGGCGGTGGGCAGCTGTTTGCGTTCGACCTGCGAGGAGCTGCCCCATGGCCGATAGTTTGCTTCGACGGGGTGGATCCGAGAGGGAGCATGTTTACGGTAGCTGCCAGGTTTTCTGAGTTCGCAAAGTTAATCAGTTGGTCTAGACCCTCGTGACAGGCGGTGGCAATTTGGTTTGGGTTGGGGTATATCGGTTGTCACCGGCATGGGCCGGAGCCAGGAGTAAAAATGCGCGAGCCTAATGTTTCAGTTGATTCTTTGAATGCATACGGGATCGACATCTGTACCCGCCATGGTAAAGCGTACGAGCTTGCCGAGATGCTTAACTTCTGCGTCGCGATCGCCAAAAAGGAATTACAAAACCGTGTCGTCAGCTTGTTCTATGACTCAAACAGCTGCTGTTGCAATTTTGAACTCTGCCCTTCTGTAGAGCAGTTCGATGATATTGCTGATGATATTTTGAATACTGCCTTAGAAACAATCGGCCAATTCGAATGGTTCGGTACCATTAAACACGGAGTACCGTTGGAGAGTGATCTGGAGGTATAACCCCATCCCCCCGGTCTCTCTTCAATTCTGCCAAGCTCTGATTATGAAATTCTCGTGCCACGTTTGCCCTAATAACGATTTCGTGGCGCGGATAACTCAAGAAGTCACTGGCCCGGTTATTTGCCTCATGCCTTAATTACTCGGACGTGAGTCATCCTGTCCCGAGTCCCATTCAAAAAAACCTGTCACTCCGAGGATTTTGTGGGATGCGTCCTTAAGCGAATGAGCTGCCGTAGAGATTGTTTCATCTGTTATCGCAGAGCAAAGGCTGTCCGTTGCTTCAGGCTCGATGCAAGCCAACGCCGACAGCTGGAGCTTTGGTCGCGGAGGATACATATTTCGCTTAAGGAAGGCATAATTAACTAATCCGTTTACAGCCAATGCTTGTAACTGCCAAAAAATAGGGCCTGGCTTGTCACTCATATCTAGTGCATCGTCTACTGCACTTGCTACTGCGTAGCGTGTATATAGCAGTTTTTCAGCGCTCCAGCATGGACCTCGCTTCAATAGCTCCTTTGAGGCATCAGCTATGTTCTCCATGAGACCATCTGTATCAAATATTATTTTTCCCGTTGCGATCATATGAGCCATGACAGGTGTTGCCTGATCAGCACCTTCGACAATGCTATGACGTAGCCACTCTTCTGAATTGAAAAAAACTTCTACAGGAGTACCGTTGAACCAGCGTTGAACTCTACGGCGCCAGCCGCTGGAGTGAAGCACGACGACGTCAAGATCGCTGGAAGGTCCTGCTGTTCCTGCGATGATACTGCCAGCAAAAACAACGCTTTTAGGTTCTGAAATTGTTGGCAACCAATCCAAAAGTTGTTGACAAGCGATTCTGTGCTTTTCAGTTAGTTTTAGGTGGGTTAATGCGTTTGATGCAGTCATGAGTGGGCCAATTTCGAACAAGGAATTAGGGCGGTTTGAGATACATAACCGAGAAACTATATGACTTGAGACCCTATGGTCAAATCCACTATACCTGCGGAGCGGGTGCATTTGTATGGCGCGAGTTATTCGATAGTGTCTTCATCGGAAAGACTCATTCGCAGCGATTCGGAAAATTTCCCTGCTGTGATTTGCGTGCCACGCTTTCACCTATCTCGTAACCGTGGCGCTTAATTTCGAAGAGGGCTCCGGATTTCTTGGCTCCTAGCGAGATGCGCTATTGCGTTTGGGACAGGTTTAAACGCTTTCCGAAAATGGCTCGAAGTAGATTGAGCTTAAATCCTGCTTCCGAGATAACTACCACCAGAGCTAATAATCCACACAAAATCGTAGGCTTAAGTTGGCGTGCTGATGTCGGTTCTGCGGAGGGATTTATCGCCCTTGTTGGACGTGATCTCATCCCAGCAGCCGGTGCAGCGGTAAATACCGGAAGCGGGCACCGGAGCTCCGATTCCGTATGCACTGTTACACTCCGGGGCATCGCCCAGGAGCGTGGTTCCGATCTGGGTGATGTGTAATGCCGCGTTCGCAGTTACCTGTGCCGTTGTCATTCCCTCGCATGGCTTGCTGAAAGCATAAGCTACTACGCCGGTAAGCCCTGTTTCTGACATTCCATCCACACTGGATAGTGGACATGTTTCAGAGCCGTGCAGAGCCAGCCTATTCACCGCTGAAACCTGCTCACGGCAGCTTCTATTCCGCCGAAGGTCCGGTAAACTTCGGAGTTTGGCTGGATGATCAGGCCTTTCGGCAGGTCTGGAATTTATGGATACAAGTACATCTCAGGTACGAAACCCCGCACGCCCGGTTATGGTCACGCTAGCAGTCATCTACTGCCTGGCTATCGCGGTAAAAATCGCCTACTGGCTTGTCAGCGAAGGCTGGGGTATGGCCAGGATGGGGGATTTTCCGCTGATCATGCTGTTCCCGCCAGCACTGGCGTGCGTCTTATTGGTTGCGGGCGGTGTGCTTTTTTGGGGGCGCCGCGCAAAATCATCATGGTTCCTGCTGAGTTCATTATTTTTCGCGCTGACGCTGATCCCGCTCACGCTGCCAGAAATTTTCCGTGTACCTGCCAGCCAGTACGTACAAGTTGTAAGGTTTGTGCTGCCGGAAATCATACAAGCGGTTTTGCTGATTGCCGTTTGGGTCTACAGCCTGTGGATGCGCCGAACCGGCTATTTCAAGTAAACCGCGAAGGTTAAGCCCGGCCCTGAGCCGGGCTTTTTGCATCTGGCGCCCACAAAACTCAGAAAGTCCTGAGCCGGAAGGCTGCCAGATTCAACGCTATGCCTAGAACTACCAAGCCAAAGGCAGTCGGTGCCTCGAACAGCTTGCGTGAAGGAGTAACAAAAACAGCAAGTAATGCTCCTATGAGGGCTCCAGGAAAGCTGAAGAAGTAAATAAGCCAACCCATAGACTCTGTGACCCATATGTCAAAAAGGTACAAGTACAGCGCCATGGCGGCAGCGATTCCGCCCAGCGTCCCTCGTGGTGCCTTGCAAAGAAGAGCTACGCAAAGAACTGCTGCTTGTGGTAACCAGTAACCCGTAAAGTTGGCTAAGAAATACTCATTTTTTGGAGATATTAAGGCAGCAACGGCTGGGCCCAGAGCGACGCCTATTGCCGCAATAGGTATGCGAGTGGGCTGTGAAATATTCTTTTCTGCTGATCTCATTCCCTGTGACCTTTTTAAAGCCGAGTGATGGTGCGGCCAGTTCGCGTGGCTTTTGACGCCAAAGCCTCAATGTTACAGTCCCACCAAACCAAAAGAGGGAACGACATGCGGATTATTCTCGGGACGCTAGCGATATGTGCGCTGGCTGGGTGTTCAAGTGTTGGGGATATCAGAAAAAATCCGGCATTGATTGAAATCGACTCGCCTCATTCACCTAAGGCTGTTGCCGAGTGCATCCGAGATGGGTGGCAGGCGACGGAGTTGATAGGTGGCAGTCTCGGAGGGATATTGCAGACGTCGGGTACTCGATACACGGTGATAGCACCAAATCCTGAAATTCCATGGCATCTGGCTGACGTTGATCCGAAAGGGGCTGGATCTCTTGTCCGGTACCATTTCTTCCGTACGTGGCAGACGCCATCGGAAAAAATTTCTGGAGTCGTGAGTGCTTGCGCCCGATGAGGGTTGCGGCGATCTGTACCATTTGAGAGTAAGGAAACGACATGCGGATTTTGATAGCGGCGGTAGTGGTTTAGGCGCTTCAAGTTGGGGTTCGAGACGGCACTCTAAAAGATGGGAGCCCGCAACAATGAGCTTTTATAGGGTATTTATCACTTGATTAGCTTTAATGCGAGAGCACCGTGGAGGTTCGGAAGATGACTTGGCCGGACGCTTATTTACGATCTCCCCCGAGGCGTCGATAACCGTTCTGGGTTATCCGCTTGTCAGTGTGGCCCAGGAGTCGGCTCGCATCTCCCAGGTCGGGGATCTCGCTTGCAGCCTTGGGGCGTATGTCGCGGAACTGGAATTTGCCAATGCTGGCTGCCAACACGCCATCGCCGCTCTCTCTGGCGATGGTGATCGCTTTGTCGCCCCTTTGAAAAACTAAATATTGGATGGATACAAGAGGAAAGATGAAAGGACGCACATTTCTCTCGGCGATACTCGCCGGCACTCTTCTGGCAACACAGGGATGTGAACGCCATGAGGAGCGGATATTTCATATGATTCGGTGCACCATGGCAGCGAGCGTTGAAAAGCAAAATGACCCTTTGATAGTGAAATCTTGGGAAATAACAGGCCTGTATATGCGAGAAAACGGTATCAAGAAAAACATAGCAGAGCTGACTAAGATCACTGCGAACGTCAGAGATGAAATTATGGGCTCTTCCGATTCTTCATGGGATGGACGGGACACCAGAGTCAATGAAATCGTTAATAGCGAGTTTTGCAGGGCCTATCTGAATTTGCTTCAGCAGAAATAAACAAAGTCTTCCCGCTGTCTGCCAAAGACCGTACCAGCGTCGACGCCCCAATGTATTGATCGCACCGTTCGCGTCTCGCACCACCTTGTAAGCACAGTGAGGTCAGGATGCTCGGGCTGCCGGTGTTGATTCCGTACCGCACTATCCGGCTATCGACGTTTATAGCGTCCAGAGTGCTGCCCAATACTGCGAACTCCGGGCAAAAACCCGGCGCTAGGCCGGGTTTCTTTGGGCTATTTAAATCGAATGGCTGTAGAAAAGGGCGTAAGACTCGATGCCATCATTTGGCTGTTTGATGCCTGCATTTGAATAGTGAGTCGCGCGGATACCAACCCGTTGCGTATCGCCAAACTTCAAGCCAGCGCCGATCCGGTCTTCAAAGTTGAAGGACGATCCAAATTTCTGGTCACCAGCGGTAGTGCCGGAAAACATTGCGACACCGACACCCGCTTCGATGAATGGCTTGATTTCGCCCTGGCCAAACTCATAAACGAAAACGGGCGAGAAGGAAACAGAATGACGGGCATCGGCCTCTTTGCCCGATTCCCAGTACGTGTACCCCAGATCCCAATAACCGGTCAGCTTGCCTGTCGAGCTTTGCAACCAAGCCTTATCCCAGCCAAAACCCAGCGCCGCCCGGGCAGTCAAACCACTCTGACTCGTCGCACCAATAGCGCCGGAAATTTCAGTAGCGCATACATTCAACGATGCACAAGAAAGCAGGAGAGCAGCGAGTACTATTTTCTTCATTTTATGACCAATAAGTATTGAAAATCAGGTAATTACGGATTTTGGAGACCGTCAGAGGCAAGCGGCTTCCGAATCGTTCCATAAATTTTCAACCGGTCATTTTTCAAACCTGGTTTGGCCAAATACATCTACTCTTCGCAAGCCCGCACAATCCCATCCCATAAAAAACCCGGCGCACTGGCCGGGTTCGATGCAATACAAGTTTTCAGTTATCGGGATGCTCGCTTGCCACTGAATCAGCGGCGTCTACATCCGACATGTCCTCTTCGAGAGGCGCGTCATCGTCGGGAGGCAACGGGATACCATCCCCGTCGCTCTTCGGATCGTGCCCTGTCTCATTGTCCGTGCCGCGCGTTACTTCCTGCTGTGAAATATTGCCCGGGGCGTTCTCATTGATTTCCATGCTGGCTCTCCGTCTAACGCACAGGATATCCGCGCTTGAAGATGGGAGTCGGCAAGTGTCAGCGAGTGCCGCACACTGGACGAACGGTGGAAAGCAAAAAGCCCGCACAGTGGCGAGGACTTGGAATGGGGGCGCGACTTAAGCCGCGCTGTATTTCTGGAAAGCCCGGCTTTGACGCAAGGCTCCTTCTTTCGTGGCACTTACGCAACGGTGCCATCAGCATTGAGAACGTCCCAGGACAGCGCCTGCATCGCGGCTCGCTTGACGAGCGGAGTTTTCCTCTGTTTAGTCTTCAACGCTGGATTTGTTTTCGGCTTCTGTCCGGGCTTTTTGCATCTGGTCCTCGGTGCTACAGTCACTCACGCTTGAGGAGGCATTTCCAGATAGCCGCGTGCTTTTTTTAACTACTCCAGTAGGCGCTCCAATGAAGAACACACCTCCCGAAGGTTTACCCATTTACCGGATACTGACAGGCAAGGATGACGCATCCTTTTGTCATCGAGTATCTGAAGCCCTCGCGCTGGGTTACCAGCTTTATGGCTCGCCAGCTGCAACCTTCAACGGCGAATACGTTGTAGTGGCGCAGGCATTGATTTGGAGTCCTACCGAGTAGTCGTGCCTGCACACAAGAAACCCAGCCCCGCGCTGGGTTTTTTGCATCTGCCCCCCCCCCAACACAAAAAAAGTGCTGCAGTCCCACCAAGCCAACGAGGCCACGACATGCGGATTTGACAGCTGCGTAGGGGTTTAGGAGCTTCAAGATGGGGTTTTGCGACAGCACTCTGGGCGGTTTTATTTGTGAATCTTAGGAAAATTCCTACATATTTCGATTGAGGCCTTGGTTATGGTCCTGCGCCTCGCCCAGCCAGATCTTACAGCAGCCTTAACCGGGGGATTTGCTTCTGGCCTGGGCGAGCTCTTTCTATCGCGCACCGCCAGGCATGTAGAGGGTTGGGTTAGGCTGTAGTGTCAGTGGTAAGTGAATGGCTGCGGTCAGGTGTCGCGCGCCAGGACTGTTCCGCACGACAGCCTGTGGCGTGCCGCTTCAAACTCGCTGCCGAGGATCTCGGCGGCGCCTTCTATCTGCTCGAAGCCATCCTCAGCCGTATGCCCAAGTTCAAATAGACCGCCGCCGCAAATCCAGACAGCGCTCGGGTCAACCCCATCATCTTCCAGGCTTCGTCCTGACCGAGGCTAGCCGGGCAATGCTCTTCCCACAGCCTGCTCAAGCGCCCACGCTCCGCTATCTGGCAGCCCGATCTTGTTGAGAAGTGCCCTTGGCACAGCAGTGGATGGAGCGTCAACCCGTCTAGATCAAGAGTTACGAGGCAATTCAGGGTTGCCACACCCGCTTTTGCCGTCTACCCTGAGAATGTTTGAATTGTTACGAATAATTTCGGGTTCGACCCATTCAAGGTCGTGCGACTTCAGGATGAGGAACGAAAGATGTTTTCACACGAAGGTCTTGCAATAGAGCTGTTGCTGTTCATATTTTCCCTGGCTGGCCTGCTTTTGGTCGCCTGGTTTATTCACCATCAATACGAACGAAAGAGCGGAAAAGGCGTAAAAAAACAACAAAATCGTGGCGAGGGTCGCTCGACATAAATTGCCACTCCGCGTCTTCTAATGAGCCAGTCATCAATGACTGGCTTTTTACGTTAAAAAACTGCCATTGAGCGCCCAGACCCTACCTGATTGTCCTAGCTGATTGCGGCGTATCCATTTGTCGCCTGCGTTGAACCGAATGTAACGAACTGTGTCAGATGTGACATGCAGTTCAACCCCGCCCGATGGATACCTCCATGCGCTTTAAAAAGAAATCCTTAGCTGCCGTTGTGTCGTGCGCAATGATGTTTGCCGCTGCGCCTTTGCTGCCTGCGGGACTGTCTGTCGTGGCTTCTGCCTATGCGAAAGACGGTGGCGGGCACGGTGGCGGTGGCAATGGCGGCGGTGGGGGCGGCCATGCAGGTGCTGGTCACTCGGCGGGTTCTGCGGGTAAAGGTCTCGCTGAAGGTCACGAAATCGACCATGACGCCAAGGGTGTTCGAGATCATGGCGTGAGTGGCAATCACGTTGGCCGTGGTCTCAAAAATGATCAGGGCCATGGGCTTGCCACTTCAGGCGTAGCGCACGCTAAAACAACCCAAGGGCTATCGAAGGCGACGGCGATCTCGGCGACTACGCCGGGGGATCACAACGCCAAGGGATTGAGCAAGGCCGGCATCTCAACCTCCCACTAAATGCTGTTCGCGAAATGCCAGGCCGCAGATTGGGTGGGGCATACGTATCCAGCTTTCAGGACATTCAGAATGAAACGCGCAGCAGCAATACTTTTGGCCACCACCGGCCTTCTCTTGCTGGGTGGTTGTGTACCTCTCTGGGATGACGGAGGACTGTACGGTCGTGATCATTACAGGCACTACGATCATGACCGCAGGTACTACGACCAGGGCGATGACAACGATCAAGGGCGAGGCCGTCGCTACGATGATCGTAGGTATGACCGCAATTACCACCGTGATCACGACGATCGGGATGACTGACGACTCAACATCCAAGGGCGGCCTGTAGCGCTACAGGCTGCCATTTCCTGCGCACCATTGATCGACACCTGTCCTTGAGGCAATCACAGCCCTCACATTGAAACGTTCTTGTGGTTGAATGCTCACGTCAGACAACGGAGGAACCGTTGTAGCTGATTTCCGAATGATCGGTACGATTGCTTCACCCACAAGGAGCTACACCATGCAAGGAAGTATGAAGTTCAAACACCTGGCGTTTTTGTTGATCCCGCTTGTTGCCGCCTGTACCACCACCGATAGAACACACGAGTCTGCGGTTGCCACCCAGGTGATGCCGGGACAGGCGCCGGCGTTCGATAACTGTGGCGTAGGCTGCCCTACCGGCGGCAGTCCTCTGACGTTGAATCGTCAGGCATATACCCTGAACAACAACGGTTCGACCAAGTTCGCGAACTGGGTATCGTACCGAATCACCAAGAACACACCGGCGAGCGGGCGGGCGCGCAACTGGGCGACGGACCCGGATATTCCGGCCGGAGAAACCCTCGACCCCGTGGATTACAACGGCGCCAATGTCGCGCTCAAGGTCGATCGCGGCCATCAGGCCAACCTGGCGTCAATGGCTGGTGTGGCGGACTGGCCAACCCTCAACTACCTGTCGAACATTACCCCGCAGAAGTCTGATCTGAACCAGGGGCCGTGGGCGCGCCTGGAAGACCAGGAGAGAAACCTCGCCAAAGAGGCCGGCGTGGATCAGGTGTACGTTGTCACCGGGCCGCTGTACGAACACTTTGTCGGCACGCTTCCCGGCACGAACAAGGTCCACACCATCCCAAGCGGCTACTGGAAAATCATCTTCGTCGGCAGTTCGCCGCAGGACGGTGTTTATGCCTCGTTCGTGATGAATCAGGAAACCCCGAAGGGCGCGGCTTTTTGTGATTATCAGGTGACCGTGAACCAGATCGAGGAGCGATCCGGGCTCACGTTCTGGAGCAACTTGCCGCAACCGGTTCAAGCCGCTTTGAAGTCCAGGCAGGGTCAGTTGCCTGCCCGCATCGGATGCAAAGCGACCTGAGGTGTGGCCTGACAGGCTGCCGAGGCCGGCAGCCTGTTCAACGGTATGAGCACAGCGGAACTTGAGCCTCGGTACCGCTTTGCGCTGCACTTTTTTGCATTTTCCTGATCTATCACTGTCCCGGCGACGCGCATTCGGTGCGTTGCCTGCAGAACCTGACCCGGTACCGATGGATCGATCGCTCACTGTTTTTATCACCCATTGGCCGCTGCTGCTCGCAACGGTGTGGATGCTGTGCGCGACCGGTTGCGGCCAGCAACAGGGGCGCGATATCGCCAGGCAGTTCAGCAATGGCAAGCCCGATGAGTTCTTTCAGACCAGTGTTGATCGCATGGCGACGCTGGGCATGCGCGACAACCTGCAAAGCCTCTATCTACTGATGAACAAGCTCTATCTGCGTAACCCCAACCAGTGGCGCCAATCGGGTTATCCGGATGCGGTGACTGCTGCGCGGGAAATTCGCCAGGCCATCGAAAACCAACAACCTTTGCCGGCATTGGGCACGCGCCGTGACCTGGCTGCGTTGAGCTATTCGTTGAGCCCGGAATTTCGCGGTGACCGGGTTGGCGCGTTCATCTATGCGATCGGCAGCATGCTCGTGACCGCCCATGGTGGCCGCACCCAGTTTTATATGACCGACTCGATCAACCCGCAGTTTGTCAGCAATGCCGCGCGTAACATCGAGAAGGCCACCTGGCTGCTTGGGCAGCGCCAGGATGCCAATGGCGTTTTGCTGCTGTTTTCCAATGAAATATCGGAGGAGGGCAGCAACCTCAGTTTCGCCGTTGAGTTCGGCAAGATTGTTGCGCGCCTGGACCTGCTGACCCAAATGCTCGATGAGCGTTACCGGCGCGTCGGGCTCAATTACGCACAAAGTCTGTTGCTGATGAATTTCTTGCCGGTGCAGTAACCGGCACGGTCGCAGCATGTATCGATCCGACAGTGCGGTGTTTCCTTTTCCTGCGTAGGAATCGGACGATCCGCTGCCCCTTCCCTTGAAACGCCGCCCCCGTCGGCCATAGCCTCGGACTTTTCTTAAAAACGAGTGCGTGCTTTGGGTAAGCAAAAAACGGTTTGGCCTACTGATCGCGAGATTCGCCTGCGATTTATCCTCTTTGCCGTTATCGACGCCGCGAGTGTCCAAGGGGTTTGCGCGAGTGTGTTATTGGCCGCGCACAAGTTGCTGCGGGACTCGCCGACTGAAGCGCAATTACGCGACACCCTCGCCGAAATTCTGTCCGAAGATGAAATGCAGGGGTTCAGGTTTCCACTGGGATCGGAGGCGGATGAGCTGATGATGGCGCTGGCGTCCCCTGCTGCTCAAGGGCAGTAAAACCGTCGGTTCTCTGCGGCCTTGATCAGGGAAGGGGGCGGCGCATTAATCAGACGTGACCTCAGGGAGCCACCCGCCTTCCCATCACTGTTCGCGTGATGGCCACGGCCTTTCATGCCCCTGCATTCCAAGGACCCGCCCATGTTGTTGCGACAACCTCCACTGCTTTTTGCCGCCCTGGCCTTCAGTTCAATCGCGCACGCCGAAGAGGTGCAATTGGCGCCGGTCGAAGTCACCAGCAATGAAGCCAGCGCCGGCGAAGTGGCTCAGGCCGAGCTCAAGAATGTACCCGGTGGCACCAATTTCATCGACATGGACAATGTGCAACAGGGCCGGGTCAGTACCAACGAAGACGTGTTCAAATATCAGGCCGGGGTGTACGCCAAGGCGGCGAATAACGAAGGCGTGAAGCTGTCCATTCGCGGTTCGGGCCTGAACCGCAGCCCTGGCGCCCACGCTTCCGGTCTTTATGAAATGCTCGATGGTTTGCCACTGACGGGCCCTGGCGGCACACCCTACGAACTCAAGGACCCGTTGTGGCAGAGCCGGGTCGAGGTGTTGCGGGGCGCCAATGGGTTTGATCAAGGCGCACTGGCTCTCGGTGGTTCGGTCAACTACATCACCCGCACCGGCTACGACGCGCCCAAGCTGCAGGTGCGCTATGAAGCGGGCAGTCGTGGCTACGCCCAGCGTGAAATCAGTTCGGGCCAGGTTCTGGGGGCTGCGGATTACTACATCAGCCTCACGGATTCGGAGTCCGACGGCTACCAGCACCAGAGTGCAGGCACCGGCAAGGGCGTCGCCGCCAACTTCGGCTACCGCTTCAACCCGGACCTGGAAACCCGCTTCTATTTCCGCTACCGCGAAACCACCAACGACACTCCGGGCAAACTCACCCGCGCCCAGATCAGCCACGACCCGCAGGCGGCCAACAGCCTCAACGCCGCCCGTGATTCCAAGCGTTTGCAACCGGGCTCCACCTGGATCGCGAACAAGACCACCTTGCAGTTGAACGACAATTCCCGGGTCGAGGCCGGCCTGGCCTACCACGACTACCCGATGGACCTGCGCGAAGGCACCAACCGCCTGAAAGTTGCCTACACCGATATCAGCAGTACCCTCAACTATATCCGCCAGGACACGCTGTTCGGCCACGACAGCAAAACCACCCTCGGCCTGCGCACCACCCAGGCGATGCCCAACAACGGGGCCTCGGAATTTGTACGCACGCCTGCCGGGAATACCGCCGGCTACGCGCCCGGCACCAAGACCCGCGACTACAGCTACCTGGGCTCCGACACGGTGCTGCATATCGGCAATGACCTGGAACTGGTCCCCGATCTGTGGCTGACCACCGGCCTGGCGGCGATCTACACGCGGCGCGAAACCCAGGTCACCTACCCCGAAGGGCAGGCACCGCTCAGCCAGCACGATTGGGACTACGCGCCGCGTATCGGCCTGCGTTATGACTTCTCCCCGCAATTGCAGGTATACGGCAACCTGAGCCGTTCGGTGGAGCCGCCGCATGCGTGGTCGATGATTTGGGGTTCCAACAAATACTTTCCTAAAGGCAGTGGCGCGGCCACCGGCTTGCAGCGCGAAGGCGTGAGCCTGAAAAACCAGACCGCCACCACCCTGGAAGTCGGCGGCCGTGGCGAGCAATGGTTCGGTCAGTGGGACCTGGCGCTGTACCGTTCCGAAGTGCGCCACGAACTGCTCACGGTGGAAACCCGGGCGCAGACCGCTACCACCAATGCCATCACCGCCGAAAACAACGCCAGCCCCACGATTCACCAGGGCGTGGAACTGAGCCTGCTCAGTGCGTTGTGGGACGGTGGGCGCGCGGGCCAGCTCGCCCTGCGTCAGGCCTACACCTTCAGCGACTTCCACTACCGCGACGACGACCGTTTCGGTGGCAACACCTTGCCCGGTATCCCCAAGCACTACTACCAGGCGCAACTGCGCTACAGCCATCCGACGGGGTTCTACACCAGCCTCAATACCGAACACGCGTCGCGGGTGGCGGTGGACTACGCCAATTCCTACTATGCCGCGGCTTACACCACACTGGGTGCCACCTTCGGCTACGACGCGCCCAAGCAGGATTGGCAGGCTTGGGTCGACTTGCGCAACCTGACCAATCGTCGCTTTGCCAATACCGTCACCCCGGGGTACGACGACAAAGGCATGGATATGGCGCGGTCTACACCGGCCGATGGCCGCGGCATCTACACCGGCGTGTCATGGAGCTGGCGTTGAACTGCTGAGGCGCGAATAAGGAGGGCTGTTGCGCGCAGGTGCAGGCAGTCAAGCCGCGCCGGCTCAGCCGTCGTTCTGGCGCAGGCGCTTGTACAGGGTATTGCGACTGACGCCCAGTTCCCGCGCCAGGTGGGAAATATTCCCGCCCACCGCCTTCAAACGTTGCGTCAGGTCGAGGTCGTCACTCAGGTATTCATGGGGTAGCGGCGCAGCGCTTTTCAGGTCGACGAAAAAGTCATCCGGCAGGTGTTCAGGACGAACCGGCTGGTCTTCGGCCATCGCCAACGCGACCTGCAGCACACTGCTTGCCTGGCGCAAGTTGCCCGGCCATGGGTGCTGTTCGAACAACCTCAGTACTTCAGCGCTCAAACCGGCGCGCTGGGTGGGTTCGCGGTGTTGTTGCCAGAGTTGCTGGAACAGAGCCTGCTTGTCGGCGCGCTCGCGCAGGGGTGGCAATTCCAGGGCCAGGCCGCCAATGCGGTAGTACAAGTCCTCACGAAACCGACCGGCCTGCACCCACTCTCTCAACACGCGATTAGTCGCCGAGATGATGCGTAAATCCACCGGGAACAGCTCGCTGCTGCCCACCGGTTGCACGCAGCGCTCCTGCAGCACCCGCAACAAGCGGGCTTGAGTCGGCAACGGCATATCGCCGATCTCGTCGAGGAACAACGTGCCCTTGTCGGCCTTGCGGATCAGGCCAATGCTGCCTTTTTGGTTGGCGCCGGTGAAGGCACCTTTTTCATAACCGAACAGCTCCGACTCCACCAGTTCCGCGGGAATCGCCGCACAATTCACCGCGATGAAGGCCTGCCGGCTACGGGAACTGGCCAGGTGCAGGGCTTTGACAAACACCTCCTTGCCCACGCCGGTTTCGCCATGGATCAGCAGCGGAATATCTTTCTCCAGCAGGCGCTCGGCCTGGCGCACCGCCTTCTCCACACGGCTATCGCCGAAGTGCAGGGCCTTGAGGCCGATCACGGTGGATTTTGCCGGTACAGCTTCACTGGGCGTGGGAGCATTGAAGAACCGCGCCTGTACCGGGGTTTTCTTCGGTCGTTTCAATACGCATTGGAACCGATTGCGTCCCGCGGCCTGGAGCGAAAACGGCAGCCCCTCCGGTTGGTTCAACAACTCCAGCAACGACACTTTGAACAAACTGTCGATCATCACTCGCGACAAACTGATGCCCAGCAAATTATCCGCGCGGCGGTTGGCGGACAGCACCTGGCCGCTTTCGTCAAAGATCAGCAGGCCGGCCCATTGGCTGTCGAGGTTGTTCAGGCCGGTGTTGAAGGTCAGCTGGAAATGTTCGCCACGAAACAGGTTGAGGATCAGCCGGTTCTCCACGGTCTGGCTCATCATCTTGACCATGCCAAGGGTGTGGGAGGGGGGCAGGTAGCTGTCACTGGACACATCCAGCACCGCGATGATTTCACGCTGGGCATCGAAGATCGGCGCGGCCGAGCCGGTCATGAAGCGGTTGGCCTTGAGGAAATGCTCGTCGTGCTCGATATGCACCGCCTCGGCACAGGCCAGCGCGGTGCCGATGGCGTTGGTGCCGGTGGCGCTTTCCCGCCAACTGGCACCGAGGTTGAACCCACGCGCCAGCTTCGGCGTGATGAAGCGCTGGGTGCCCCATGACGTCAGGACCTGGCCCTGATTGTCGGCCAGCATGATCAGGCAGTTGGAGTTACTGAGGATGTTTTCGTAATAGGGCAGTACTTCCTGGTGGGTGGTCTGCACCAGAGAGTGCTGGCTTTCCAGCAGTTGGCTGATGCCCTCGGCGGGCAGCAGGTCGAAGCTGGGCGTGCTCTGGTGATCCAGGCCGAAGGCGCGGCAACGGCGCCAGGACTCCTGGATAAGCGTGTCGTGAGCCAAGGGTTCGGCCATGGGGCGACCTTCTTTTTATTGTTATGGGATCTTGCACGATCTAACGGTTGAACCGAATCAAAGGGTGCGACTGGGCTTGCTCCCGATTACGGTGGAACAGCCCCACATGAATTGACTGACGCGTTGCCATCGGGAGCAAGCCCACTCCGGAATTGGCCGGTGTTGTCTGCTCAATCGAGTCCGAAGAGTGTTGTTCAGTACTGTTCATTGTCAACCCCGGGTTGTTCATTTGTGTTCAACCCTCAACAGGCTGTTTTGCTCTTTTCCTTGCACATCAAGCGATTGGCGTTCTGGCACGAATCTCGCTCTGACAGCCGGACAGATTCATTCCAATAATAAGAAAGGGCGCGTCATGTCATTGACCCTGGAACATGTGTCCCGCGTCGTCGAAGGCCAGACCTGGATCGACGACGCCAACCTGCGCTTCGAAGCCGGCTCGTTCAATGTATTGCTCGGCCGCACACTCTCCGGCAAAACCAGCCTGATGCGCTTGATGGCCGGCCTGGACAAGCCCGACAGCGGCCGCATCCTGATGAACGGCGTGGACGTCACCCACCAGCCGGTGCGCTTGCGCAACGTGTCGATGGTGTACCAGCAGTTCATCAACTACCCGACCATGACCGTATTCGAAAACATCGCTTCGCCGTTGCGCCAAGCGGGGATTGCGCACGATGTGATCCAAAGCAAAGTGCTGGAAACCGCCAGGATGTTGCGCATCGAAAAGTTCCTGCAACGCCACCCGCTGGAGCTGTCGGGTGGCCAGCAGCAGCGCACGGCCATGGCTCGCGCCTTGGTGAAAGACGCCGAGTTGATCCTGTTCGATGAGCCGCTGGTGAACCTGGACTACAAACTGCGTGAAGAACTGCGCCAGGAGATGCGCGAATTGTTCAAGGCGCGCCACACCATCGCCATTTACGCCACCACCGAGCCCAACGAAGCCCTGGCCTTGGGTGGCACCACCACCATTCTTCACGAAGGCCGGGTGATCCAGAGCGGCAAGGCGGCCGAGGTGTATCACCAGCCGCACACGGTGCTGGCCGCCGAGCTGTTTTCCGAACCGCCGATCAACCTGATGCCCGGGCGCATCAGCGGCAACGAGGTGAGCTTCGCCCATTTTGTGCACTTCCCGCTGAACGTCGACCTGCGCGATCTCGGTGAAGGCGAGTTCCGGTTTGGCGTGCGTCCCAGCCATATCAGCCTGGTGCCGAGCAACGACGATGACCTGGAACTGGCAGTGACTGTGGAAGTCGCGGAGATCAGTGGCTCGGAAACCTTCCTGCATGTGCGCAGCGAACACTTCCTGCTGGTGCTGCACCTGCCGGGGGTGCATGAGTACGATGTCGACGCGCCGATCCGCGTGTATATCCCCACCCATAAGTTGTTTGTATTCGATGGCCAGGGACGCCTGCTCCAGGCGCCCGGGCGTCGTATCGCGAGGGTTGCCTGATGGCCGAGATCCACTTGCAGAGCCTTGCCCATAGCTACAACCCTACGCCGAGTGGCCCAGAGGATTACGCCATTCGGGAAATGGACCACGTATGGGAGCAGGGTGGTGCCTACGCGTTGCTGGGACCGTCAGGCTGCGGCAAGTCGACCTTGCTCAATATCATCTCCGGCTTGCTCAGCCCGTCTGAAGGCCAAGTGCTGTTTGACGGCCAAGTGGTCAATCACCTTACCCCGGAAAAACGCAACATTGCCCAGGTGTTCCAGTTCCCGGTGGTGTACGACACCATGACGGTGTTCGACAACCTTGCGTTTCCGCTGCGCAACCAGGGCATGGCCGAGGCGAAAGTTCACAGCAAAGTGCAGGAAATTGCCGAAGTTCTCGACTTGCAAAACCTGCTGAGCAAAAAAGCCCGCAACCTCAGCGCCGACGAAAAGCAGAAAGTCTCCATGGGCCGGGGCCTGGTGCGCGACGATGTGTCGGCGATCCTGTTTGACGAGCCGTTGACGGTGATCGACCCACACCTCAAATGGAAACTGCGGCGCAAACTCAAGCAGATTCACGAGCAGTTCAATATCACCATGGTCTACGTCACCCACGACCAACTTGAGGCGTCGACCTTTGCCGACAAGATTGCGGTGATGTACGGCGGGCAGATCGTGCAGTTCGGTACCCCGCGTGAGCTGTTCGAGCGGCCCAGCCACACCTTTGTCGGCTATTTCATCGGCAGCCCAGGGATGAACCTGATCGAAGTGCGGGCCGAGGCGGGCGGTGTGGGCTTCGCCGGGACGTTACTGCCATTGGCCGAGGCGTTGCAGCAACGCATTGCCGATACCGACTACAAGAAACTGCAAGTGGGGATTCGTCCGGAATTCATCCACGTGTGGGACGAGTACAACCCTGATGCGCTGCAGGCTGATGTCTCTCACCTCGAAGACCTCGGTACCTACAAGATCATGACCCTCAACCTCGACGGCGCACTGCTCAAGGTACGTCTGGCAGAAGACAAACCGGTGCCCGTAGGCAAGGCCTCCATCAGCTTCCCCGCGCAATGGTTGATGGTCTACGCCGATGACTATCTGCTGGAGGTGCAGCCATGAACAAGGTGCAGAACAACAAAGCCTGGTGGCTGGTGCTGCCGGTGTTCCTGCTGGTGGCGTTCAGTGCGGTGATCCCCATGATGACCGTGGTCAACTATTCGGTGCAGGACATCTTTGACCAGTCCAGCCGCTACTTTGTCGGTGCCGACTGGTACAAGCAGGTGCTGCTCGACCCCCGTTTGCACGACTCATTGCTGCGCCAGTTCATCTATTCGGCGTGTGTGCTGCTGATCGAAATCCCGCTGGGCATCGCCATCGCCCTGACCATGCCGACCAAAGGCCGCTGGTCGTCGCTGGTGCTGATCATCCTTGCCATTCCGCTGCTGATCCCATGGAACGTCGTCGGCACCATCTGGCAGATATTCGGCCGCGCCGACATCGGCTTGCTCGGTTCCAGCCTCAACGCGATGGGCATCAGCTACAACTATGCGGCCAACACGGCGGACGCCTGGGTCACCGTGCTGGTCATGGATGTCTGGCACTGGACTTCACTGGTCGCGCTGTTGTGCTACTCAGGGTTACGTGCGATCCCGGACGTTTACTACCAGGCCGCACGCATAGATCGTGCATCGGCCTGGGCGGTGTTCCGGCATATCCAGTTGCCGAAGATGAAAAGCGTACTGCTGATTGCCGTGATGCTGCGCTTCATGGACAGCTTCATGATCTACACCGAACCCTTCGTCCTCACCGGTGGCGGGCCGGGTAATGCCACCACGTTCCTGAGCCAGACGCTAACCCAGATGGCCGTAGGCCAATTCGACCTCGGCCCGGCTGCGGCGTTTTCCCTGGTGTATTTCCTGATCATCCTGTTGGTGTCCTGGCTGTTCTACACCGCCATGACCCATTCCGACGCCAACCGCTGAGGCCGCCAACATGAGCAAGCGCAAGGTTATTCCGCTGCTGATCTACATCCTGTTCCTGCTGGTGCCGATCTATTGGCTGTTGAACATGTCTTTCAAGAGCAACACCGAAATCCTCGGTGGGCTGACGCTGTTTCCGCAGGACTTCACCCTGGCCAACTACAAGGTCATTTTCACCGACCCGAGCTGGTACACCGGCTACCTCAACTCGCTGTACTACGTGAGCCTGAACACGGTGATCTCCTTGAGCGTGGCGTTGCCGGCGGCCTACGCGTTTTCGCGCTATCGCTTCCTCGGTGACAAGCACCTGTTCTTCTGGTTGCTGACCAATCGCATGGCGCCGCCGGCGGTGTTCTTGCTGCCGTTTTTCCAGCTGTATTCGTCCATCGGTCTGTTCGACACGCATATTGCGGTGGCCCTGGCCCATTGCTTGTTCAACGTGCCGTTGGCGGTGTGGATTCTGGAGGGATTCATGTCCGGCGTACCCAAGGAAATCGACGAAACGGCCTACATCGACGGCTATAGCTTTCCCAAGTTTTTTGTGAAGATTTTTATCCCGCTGATTGGTTCGGGCATTGGCGTCACGGCGTTTTTCTGCTTCATGTTTTCCTGGGTCGAACTGCTGCTGGCGCGCACGTTGACCTCGGTCAACGCCAAGCCGATCGCGGCGGTGATGACCCGCACGGTCTCGGCTTCGGGTATCGATTGGGGCGTGCTGGCAGCGGCGGGGGTGTTGACCATCCTGCCCGGCATGCTGGTGATCTGGTTTGTTCGCAACCACGTGGCCAAGGGCTTTGCCCTGGGCCGGGTCTGAGGAGTCGATCATGGAATGGATGGCCTGGACCACCCCCACTGCACTGTTCTTCGCGGCGATTGCCCTGTTGCTGGCGGGCATGACCACGTGGGAGCTGCGCTCGCCAAGTATCCCGCGGCGCGGTTTTCTACCGATCAGCACCACCCGTGGTGATCGCTTGTTTATCGGTCTTCTCGGCAGCGCCTACCTGCATCTGCTGGTAATCGGCGTCACCGGCTGGAGCATCTGGGTGGCCACCGCGCTGTCCCTGGTGTGGCTGTTGTGCGTGATGCGTTGGGGCTAGTGGCCCAGCACCTTGTTAGGAGCGAGCTTGCTCGCGAAGATCGTCAACGATAACGCGGTGCTTCAGGTCGCCCGCGGTGTCTGTGAGTTTTTCGCAAGCAAGCTCGCTCCTGCAGATGTTGTGTTCGCAAGTCCCGTTTGAAAATAACCAGGAGGTCTCTATGTTCGATAAAAACAATAAGCTGCGACATAGCATTTCATTGGCCGCCGTACTGGCCCTCAGCGGTTTGAGCGCTGCGGCGTGGGCCGATGCGTATGAAGATGCCGCGAAAAAATGGGTCGGCAGTGAGTTCAAACCGTCCACGCTCACCGACGCCCAGCAGCTCGAAGAGTTGAAGTGGTTTATCAAGGCGTCGGAACCGTTCCGTGGGATGAAGATCAACGTGGTGTCGGAAACCCTGACCACCCACGAATATGAATCCAAGGTGCTGGCCAAAGCGTTCAGCGAAATCACCGGCATCAAGTTGACCCATGACCTGCTGCAGGAAGGCGACGTGGTGGAGAAACTGCAAACCCAGATGCAGTCCGACAAGAACATCTACGACGGCTGGGTCAACGATTCCGATTTGATCGGTACGCACTTTCGCTACGGCAAGACCGAATCCATCACCGATTTGATGGCCAACGAAGGCAAGGACTTCACCTCGCCAACCCTGGATATCAAGGATTTTATCGGCCTTTCCTTCACCACCGCACCGGACGGCAAGATCTACCAGTTGCCTGACCAGCAATTTGCCAACCTGTATTGGTTCCGCGCCGACTGGTTCGAGCGTCCGGAGTTGAAAGCCAAGTTCAAGGAAAAATACGGCTATGACCTCGGCGTGCCGGTGAACTGGTCGGCCTATGAAGACATTGCCAAATTCTTCAGCGAAGACGTCAAGGAAATCGACGGCAAGCGCATCTACGGTCATATGGACTACGGCAAGAAAGACCCGTCCCTGGGCTGGCGCTTCACTGATGCCTGGTTTTCCATGGCCGGCGGCGGCGACAAAGGCTTGCCCAACGGCTTGCCGGTGGACGAGTGGGGCATTCGTGTGGAGGACTGCCATCCGGTCGGTTCCAGCGTGACCCGTGGCGGCGACACCAACGGCCCGGCCGCCGTGTTCGCCACGCAAAAATACGTGGACTGGATGAAAGCGTACGCGCCGCCGGAAGCGGCGGGCATGACCTTCTCCGAATCGGGCCCGGTGCCGTCCCAGGGCAACATCGCCCAGCAGATCTTCTGGTACACCGCGTTTACCGCCGACATGACCAAGCCGGGCCTGCCGGTGGTAAACGCCGACGGCACGCCGAAATGGCGCATGGCGCCATCGCCGGTTGGGCCTTACTGGGAGAAGGGGATGAAGAAGGGTTATCAGGACGTAGGTTCCTGGACCTTCCTCAAGTCGACGCCGGAGAAACAGAAACTCGCGGCCTGGCTCTACGCCCAGTTCGTGACCTCGAAAACCGTCTCGCTGAAGAAAACCATCGTTGGTCTTACGCCGATTCGGGAGTCTGACATCAACTCCCAGGCCATGACCGACCTGGCGCCGAAACTCGGTGGCCTGGTGGAGTTCTATCGCAGTCCGGCGCGGGTGGAGTGGACCCCGACCGGCACCAACGTGCCGGACTACCCACGCCTGGCGCAACTGTGGTGGAGCAACATCGCGGCCGCCGCCAGTGGCGAGAAAACCCCGCAACAAGCCCTCGACAACCTGGCCAAGGAACAGGACGCGATCATGACGCGCCTGGAACGCTCCAAGGTGCAGCCGGTGTGCGGTCCGAAAATGAACCCCGAGCGCGACGCGCAATACTGGTTCGACCAGCCGGGCGCGCCGAAACCGAAACTGGCCAACGAGAAACCGAAAGGCGAAACGGTGGCTTACAGCGACCTGCTCAAGTCGTGGGAGGCGGCGCGTAAGTAACGGTTGGGCAAAGACGGTAAAACGGCACGCTTGCGTGCCGTTTTACCCTTAGAGAGGAGCGTATGGATGAGTGTGTCGCCGGTGTCACCTAGTGTATGTCGGAGCAACGTTGACTTGGCCGACATTCGCATTGTGGACTTTGAGATCCCAGCCCGCCGCGCCACTGAAAGTCAGCTCATACTGTTCATGAGTTTGCATCCACATAATGGAGCCAGGAGCCTTACCCGTGACGTTGGTTAAGTCGATCGCTGATGAACCCCCCCTCCACTGTATGGATTGATTAATACCGTGGACCCCGGTTGAGAGGCTTTCGAAAAGCTGATAGTTGGGGTACTCAGGGTGGGATCAATATTAATGATTTTTACATCCCCCGTACCTACGATGGGGTACATGAAGTTGTGTTGATTGCCGACGGTAACGCCCATGATGATTATCCTTACGTTAGTTGGTTGACTTCACGCAGGTGCTACGTGAATGACCTAAGGTTATGGGCGGTGAGGGGTGCACGGTACTGTGAGAACTGACAGTTTTTTATATTTAATTGGTAACGACTGAACTTTTTTTATTTCCTTCGGCATTTCGAAAGATTCAACATTCTGCACAATGGGTAAATCCAAGAAATCAACGGCAACCACATTCAGCGGGCGACCCGGCCGCGCAGGCGGGCCTTAGGCCGCCTGCGGCTGAACCTGCAACGCTCCCTCCACTTCCTTGACCAGCCCACTGGCCAAAAACAGCGGCGCCAGGCGCTTGTGCAGTTGCGGCTCGACAAACTCCTTCACCGTGCCCAGTGCCAACACGCCGCTGAGCGGCAACTCAGCTTTGGTGTACGACAACCACGCCTTCTTCAACACTTGCAACACATCGCTACCCGCCGTGGCGGCGAAGCGACGGTGGGTGGGTTTGCCGTCGAAATCGAAGGTGTGCTGGAAGGCGTAGCCGGTTTCATTGCCATTGGCCGCCGTGCATCGAACGCAGGTGCACGGGCCGTCGCCGAATGCGCTGCGCAGATAGGCGTTGAAGTCCACCACGGGTTTGAGTGACAGGCGCTTATCCACCTCGAACAGGTCACCGGTCATTTTTTCGTCAGTGTTCAACGTCGATTTCCTCGCAGGCATGCAGCTGTTTTTCAAAGCGCGAAACAATACCAGCCGAGCAGGGTTTTGGGGATTATTTGCATAACAATAGATCCCGATATTCTTTTCCCGTCTTAAAAATCGCCGCTACGCTCCATCACCTTCTTAAAAACGCGGCAGATTCCTACATGACGCTCAAGCGTTCCTCCCTGACCCTACTGGCTGCTGCGAGCGCCTTGATCAGTCTCGGCGCCCAGGCCGAAGGCAAGATCAGCATTGCCCAGCAATTCGGCATCGGCTACCTGATCCTCGACGTGGTGCGCGACCAGCACCTGATTGAAAAACACGGCAAGGAGCAGGGCCTGGACATCCAGGTCGAATGGAACAGCATTTCCGGTGCCACCGCGATGAATGAATCGCTGCTGGCCGGTGCCTTGGACGTGGTCTCGGCCGGTGTGCCGCCAATGCTCACGCTGTGGGACCGTACCAAGGGCAAGCAGAACGTCAAGGCCATCGCTTCCCTCGGTTCGATGCCCAATTATTTGCTGACCAACAATCCCAACGTGAAGACCCTCAAGGATTTCACCGAGAAAGACCGCATCGCCGTGCCGGCCGCCGGTGTAGGTTTCCAGTCGCGCACCCTGCAGATCGAGACCGCCAAGCAGTTCGGCGATGCGAACTACAAGAAGTTCGACGACATCTCCATCAGCCTGGCCCACCCTGATGCAACCGCTGCGCTGATCGCCGGTGGTTCAGAGATCAATTCGCACTTCTCCAGCCCGCCGTTCCAGTATCAGGAATTGTTGAACCCCAACGTGCACAAGGTGCTCAGTTCCTACGACATCCTGGGTGGGCAGGCGTCGTTCAACGTGCTCTACACCACGCAGAAATTTCACGATGAAAACCCCAAGACCTACAAGGCGTTCTATGCCGCCCTGGCCGAGGCCGAGCAGATCATCAAGGCCGACAAACCCGCCGCCGCCAAGGCCTATATCCGTGTAGAACAGTCCAAGCTGCCGTTGGATCTGGTGGAGAAGATCGTTCAGGACCCGGAAATCGATTTCACCATCGTGCCCCAGCGCACCTTTATCTACGCCGAGAAACTCCAGGCGCTGGGCGTGTTGAAAAACAAGGCGGCGAGCTGGAAGGACTACTTCTTTGAAGAAGCCCACGGCGGCAACGGCAGCTGACCGGCCTGTGGGATGAGGCGCAGTTATTGTGGCGAGGCAGCTTGCTGCCGTCGGGCCGCGAAGCGGCCCCAGCCAGGTCAGCGAAAGAACTCACCTGGAGTGGCATCAAACTGCTGACGAAACGCAGCAATGAACGCCGACGTCGACTCATACCCACAACTCAACGCCACATCCGTTACACGCTCGCCTCGTTCCAGGGCGGGCAGGGCACTCAGCAGTCGCAGGCGCTGGCGCCAGGCGCGAAAGGTCAGCCCCGTATCGCTCAGGAACGACCGGCTGAGGGTCTTTTCGCTGACGCCGAGTTTTTCGCTCCAGTGCCCCAGCGTGGTCTGTTGCTCCGGGTGCAGGTTCAAACTGCGGTAGATCTGGCGCAGCCGTGGGTCATGGGGCAGGGGCAGCATCAAATCCACCTGCGGGGCGGCGGCGAGCTGATCAAGTACCACCTGGGCCAGACGTCCATCCGGCCCGTCCTCGGCATACTCCACCGGCAGCTCGCTGAAGCTGCGAATCAACTCGCGTAACAAACTGCTCACCTCCAGCACCTGGCAACGCTCGGCCGCCCAGGTCGTGACGCTGCAATCCAGGTATAAGCTGCGCATTTCGGTATGCGGCGAACTGAACACCCGGTGCGGTACCCCCGCAGGAATCCACACGGCGCGCTGGGGCGGTGCAACGAAACGGCCGGCACTGGTCTGGATTTCCAGCACCCCGGAAATCGCGTAGGAAAGCTGCACCCACGGGTGGCTGTGCCGTCGCGTCAATGCACGGTTGGGCAGCGATTCGGTGCGCCCATACACCGGCCGAGGCAGGCTGGACAGCCCGGGTACGCTGCGGCGCACGGTTTTATCGTGTCCTTTTGGCGGCATTTACTGGCTCATTGGCGTTAGTCGGTAACAAGCCATTACGTTAGAGTCGCGATGACGTGTTTTGCAACCCCTGGACGACTTGCTCATGACCCGCCCACGTTTTCTACCTGACAACTTCACCCTGACCCTGATAGCCACGGTGATCATCGCTTCGCTGCTGCCCGCCACCGGGCAAACTGCCGTAGCGTTCGGCTGGGTGACCAACCTGGCCATCGCCCTGCTGTTTTTCCTGCATGGCGCCAAACTGTCACGCCAGGCCATCGTCGCCGGCGCCGGCCATTGGCGCCTGCACTTGTTGGTGTTCAGTCTGACCTTCGTGCTGTTCCCGTTGCTCGGCCTGGCGCTCAAACCGTTGCTGTCGCCGCTGATCGGCAAAGACCTGTACATGGGCATGCTGTACCTCTGCGCATTACCGGCCACGGTGCAATCGGCGATTGCCTTTACTTCGCTGGCGCGCGGCAATATTCCGGCGGCGATTTGCAGCGCAGCGGCGTCGAGCCTGTTCGGTATCTTCCTCACGCCGTTGCTGGTGACGCTGTTGCTCAACGTACACGGCGAGGGCGGCTCTACCGTCGACGCCATCCTGAAAATCAGCGTGCAACTGCTGCTGCCCTTCATCGCCGGGCAGATTGCCCGCCGCTGGATCGGAGAGTGGGTAGGGCGCAACAAATCCTGGCTCAAATTCGTCGATCAGGGTTCGATCCTGCTGGTGGTGTACGGCGCGTTCAGCGAAGCGGTCAATGAAGGTATCTGGCACCAGATCCCGCTGTGGGAACTGGGCGGCCTGGTGGTTGCGTGCTGCGTGTTGCTGAGCTTGGTGCTGGTGGCGTCTACGTTGCTGGGCAAGGCGTTCGGCTTTAACCAGGAAGACCGTATCACCATCCTATTCTGCGGCTCGAAGAAGAGCTTGGCGACGGGCGTGCCGATGGCCCAGGTGTTGTTCGCCGGGGCGACCATGGGCGTGCTGATCCTGCCGTTGATGCTGTTCCACCAGATTCAGTTGATGGTCTGCGCGGCGTTGGCACAGCGTTATGCCCGACGGCCGGAAAGCATCCCGGAGTTGATGGGGCAAGTGGACCCTTGAGGTGATGCCGCCTGGCTATCAGGCATTTCTTAAAGCGACGAAATTTCTCAAGTCTGCGTCCGAACGGACGATGACCTTCTTAACAACCAAGAAGGGGCGTCGTCATGAACGTTATACGTTTGTCAGTGGTTACAGGCTTCCTTGCGGTATGGGCGGGGGCTTGTATGGCCGCCTCTTCAGGCGTCATTCAATTTCACGGCAGTATCGTCGAGCCCGGTTGCAAAGCGACTGCGCAGGGCGGCTCGACAGTGGCACTCAATGGGTGCCCACAGGCCATGCGCGGGAGCCGGTTCGATGTGCAGCCCGTGCGCACCGTACAGGCACTGGGCAATGCGGTGGCCAATGTCAAATTGGTGGCCGACAGCGGCAGTGGGCGCTATTACGACCAGCGGTACCAGCTGGTGGATGCCCTTGGAAAGCCAATTGAGTCGGGGGCCTACATCGTCACCCTGACCGCGCCGTGATGAAACTGATGGTTGTTTGATCAGGAACAACGTCAACAGGCCGCCGAGAAACCTATAGAATACTCGGCGGCGGCGCTTGTCCTGGGTGACCGCTTGATCACCGTCAGAGTACCGCGCCATTCCATGAGCCTTTCAGCCACAACCCCCCAAGCCAACTGGCAACCGGTCATCGCCCTCGCGCTGGCCGCCTTTGTATTCAACACCACCGAATTCGTCCCCGTCGGGCTGCTCAGCGCCATCGGCAGCAGCTTCGACATGCCCATCGCCAGCGTGGGGCTGATGCTCACCATCTATGCCTGGATCGTGTCATTGACGTCATTGCCGGTGATGCTGCTGACCCGCAACGTCGAACGGCGCAAATTGCTTATCGTGCTGTTCGGCCTGTTTATCGCCAGCCATATCCTCTCCAGTGTTGCCACCAGCTTCGGCATCCTGATGCTCAGCCGTGTCGGCATCGCCTTGTCCCACGCACTGTTCTGGTCGATCACCGCGTCCCTCGCGGTACGCCTGGCGCCGGCCGGCAAACAGGTGCAGGCCCTTGGCCTGCTCGCTACCGGCACTTCCCTGGCGATGGTGTTGGGCATTCCCCTGGGCCGCCTGCTCGGTGAAGCCATGGGCTGGCGCACCACGTTCCTGGTCATCGGCGCTTTCGCGGCCGCCCTGGTGTTCTGGCTGGCGCGCACCTTGCCGTTGTTGCCGAGCCAGAACTCCGGCTCGTTGCGTAGCCTGCCGCTGCTGTTCAAGCGCCCGGCGCTGGTGGCGCTCTACGTGCTCACCGCCATGACGGTGACGGCGCAGTTCACCGCCTACAGCTACATTGAACCCTTCGTCGAAGGCGTGGCGGGCATGAGCGGTAACGCTGTCACCTTGATCCTGCTGGTGTTCGGCGGCGCCGGCATCATTGGCTCACTGCTGTTCAGCCTGGTGCACCGTTTCAACCCCCATCTGTTCGTGGTCGGTGCGGTATTCCTGCTGGCGGCATGCCTGGCCTTGCTGCTGCCGTTGAGTGGCGCAGAGTCTTATCTCGTCGGCCTGAGCGTGTTCTGGGGCATCGCAATCATGGGCTTCGGCCTGGCCATGCAGTCCAAGGTACTGGTGCTTGCACCGGACGCCACCGACGTGGCCATGGCCATGTTCTCGGGCATCTACAACATCGGCATCGGCGGCGGCGCCCTGATGGGCAGTTGGGTCGGCAGCCACTTCGGTTTCGCCTGGATCGGCGCGGCGGGCGGGCTGCTGGCGACCGTGGCGCTGATCGGGTACTGCCTGGCAATCCGACGCTTCGGGCAGGGCGTAACGCCCAGTTGAGTCGACCGATCATTCCATCCATGGGAATGCGCCGCCTGCCGTGTTCTTGATCTGCTTTAGATCTTGATCTTGATCCTAGGCGCCCCGTAAACCACGCTGGCCGAACGCAGGCTTGAAACCGTGGTAACCCGGCAGGACGCCGGGTTAGCCGTCCTGGGCCAGGGAGGGCCCAACGGAGGCGAGCCCCCTCGCGGAGGGCCAGTTGGATAGTCGGCGGTTTCCGAGCCGCCACGGGAGCAAGCTCCCTCGCCACAGGGTCATGGCCACATCAAAGTTGTGTAGCGCAGGCAAGTCGACTCCCATAGGAAAGCAACAGCTGCAGCGCGGCATGGTTGTCTACACACATCACGATGCGAAGCGAGCCGCTTTTGATCTTGATCTCAGGCGCCCCGTTAAACCACGCTGGCCGGAATTCGATATTGATTTGGGGGGTAAACCGGCAGGGATGCCGGTTTAGCCGCCCCGCGCCATGGATGGCGCGTGGCGGCGGCCCCCCAAATCAATGTCGGATTACGGGCACACCGAGCCTGAGCGAGGTGCCGAGTGGTGGGGCAAGAGCCTTTTTGGTTACTTTTGGGGCTCTTTTCCAAAAGTGACCCGCCGTAAGGGCGGAACCCTAAGCCGCCGTTACCGCAGCAATGGATATGTACTCATTCCATTCCAACAATCGGGGCGAACTCTCTGGCGGAGGGCCAGTTGGATAGTCGGCGGCTTCCGAGCCGCCACGGGAGCAAGCTCCCTCGCCACAGGTTCATGGCCACACCAAGGTTGTGTAAATACTCTGTGTAGTGCGGGCAAGCCCAGCTCCCACAGAAAAGCAAAAGCTGCAGCGCAGCATGGTTGTCTACACACATCACGATGCGAAGCGAACCGCTTTTGATCCTGATCTCAGGCGGCCCCCCAAATCAATGTCGGATTACGGGCACAACGAGGTGCCGAGTGGTGGGGCAAGAGCCCTTTGCTCATGTCGATCCCCATGCCCCGCTAAGCCACGACCGGAGCGGCGCAAGGCCACCCTTGTCCCTGCTTCCCATGTCACGCCCTGCCTGCCAAACCCCTTAAGTTCCCAGACCTGCCGGAAGCCTCTCCAGGCCCTCCGGCTGCGCCCGCTATTTTTTCAGGGCGCCCAGCATCCCCGATTCAAGCGGCAGCTGAAAACGGACTTTCTCCTTAACCGTGACTTATCAGGCAGGTTACCCCATGCAGTTCAGCGAATTATTGGCAGCGATTTCCACCCATGCGATCCGTCTGCAGACTGAAGAAGGCGACCTGATTATCCTGGGCGACGACGAAGCCCTGAGCGACGCACTGTGGGATCAACTGATCGCCCATAAACCCCGGCTGCTGGCGCTGGTGGCCGAGCACGGTGGTGACTGGCTGAGCCCGGCCTACCGCATCACGCCGTCAATGTTGCCGCTGGTCAATCTCGACCAGGAGGCCATCGATCGTATCGTCGCCGCGATCCCTGGCGGCGCGGCGAACGTGCAGGATATCTACCCCCTGGCCCCGCTCCAGGAAGGCATGCTCTATCACCACCTTTCGGCCGAGCACGGTGACCCCTACGTGCTGCACGCGCAGTTTGTGTTCGACAGCCGCGCACGCCTGGACGCCTTCGCCGAAGCCTTGCAATGGGTGATCGAGCGCCACGACATCCTGCGCACGTCCATGGTCTGGGAGCGCCTCGACGAACCGCTGCAAGTGGTGTGGCGCAAAGCGCCGCTGGTGTGCGAAGAAGTCCGCTGCAGCGGCGACGATGCGCTGGCTCAACTGCAGGCGCGTTACGACGCGCGCACTTACCGCATGGACCTGGGCCAGGCGCCGCTGTTGCGCCTGGTGTTCACAGACGACCCGGCCAACCAGTGGGTGGTGGCGATGTTGCTGTTCCATCACACCATCCTCGACCATACCGCCCTCGATGTGGTGCGCCATGAAATCCAGCTGTACCTGGCCGGCGAGCAAGCCCAGGCCGGTGAGCCCGTGCCGTTTCGCAGCTATATCGCCCAGGTGCATCACGGCGTCAGTGAGCAGGCCCACGAAGCGTTCTTTCGCGAGATGCTGGCGGATATCGATGAGCCGACGTTGCCGTTCGGCTTGCAGGATGTGCACGGTGATGGCCGGGGCGTCGAGGAAGCGCGTATACCCGTCGACAGCGCCCTGAGCCGCCGCCTGCGCGCCTTGGCCCGCCCGCTCGGGGTGAGTGTGGCGAGCATGCTGCACCTGGCCTTGGCCCGTGTGCTGGGCGTGGTCTCCGGCCGCGACGCGGTGGTGTTCGGCACGGTGATGCTCGGCCGCATGGACGCGGGCGAAGGTGGGGAACGGGCCTTGGGCATGTTCATCAATACCTTGCCGCTGCGCGTGGATGTGGGCGAGCAGGGCGTACGCGCCGGGGTCAAGGCGACCCATGAGCGCCTCACCGGCTTGCTCGACCATGAACATGCTTCCCTGGCGCTGGCCCAGCGTTGCAGCGGCGTAGCCGCACCGACGCCGTTGTTCAGTGCGATGCTCAACTACCGTCACAGTGCCGCCACTGATATGGCCGCGGTGATTGAAGTCGCACAAGGCATCCAGGTGTTGGGTGCCGAGGAACGCACCAACTACCCGCTGACGGTCAACGTCGATGACTTGGGCGAAGACTTTGCACTGACCGTGATGGTAGCGGCCTCCATCGGCGCACGGCGGGTGGCCGGCTACCTGCATACGGCCCTGGAAAGCCTGGCCGACGCCCTGGAGCAGCGACCGGATATGCCGCTCAGCGGCCTGAACATCCTGCCCGACACCGAACGCCAGACCCTGCTGCACGACCTCAACCAAAGCCCCTCGCACTACGCCGATAGCGCCCTGATCCACCAGCAAGTCGAAGCCCATGCCGCCGCCCACCCCGAGGCGGTCGCGCTACATTTCGACAACCGGCATCTCACGTACCGCCAACTCAACGAACGCGCCAACCAGGTTGCCCACCGCCTGCTGGCCCAAGGCGTGCGCCCCGACGACCGCGTGGCGATCTGCGTCGAGCGTGGCCTGGAAATGATCATCGGCCTGCTGGGCATCCTCAAGGCCGGCGCCGGTTATGTGCCGATCGACCCGGCCTACCCGCTGGAACGTATCGCCTACACCTTGCAGGACAGCGAGCCCCTGGCCGTATTGGTGCAGGCCAACACCCGTCACCTGGTCGGCGAACTGACGCAGATCGACCTCAACCACCTGCGCCAGGAATCTATCGTCAATCCGCGGCTGCACCTCAGCCCGGCCAACCTGGCCTATGTCATCTACACCTCCGGCTCCACCGGCCTGCCCAAGGGCGTCATGATCGAACACCGCCAGGTGGCGCGGCTGTTTACGGCCACCGAACACTGGTTCGGCTTCAACGCCAGCGATGTGTGGGCACTGTTCCATTCCTTCGCCTTCGATTTCTCGGTGTGGGAAATCTGGGGTGCGCTGATGCACGGCGGGCAGTTGCTGATCGTGCCTCAGTTGGTCAGCCGCTCGCCGGACGAATGCTACACGCTGCTCTGCGAGGCAGGCGTGAGCATCCTCAACCAGACGCCCAGCGCGTTCCGGCAGTTGATCGCCGCCCAGGCTCGCAGCCCCGCCGTGCATTCCCTGCGCCAGGTGATTTTTGGCGGTGAAGCCCTGGAACCGGGCATGCTCAAGCCTTGGTATGCCCGGGCTATCAACGCCGGTACGCAACTGGTGAACATGTACGGCATCACCGAGACCACCGTGCACGTGACCTATCGCGCCCTGCAAGCGGCGGATGCCCAACTGGTGGGCGTCAGCCCGATTGGCGTGCGTATTCCCGACTTGCAGTTGTACGTCCTCGATGCGTATCGCGAGCCCTTGCCGTTTGGCGTGGTGGGCGAGTTGTATGTGGGCGGTGCCGGTGTTGCGCGCGGCTACTTGAACCGGGAGGCGCTGAACGCCGAACGCTTCCTTGCCGACCCGTTCACCGGCCTGCGCATGTACAAGACCGGTGACCTTGGCCGCCTGCTGGCCGACGGCAGCGTTGAATACCTGGGGCGTAACGACGACCAGGTGAAGATCCGTGGTTTCCGCATCGAACTGGGCGAAATCCAGGCCCGCCTGGCCACCGCCGACGGCGTGCGTGACGCGGTGGTGATTGCCCGTGAGGATGAGCCGGGCGACAAGCGTCTCGTGGCCTACGTGATTGCCGAAGGCGAACTCAGCACCGCCGCCTTGCGCGACCATTTGCTGCTGAGCCTGGCTGACTACATGGTGCCCAGCGCCTTCGTATGGCTGGATAAATTTCCGCTCACCACCAACGGCAAGCTCGACCGCAAGGCGTTACCCGCGCCGGATACCGATGCCCTGGTGCGCCGAGGCTACGAAGCCCCGCAAGGTACGGTGGAAACCACTATCGCCGGCCTCTGGCAAGACTTGCTCAAGCTCGACCGCGTGGGCCGTGACGATAACTTCTTCGAACTGGGCGGCCACTCGCTGCTGGCGGTCAAGTTGATCGAACGCATGCGCCAGGTCGATCTCAGTGCCGATGTGCGCGTGCTGTTCGGCCAACCCACCTTGGCCGCGTTGGCGGCGGCGGTGGGCGGGCAACGCGAGGTCCAGGTCCCGGCCAACCTCATCACGGCCGCCAGCACCCACATCACGCCGCAGATGCTGCCGCTGGTGGACCTGGACCAGGCGGCAATCGACCACATCATCGCCAGCGTGCCCGGCGGCCTTCACAACGTGCAGGACATCTATGGCCTGGCCCCGTTGCAAGCCGGCATCCTCTACCACCACCTGGCAACCACCGAGGGCGACCCCTACGTGTTGCAGGTGCAGTTGCGCTTCACCGATCAAACGGCGGTGGACGCGTTCATCCAGGCGCTGCACAGCGTGATCGAACGCAACGACATCCTGCGCACCGGCATTCTCTGGGAAGGGCTGGATGAACCGGTGCAAGTGGTGCTGCGCCAGGCATCGCTGGCCGTCGAGCGCCTTGAATCCAACGGCCTGGATGCCCTGGCCCATCTGCAGCAGCGCTTCGACCCGCGCCACTATCGCCTCGACTTGTCGCGCGCCTCACTGATGCACTTTGCCTACACCCAGGCGGACGGCGGGTTTGCCGGCATCCTGTTGCTGCACCATATCCTGCTCGACCACACCGCCCTGCAAGTGCTGGTGCAGGAGATGAGTGCCAGCCTGTCCGGCAGTGACGCGCACCTGCCTGAGCCCGTGCAATACCGCAATTACGTGGCCCAGGCGCGCCTTGGCGTCACCCAGGCGCAGCACGAAGCGTTCTTCAGCGACATGCTCGGCGACCTCGATGAACCCACCCTGGCGTTCGGCTTGCAGGACGTGAATGGCGATGGCAGCGGTATCATCGAAGCCCATTTGCCCCTGGAACCGGCGCTCAGCCAGGGCCTGCGCGAACAGGCGCGGCAACTGGGCGTGAGCACGGCCAGCCTGGTGCACCTGGCCTGGGCGCACGTACTGGGCCAGGTTTCCGGCCAGCAGGATGTGGTGTTCGGTACCGTATTGCTGGGCCGCATGCAGGGCGGCGAGGGCGCCGACCGTGCGCTGGGGATGTTCATCAACACCTTGCCGCTGCGGGTCAGCCTCGGCGCCGTCGGGGTGCAGGCCGCGGTACGCGCCACCCATGCGCGGCTCGCGCAATTGCTCGGGCATGAACACGCCTCGTTGTCCCTGGCCCAGCGCTGCAGCGGTGTGCCGGGCTCATTACCCTTGTTCAGCACGCTGCTCAACTACCGCCACAGCGCGCCGGGTGAAGCGCCGGGGGACAGCCCGTTCGCCGCTTCGGGCATTGAAATCCTCAGTTCCGAAGAGCGCAGCAACTACCCGCTGGTGCTCAACGTCGATGACGTGGGCACAGGCTTCGCGCTCACCGTGCAAGGCGTGGCCAGTCTGGATGTGCAACGCGTAGGCGAATACATGCTCACCGCATTGCGCCAACTGGTCGGCGCCTTGCAGCAAGCGCCGACCACGCCGTTGCAGGCGGTGTCGATCCTGCCGCCCGCCGAGCGTCACCAACTGCTGGAGACGTTCAACGCGACCCGCCGCGAATACCCGTCGCACCTGACCGTGCACCAACTGTTCGAAGCGCAGGTGCTGGCCCGGCCTGAAGCCGTGGCGGCCGTGCACGGCCCGTTGTCGCTGAGCTACCGTGACCTTAACCGCCGTGCCAACCGCCTGGCCCATCACTTGATCCAGCAAGGTGTGCAGCCGGGTGAAAGCGTGGCGATTGCCCTGCCGCGCTGCCTCGATCTGGTGGTGTGTCAGTTGGCGGTCCTCAAGTGTGCGGCGGTGTATGTGCCGCTGGACATCAATGCCCCGGTGGAACGCCAGGCGTTCATGGTGCAGGACAGCGGCGCGCACCGGGTGCTCAATACCCTGGCCGACCTGAACCTGGATGCGCAATCACCGCGCAATCCAGAGGTGGCGCAAACCTCGGAAAGCGTGGCGTACATCATGTACACCTCCGGCTCCACCGGTGCACCGAAGGGCGTGCAAGTGCCGCACCGCGCCATCTCGCGCCTGGTGCTCAATAACGGTTATGCCGATTTCAACGAGCGCGACCGCGTGGCGTTCGCCTCCAACCCGGCCTTCGACGCCAGCACCCTCGACGTATGGGCGCCGCTGCTCAATGGTGGTTGCGTGGTGGTGGTCGAGCAGGCGGTGCTGCTGTCCCAGGCGGCGTTCGCGACGTTGTTGCAGGAGCAACGGGTCAGCGTGTTGTGGATGACCGCCGGGCTGTTCCATCAGTACGCCGATGCGTTGATGCCGGTGTTGCGCCAGCTGCGTTACCTGATCGTCGGCGGCGATGTCCTGGATCCGCTGGTGATCGGCCGCGTGCTCGAGCATGGCAAGCCTCAGCACCTGCTCAACGGCTACGGGCCGACCGAGGCCACCACGTTCTCCACGACCCACGAGATCACCCGCGTGGGCGAGGGCGGTATCCCCATCGGCCGTCCGATTGCCAATGCTCAGGCCTATGTGCTCGACGCCCGCCAACAACCGCTGCCGCTGGGCGTGGTCGGTGAGCTGTATATCGGCGGCGCCGGTGTAGCCAAGGGTTACTTGAACCAGCCCCAACTGACCGCCGAAAAATTCATTCCGAACCCCTTCGGTGACGGCCTGTTGTACCGCACCGGTGACCTGGCCAGCTGGCGGGCCGACGGTACGTTGCTGTACCAGGGGCGTAATGACCTGCAACTGAAGATTCGCGGCTTCCGTATCGAACCGGGTGAAATCGAGACCTGCCTGGCCACGTACGCCGGGGTGAAGGACGTCGTGGTAATGGCCCGCGAGGACCAGCCTGGCGACAAACGCCTGGTGGCGTACTACACCGCCGACGTCGCGTTGCCGATCGAAGCGTTGCGCACGCACCTGCAAGCCCGGTTGCCGGATTACATGGTGCCCTCGGCCTATGTCTGGCTGGAACTGTTGCCCCTGACCGCCAACGGCAAACTGGACCGCAAGGGCCTGCCGGTACCGGACCAGAGCGCGTTGCTCAGCCGTGGCTACGAGGCGCCGGAAGGCGAAGTGGAAACCCTGCTGGCGCAGATCTGGCAGGACGTGCTCAAGCTCGAGCGCGTGGGGCGGCATGACCATTTCTTTGAGCTGGGCGGGCACTCGTTGCTGGCCGTCAGCCTGATAGAACGCATGCGCCAGGTCGGCCTGAGCGCCGATGTGCGCGTGCTGTTCAGCCAGCCGAGCCTGGCGGCGTTGGCCGCGGCGGTCGGCAGTGGCCGTGAGGTGGTGGTGCCGGCCAATGGCATCCCACCGCGTTGCACCTGCATCGAGCCGTCGATGCTGAGCCTGGTGCAACTCGACCAGGCCGCTATCGACCGGATCGTCGCCAGCGTGCCTGGGGGCGCCGCAAATGTGCAGGACATTTACCCGCTGGCGCCGCTGCAGGAAGGCATCCTCTATCACCACATCAGCGCCGAGCAGGGCGACCCGTATCTGTTGCAATCGCGCATGGCGTTCGACAGCGTGGAGCGGTTGCAGGGTTTCATGAGCGCGCTGCAACAGGTGGTCGCGCGCCACGATATCTTGCGCACGGGGGTGGTCTGGGAAGGATTGGATAGCCCGGTGCAAGTGGTGTGGCGCGACGCGCAGTTGCGGGTGCAGGAGGTTGCCCTGGACCCGGCGGACGGCAGCGTCATCGAACAACTGCACGGGCGTTTCGACGCCCGGCACTACCGCCTGGACATCACCCAGGCACCGTTGCTGCGCATGGTCTACGCCCAGGACCCGGCTCACAACCGAGTCGCGGCAATCCTGTTGTTCCACCACTTGGCGCTGGACCATACCGCCATGGAAGTGGTCGGCCAGGAAATGCGTGCATGCCTGCTCAACCAGGCCGATGACTTGCCCGCAGCCATGCCGTTTCGCAACTACGTGGCCCAGGCACGCCTGGGCGTGAGCGTGGCGGAGCATGAACAGTTCTTCCGGGACATGCTCGCCGACGTCGATGAACCGACCTTGCCCTTTGGTGTGCAGGACGTGCAGGGCGATGGGCGCGACATCGAGGAGGCCGAGCAACCTCTGGACGCCGCACTGGCGTTGCGGGTGCGTGAACAGGCGCGCCTGCTGGGTGTCAGCGCGGCGAGCCTGATGCACCTGGCCTGGGCGCAGGTACTCGGGCTGGTATCCGGGCGCGACGACGTGGTATTCGGCACCGTATTGATGGGCCGCATGCAGGCTGGCGACGGCGCCGACCGTGCGCTGGGGATGTTCATCAACACCTTGCCGCTGCGGGTCGATGTGGCCACCGGCGCCGCCGTTGCGGTCAAGGCCACCCATGCGCGCTTGAGTGCGTTGCTCGGCCACGAACACGCTTCGTTGGCCCTGGCCCAGCGTTGCAGTGGCGTGGCGACGTCCCTGCCGCTGTTCAGCGCGCTGCTCAACTACCGCCATAGCACCCCCGACGAAATGCCCCGCGATGGCCATGGCATCTGGGAAGGTGTGCAACTGCTGGGCGGTGAAGAGCGCAGCAACTACCCGCTGACCTTGAGCGTCGACGATCTGGGCGCAGGCTTCAGCCTGAGCGTACTGGCGCTGCCGCAGATCGGCGCTCAGCGCTTGTGCGGCTACATGCACAGCGCCGTGGAGCAACTGGTCGCGACCCTGGAAAGTGGCGCCACCACCGCGCTCAATCAACTGCCCATCCTGCCGGCAGCGGAGTGCGAAAGCCTGCTGCGCGAGTTCAACATCACCGCGGCGGATTTCCCCACCGGGCATACCGTGCATGGCGCCTTTGAAGCCCAGGTCGAGCGTCAGCCCAACGCGATTGCCGTGCAGCAGGAAGGCGAATCCCTGACCTACCAGCAGCTCAACCAACGCGCCAACCAGTTGGCTCATCACTTGCTGCAACAGGGTGTGCAACCGGATGACCGCGTGGCGATCTGTTGCCGTCGCGGCCCACAGATGCTGGTCGGATTACTCGGCATTCTCAAGGCCGGTGCCGGGTATGTGCCCATCGACCCGGTATACCCCGCAGAGCGTATCGCCTACCTGCTGCAGGACAGCGCCCCGGTGGCGGTGTTGGCCGAGGCCAGTACGCGCGATCTGCTGGGCGCGCTGCCCACGGTGGATCTTCACTGCGACAGCTGGCGGCACCACGCCGTCAGCAACCCGCAACTGACGGCCCTGACACCCGCGCACCTGGCTTACGTGATCTACACCTCCGGCTCCACCGGCCAGCCCAAGGGCGTCATGGTGGAACACCGTACCGTGGAAAACCTGGTGCACTGGCATTGCGAAGCCTTCGGCCTGGATGCGCGCAGCCACACCAGCAGTGTCGCTGGTTTCGGTTTTGACGCGATGGCCTGGGAGGTCTGGCCGGCCCTGTGCGCCGGCGCGACCCTGCACCTGCCGCCCGCCCAGGTGGGCAATGAAAACATTGACGAGCTGCTCGACTGGTGGCTGGCACTGCCGCTGGACGTGAGCTTCCTGCCCACCCCCGTGGCCGAATACGCCTTCAGCCAGAACCTGCAGCACCCGACCTTGCGCATCCTGCTGATCGGTGGCGACCGCCTGCGCCAGTTCACTCAGGAGCGGCGCTTTGCGGTGATCAACAACTACGGCCCTACCGAAGCCACGGTGGTTGCCACCTCCGGTCGCGTGCGCGCCGGGCAGGTGCTGCACATCGGCAGGCCGATCGCCAATGCCCACGCCTACCTGCTCGACGGGCAACTGCGCCCGGTGCCGGTCGGTGTGGCCGGCGAGTTGTACGTGGGCGGCAGCGGTGTGGCGCGGGGCTATCTGAACCGTGCGGACCTGACCGCCGAGCGCTTCCTGCAAGACCCGTTCAACCCGGGGCGCATGTACCGCACCGGCGACCTTGCGCGCTGGTTGCCCGACGGCAATATCGAATACCTGGGCCGTAACGATGACCAGGTGAAAGTGCGCGGCGTACGCGTCGAGCTGGGCGAAATCGAAAGCCGCCTGGCCGCCCTGGAGGGCATTACCGAAGCGGTGGTGCTGGTCCGTGACGGTCGCCTGGTGGCTTGGTTCACCGCGCAGCAACCGCCGGCCATCGAGACGCTGCGCGAGCAACTGCAAGCGCAATTACCCGATGCACTGGTGCCGGTCGCCTACGTCAAACTCGATGCGTGGCCGCTGACCGCCAACGGCAAGCTGGACCGCAAGGCCCTGCCTGAGCCCGATCAAGCCGCCTTGCTCAGCCGCGACTATGAAGCGCCCCAGGGCGATGTCGAAACCAGCCTGGCGCGGATCTGGGCCGAGGTGTTGCAGGTGGAGCGAGTCGGTCGTCATGACCACTTCTTTGAACTGGGCGGGCATTCGTTGCTGGCCGTCAGCCTGATCGAACGCATGCGCCAGGTCGGCCTGAGCGCCGATGTGCGCGTGTTGTTCAGCCAGCCGACGTTGGCCGCACTGGCCGGCGCCGTGGGCAGTGGCCGCGAAGTGCAGGTGCCGCCCAACCGTATTGCCGTCGACTGCATGCACATCACCCCGGACATGTTGACGCTGGTCGACCTCGATCAAGCGACCCTTGACCGGGTCGTCAGCCAGGTGCCCGGCGGCGCCGCCAATGTGCAGGATATCTACCCGTTGGCGCCGTTGCAGGAAGGCATGCTTTATCACTACCTCAGCGCCGAACAAGGCGACCCCTACCTGCTGCAATCGCACCTGGCCTTTGACCGCATTGAGCGCGTGCATGCCTTTGCCCGGGCGTTGCAACGGGTGATCGACCGTCACGATATCCTGCGCACCGGCGTGGTCTGGGAGGGACTGGTGCAGCCGCTGCAAGTGGTGTGGCGCCAGGCCGAGTTGCCGCTGGAAGAGGTGCAGCTGGACGGCGATGTACTGGCGGGGCTGTACGAACACTCCGATGCCCGCCGCTATCGCCTGGATATCCGCCAGGCGCCGCTGATTCGTCTGATGTTCGCCAACGACCCCGCCAACCAGCGCGTGGTGGTGGCGTTGCTTTATCACCACATTGCGCTGGACCACACCGCCTTCGACGTGGTGCTGCGGGAAATGCAGGGTCATTTGCTGGGCCACGCCGCCCCGACCGCCGCGCCCATGCCGTACCGCAATTACGTGGCCCAGGCGCGCCTGGGCGTCAGTGAGCAGGAGCACGAAGCCTTCTTCCGCGAGATGCTCGGCGACGTCGATGAGCCGACCTTGCCGTTCGGCTTGCAGGATGTGCGCGGCGACGGCAGTGAGATCCAGGAACACAACCTGCGCCTGGACAGCGATCTCAATCGCCGCCTGCGGGCCCAGGCCCGGTTGCTTGGCGTGAGCGGCGCGAGCCTGTTTCACCTGGCCTGGGGCCAAGTGCTGGCCGCCACGTCGGGCCGTCACAGCGTGGTGTTCGGCACCGTGCTGGTCGGTCGGATGCAAGGCGGCGAGGGCGCCGACCGGGCACTCGGGGTGTTTATCAATACCTTGCCGCTACGTCTGGATATCGATGCGCAAGGCGCACGCGCCGCGGTGCGTGCGACCCATGCGCGGCTGACCGCGTTGCTCGGGCATGAGCACGCGTCCCTGGCCCTGGCCCAGCGTTGCAGCGGGGTGGCGGCACCGGCACCGTTGTTCAGCTCGATGCTCAACTATCGTCATCGCGGTGCCGCCACCCGTTCCGCCGAGGCGCAGCAGGCGTGGGAAGGCATGCAAACACTGGTCAACGACGGGCGCACCAATTACCCGCTGACGCTGAACGTGGATGACCTCGGCGATGGCTACGAGGTCACCGCCCTGGCGCAGTTCGACGCGCAGCGCGTGTGCGGCTATATGCAGACTGCCTTGGCGGGCTTGGTCGACGCCTTGGAGCAGGCGCCGCACCAGCCGCTCAACCGTTTACCGATTTTGAGCGGCGAAGAGCGGCACAAGCTGCTGGTGACGTTCAACTCGACCGACGTCGACTACAACCTCGACCAGACCCTGCACGGGCTGTTCGAGGCACAGGTTGCGAAGACGCCGAATGCGCCGGCGGTCAAGGCCGGTGAGCAACAGCTGACCTACAACGAACTCAATCAACGCGCCAATCGCCTGGCCCATCACCTGCGGGCGCTGGGGGTACAGCCGGATTCGCGCGTCGGTATCTGCCTCGAGCGCGGCCTGGACATGGTGGTCGGCCTGTTTGCCATCCTCAAGGCCGGTGGCGGTTACGTGCCGCTGGACCCGGCGTACCCGTTGGAGCGTATCGCCTACATGCTGCAGGACAGCGCGCCGGTGGTGGTGCTGGCGCAGGCTGCCACCCGCGCGTTGCTGGGTGACGTGCCGCTGCTGGATCTGGACCAGGACACCTGGCAGCACCAGCCTGTCACCAACCCCCACGTGCCGGGCCTGACCGCCCGGCACCAGGCTTATGTGATCTATACCTCGGGCTCTACCGGTCAGCCAAAGGGCGTGATCAACGAACACATCGGCGTGGTCAACCGCTTGCTGTGGATGCAGGACGCCTACGGCCTCAAGGCCCATGACGCGGTCCTGCAGAAAACCCCGTTCAGCTTCGACGTGTCGGTGTGGGAATTCTTCTGGCCGCTGTTTACCGGCGCACGTCTGGTGATGGCGCGCCCAGGCGGGCACAAAGACCCGGCGTACTTGTGCGAAGTGATCGAGGCGGAACACATCACTACGTTGCACTTTGTACCGTCGATGCTGGACGTATTCCTGGCCCATGGCGATGTTGGCCAAGCCGCCGGGCTGGTGCGTGTGATGTGCAGCGGCGAAGCCCTGCCGGGCAGCCTGGTGCGGCGTTTCAAGCAGCAGTTGCCGGGGATCGGCCTCTACAACCTGTATGGCCCGACCGAAGCGGCGGTGGACGTGACCGCATGGAATTGCGCACGCCCCGAGGTGCCGGACAACACGCCGATCGGCAAACCCATCGCCAACACCCGTATGTATGTACTGGATGCGCAGTTGCAGCCGGTGCCCCTGGGTGTGGTCGGTGAGTTGTTCATCGGCGGTGTGCAAGTGGCGCGGGGTTACCTGAACCGTCCGCAACTGTCCGCCGAGCGCTTTCTCAAAGACCCGTTCACCGACGGGCGCCTGTATCGCACGGGCGACATCGGGCGCTACCTGGCCGACGGCAATATCGAGTACCTGGGGCGTAACGATGATCAGGTGAAGATCCGTGGCCTGCGCATCGAGCTGGGCGAAATCCAGGCGCGCCTGCTGGAGCATGCGCACGTCGACGAAGCGGCGGTGGTGGCCCGCGAAGATCGGCTGGTTGCCTATTACACCGGCGTGCTGACCGACATCGAACAGCTGCGCGCCCATCTGTTGCAGCACCTGCCGGACTTTATGGTCCCGGCCCTGTTCGTGCACCTCGACGCGCTGCCCCTGAGCCCCAACGGCAAGTTGGACCGCAAGGCGCTGCCGCTGCCCGGCATGGAGGCGTTGAGCGTGCGCGAATACGAGGCGCCTGCAGGTGACACCGAAACCCTGCTGGCTCGGCTCTGGGTCGAACTGCTGGGGGTGGAACGGGTAGGGCGTCACGACAATTTCTTTGAACTGGGCGGGCATTCGTTGCTGGCCGTGAGCTTGATCGGGCGCTTGCGCCAGGAAGGCATGGAAGCCGACGTACGGGCGCTGTTCGAACAGCCGACCCTGGCCGGCTACGCCGCTGTAATCGAACAAATGGAGATCGTCCTGTGAGCATTCTAGAACTGCTGGCGACGCTGCAAACCAAGGGTGTCCAATTGGCGCTCAAGGGTGAGCAGTTGTCGGTACAAGGTAATAAACAAGCCCTGGAAGACCCGGCGCTTCTGGGCGCGCTGCGCGAACACAAACCGGCGCTGATCGAGTTGATCAAAAGCGGCGAATACTCGGCGACCAAGGCCGGTGAACGCTCGGTACCGGCCAATGGCATCCCGCTAGGCGCCGAGTGCATCACACCGGCGATGTTGACCCTGTCGACCCTGAGCCAGGAGGAGATCGACTGCCTCGTCGCTACAGTCGACGGCGGCGTCGCGAACATCCGGGACATCTACCCGTTGGCGCCGTTGCAGGAGGGCATTCTGTTCCATCACGTCAGCGCCGAGCAGGGCGACCCCTACGTGATGCAGTCGCAGTTCGCCTTCGACAGCCTTGAACGGTTTGACGCGTTTGCCCAAGCTTTGCAGGTGGTCATGGACCGTCACGACATCCTGCGCACCGGCGTGGTCTGGGAGGGGTTGCGGGAACCGTCGCAAGTCGTCTGGCGCCAGGCGCGCCTGCCGGTGCAGGCCCTTGAGCTGGACCCTGCCGACGGCGACATCGCGGCGCAGCTGCACGACCTGTTCGACGCCCGCCACTATCGCCTCGACGTAACCCGGGCGCCGCTGCTGCGCCTGGTGCGTGCCCATGACGCGGTGAACGCGCGCATTGTCGCCACCTTGCTGTTCCACCATATGGCCCTCGACCACAGCGCCCTCGAAGTGGTGTGCCATGAAATGCAGGCATGCCTGTTGGGGCAGGGCGGAGCGCTCGGCCAGGCGGTGCCGTTTCGCAACTATGTAGCCCAGGCGCGACTGGGGATCAGCGAGCAGGAGCACGAAAGTTTCTTCCGCCAGATGCTCGGCGATATCAGCGAGCCGACCTTGCCGTTCGGCTTGCAGGATGTGCAGGGTGATGCCCGCGCAATTACCGAAGTCAGCCTGCCGCTGGCGCCGGAGCTGGGCCAGCGCTTGCGTGCCCAGGCCCGGCAATTGGCGGTAAGTGCCGCCAGCCTGTTTCATATGGGCTGGGCGCAGGTGCTGGGCGTGCTCGCCGGCAAGCGGCAGGTGGTGTTCGGCACGGTCTTGATGGGCCGCATGCAAGGCAGCCATGACACCGATCGCGCGCTCGGTATCTTCATCAACACCTTGCCGTTTCGCGTGGACCTGAACGGCCAGGACGTGCGTGAAGGGGTCAAGGCTACCCATGCGCGGTTGACCACGCTGCTGCGTCATGAGCATGCGGCGCTCGCGCTGGCGCAGCGCTGCAGTGGGGTAGCGGCGCCGACGCCATTGTTCAGTGCCTTGCTCAATTATCGTCACAGTGCGCCGGCAGCGAGTGCGCAGGCGCTATCGGCGTGGTCAGGCATCGCCGCGCTCAGTGCCGAGGAGCGCACCAACTACCCATTGACCTTGAGCGTGGATGACCTCGGCGACCGTTTTGGCTTGAGCCTGCTGGCCAGCAACCTGATGGACCCGCATCGCGTCTGCGCCTATCTGCAAACCGCGCTGGAAAACCTGGTGACGGCGCTGGAACAAGCGCCACACACTGCGCTCGATCAAATCACGGTAGTGCCGGCAGCCGAACGACAGCTGCTGCTCGAACAGTTCAACACGACCCAGGCCGACTTCCCCCAAGGCACCACGCTGCACGCTCGTATCGAAGCCCAGGCCGTGCTCACGCCCGACGCTGTGGCAGCCGTGCACCAGGGTCGGCAACGCACCTATGCCGAGCTGAATCAGCAAGCCAACCTGCTCGCCCATCACTTGTTGGCCCTGGGCGTAAAGCCTGACGACCGCGTGGCCATCGTCGCCCGCCGTGGCCTGGACACCCTGGCCGGGTTGCTGGCGATCCTCAAGGCGGGTGCCTGCTATGTGCCGGTGGACCCCTCCCACCCGGCCGAGCGCTTGAACTACCTGCTGAGCGACAGCGCGCCGGTGGCGGTACTGACCCAGCACGCTTTGCTCGACCGACTGCCGACGCTGGACGTACCGGTGATCAACCTGGATCGCTACACCTGGCAGCACCATTCGGCGAGTAATCCCAACACCGCCGTCACCCCGTCGAACCTGGCCTACGTGATCTACACCTCCGGTTCCACCGGGCTGCCCAAGGGCGTGATGGTGGAACACCACACCGTGACCAACCTGGTGGACTGGCATTGCCGCGCCTTCGACCTGTGTGCCGGGCGCCACACGGCCAGCGTGGCGGGGTTCGGCTTTGACGCGATGGCCTGGGAAGTGTGGCCGGCGCTGTGTGTGGGCGCGACCCTGCACCTGGCGCCCGCCCATGACGGCAGCGAAGACATCGACGCGTTGTTGGCGTGGTGGTGCGCACAACCGTTGGACGTGTGCTTCCTGCCGACACCGGTGGCCGAGTACGCCTTCAGCCAGCAGATCGAACACCCGACGCTGCGCACCTTGCTGATCGGAGGGGATCGCCTGCGCCAGTTTGCGCGGGCCCAGCGCTTTGCCTTGATCAACAACTATGGTCCTACCGAAGCCACGGTGGTTGCCACCTCCGGCAAGGTCGAGGCGGGGCAGCCGCTGCATATCGGCAAACCCATCGCCAACGCCACGGTGTACGTGCTGGATGAGCAGCAACGCCCGGTGCCCCTGGGTGTGGCGGGCGAGTTGTATGTGGGCGGCAAGGGCGTGGCGCGCGGTTACCTCAACCGCCCGGAACTGACCGCCGAACGCTTCCTGCAAGACCCCTTCAACCGTGGGCGCATGTACCGCACCGGCGACCTGGTGCGTTGGCTGCCGGACGGCAATCTCGAGTACCTGGGGCGTAACGACGACCAGGTGAAAATCCGCGGCATGCGCATCGAGTTGGGCGAGATCGAAACCCAGCTCAACCAACTGCCGGGCGTTCTTGAGGCCGTTGTGTTGGTTCGTGACGAGCGCCTGGTGGCCTACTTCACCGAGCGTCCACAGTTGGACCCGCTGACGGTGGGCGTCATCCGAGCGCATCTGGTGGCTCACCTGCCGGACTACATGGTGCCGGTTGCCTTCGTGAAACTGGACGCGCTGCCGTTGACCGCCAACGGCAAGCTCGACCGCAAGGCCCTGCCGGCACCGGACATGGCGGCGGTATTTACCCGCGAATACGAGGCGCCCCACGGCGAAATTGAAACCCAACTGGCGCAGATCTGGGCCGAGGTGCTGCAGGTTGAGCGCGTCGGGCGGCGTGACCATTTCTTCGAACTGGGCGGGCATTCGTTGTTGGCTATGCGCATGGTCTCCCAAGTACGCCAGCGCCTGGGCGTGGAGCTGTTGCTGGGGGATTTGTTTGCCAACGCCGAGCTTGCCGCCGTCGGCGAAGTACTGGCCCAGGCGGGGCGCAGCACCTTGCCGGATATCCTCCCGGCCAACCGCGATGAAGACATTCCGCTGTCTTTCGCCCAGCAGCGCCTGTGGTTCCTGGCGCTGATGGAAGGCGCCAACACCGCCTACAACATCCCCATTGGCCTGCGCCTGCGCGGGCAGTTGCATGTGGAGGCGTTGCAACGGGCGCTGGCCCGCATCGTCGCGCGGCATGAAACCCTGCGCAGCCGTTTCGCCCAGCACGGTGACGAAGCCCAGGTGCTGGTGGTTCCGGCCGAAGAGGTATTGCCCCTGCAAGTGCAGGACCTGCGCCGCCACCCGCAACCGCAACAGGCACTGGACGCCTTGATCCATGGCGAAGCCTCGGCGCCGTTCGACCTGGAGCGCGGTCCGTTGCTGCGCGGGCGCCTGGTGGTAATGGCCGACGAACACCATGTGCTGTTACTGACCCTGCACCATATCGTTTCCGATGGCTGGTCCATGGGCGTGCTCACTCGCGAGTTGATGACGCTGTACCGTGCGTTCAGTCACGGCCAGCCCGACCCGTTGCCGCCGCTGCCAATTCAGTACGGCGACTTTGCCGTGTGGCAGCGCTTGTGGTTGAGCGGCGAAGTGCTGCAGCGCCAGAGCACCTATTGGCAGCAGGCCCTGGACGGTGCACCGGCCTTGCTCACGCTGCCCACGGACCGCCCGCGCCCGGCGCAACAGGACTACGCCGGCAGCAGCGTTGCCGTGCGCCTGGATGAACGCCTTACTGCCGGGCTCAAGGCCTTGAGCCAACGGCATGGCACCACGCTGTACATGACCTTGATGACGGCCTGGGCGTCGTTGTTGTCACGGTTATCCGGGCAGCAGGACCTGGTGATCGGTACGCCGGTGGCCAATCGCACGCGCAGCGAGGTGGAAGGGCTGATCGGGCTGTTCGTCAACACCCTGGCGGTGCGCATCGATACCTCGGGAGCGTTGAGCACCGAGGCATTGCTGGCGCGGGTCAAGCGCCTGACGCTGGCGGCCCAGGCCCATCAGGACCTGCCGTTCGAGCAGGTGGTGGAAATTACCCGGCCGGTACGCAGCCTGGCCCATAGCCCGGTGTTCCAGACCCTGCTGACCTGGCAGGACAGCAGCGCACCGGCGTTGGCGCTGGGCGACCTGGCATTGGAGAGCATTGTGGAGAACAGCCACTTTGCCAAGTTCGACCTGTCCCTGGACCTGGGAGAAGTGCAGGGCACTCTCATCGGATCGCTGGAATACGCGGTGGCGTTGTTCGATGAATCGACGATTCAGCGCTATGTCGGCTATTTCACCCGAGTCTTGCAGGCCATGGTCGATAACGACCAGGCCGTGCTGGAACATGCACCGCTGGTGGATGAGCGCGAGCGCCAGCACCTGCTGTTCGACTTCAACGCGACGCAGGTCGACTACAACCTCGACCAGACCCTGCATGGGATGTTCGAGGCTCAGGTCGAGCGTTCACCGCACGCGGTGGCGGTCAAGGCCGGTGACCGGCAATTGACCTACGCCGAACTCAACGCCCAGGCCAACCAGTTGGCCCATCACCTGCTGGCGTTGGGGGTACAACCGGGCTCGCGGGTCGCGATCTGTGTGGAGCGCGGCCTGGAAATGGTGATCGGCCTGTACGCGATCCTCAAGGCCGGTGCCGGTTATGTGCCGTTGGACCCGGCGTACCCGCTGGAGCGCATCGCCTACATGCTCAAGGACAGCGCACCGCTGGTGGTGCTGGCCCAGGGCACGACGCATACGTTGCTGGGCGGGGTGCCGGTGATCGACCTGGACCGTCCGACCTGGCAGCACCTGCCTGCCGAAAACCCGCAGGTGGCAAGCCAGACCGCGTATGTGATCTACACCTCCGGTTCCACCGGCCAGCCCAAGGGCGTGATCAACGAGCATCCGGCGGTGGTCAACCGCCTGCTGTGGATGCAGGACGAATATGGCCTGAACGCCGATGACACGGTGCTGCAGAAAACCCCGTTCAGTTTCGACGTGTCGGTGTGGGAGTTCTTCTGGCCGCTGTTTACCGGTGCACGCCTGGTGATGGCGCGCCCGGGCGGGCACAAAGACCCGGCCTACCTGTGTGAAGTGATCGAAGCGGAGCGCATCACCACCTTGCACTTTGTACCGTCGATGCTCGACGTGTTCCTCGCCCACGGCGATGTGAGCCAGGCCCGCGGGCTGGTGCGCGTGATGTGCAGCGGCGAAGCCTTGCCCGGCAGCCTGGTCCGACGCTTCAAGCAGCAACTGCCGGGCAGCCAGTTGCACAACCTGTATGGTCCGACTGAGGCGGCGGTGGATGTGACGGCATGGAATTGCGCCGGGCCGGTGACGCCGGACAACACGCCGATCGGCAAGCCGATTGCCAATACCCGCATGTACGTGCTGGATGAGCAATTGCAGCCGGTGCCGCTGGGCGTGGTGGGCGAACTGTTTATCGGCGGCGTGCAAGTGGCACGGGGGTATCTGAACCGCCCGGAGCTGACTGCCGAGCGCTTCCTCGACGACCCGTTTACCCCCGGCCGTCTGTATCGCACCGGGGACGTGGGCCGCTACTTGCCCGACGGCACCCTCGAATACCTGGGGCGCAATGACGACCAAGTGAAGATCCGTGGCCTGCGCATCGAACTGGGGGAAATCCAGGCGCGGCTGCTGGAGCATGCACAGGTCAACGAAGCGGCGGTGGTGGCCCGCGAAGACCGGCTGATCGCTTACTACACCGGTGCGCAGGCCGATATCGAACAGCTGCGTGCCCATCTGCTGCAGCACCTGCCGGAATTCATGGTGCCGGCCATCTTCGTGCATCTGGAGGCGTTGCCCCTGAGCCCCAACGGCAAGCTCGACCGCAAGGCGCTGCCGGCACCGGGCCTGGATTCGGTGGTGGTGCGCGAATACGAAGCGCCCCAGGGCGACACTGAAATCAGCCTGGCCAGCCTGTGGGCCGAGCTGCTCAACGTGGAGCGCGTAGGCCGTCACGACAACTTCTTCGAGCTGGGCGGGCACTCGTTGCTGGCGGTCAGCCTGATGGGGCGCATGCGGCGCCTGGGGTTGTCGGCGGATGTGAAAGTGCTGTTCGGCCAACCGACGCTGTCGGGGCTGGCGGCGGCGTTGGGCGGCGGGCGCGAGGTGGTGGTGCCGCCCAATGGGATCGGCGCGCAGTGCAGCCATATCACACCGGACATGCTGCCGTTGATCCAGCTCGATCAGTCGGCTATCGACCGTATCGTCGCCTGCATCCCGGGCGGTGCGACAAATGTGCAGGACATCTACGCCCTGGCGCCGTTGCAGGCCGGAATGCTCTATCACCATCGTGCAACGCAAGGCGCTGACGCCTATGTGTTGCAGGCGCAGTTTGGCTTTGACAGCCAAGTGCGCCTGGACGCCTTCGTCAACGCGTTGCAGGCGGTGATCCAGCGGCATGACGTGCTGCGCTCGTCGTTTCACTGGGATGGCTTGGACGAGCCGGTGCAAGTGGTGTGGCGCACGGCCTCGTTGAGTGTTGAAACCGGAGCGTTGCCGCAACGTCTCGACCTGGGCCAGGCACCGCTGATGCGCCTGGTTTGCAGCGAGGCGTCGCAAGGGGTGGTCGCCACGCTGCTGTTCCACCACTTGGTGATGGACCACGTCGCCCTGGAAATCCTGCAACACGACCTGCAGGCATTTCTGCTGGGCACTCAGGACACCCTGGGGGCGGCCGTGCCGTATCGCAACTACGTGGCCCAGACCCGACTGGGCGTGGAGGATCACGAAGGGTTTTTCCGCGAAATGCTCGGTGAAATCGATGAGCCGACTGAAGTCGAGCCACTGGGCGCCGATGAGCAGGTGCACCTGGCGTTGGCGCCGCTATTGAGCCAGCGCCTGCGCACCCAGGCACGGCTTTCGGGTGTCAGCGCGGCCAGCCTGATGCACCTGGCCTGGGCGCATGTGTTGGGCAAGGTGTCGGGCCGTGAGCACGTGGTGTTCGGCACGGTAATGCTCGGCCGTCTGCAAGGTGGCGAAGGGGCCGAGCGGGCCATGGGGGTGTTTATCAATACCTTGCCGCTGCGGGTCGACCTCGGTGAACACTCGGTGCGTGATGCACTGCGCGCCACCCACGCACGTCTGACCCAACTGCTCAGCCATGAACACGCACCCCTGGCCTTGGCCCAACGTTGCAGCGGTGTGCCGGCGGGTACGCCGTTGTTCAGCGTGCTGTTCAACTACCGCCACAGCGCGCCGCAAGCCGGTGGCGTCGCCGAGGCGTGGCAAGGTATTCAATTGCTCAAGGCGCAGGAGCAGACCAACTACGGGCTGTCGCTGAGCGTGGATGACCTGGGCGACGGTTTCAGCCTCAAGGCCATGGGGCAGGGCGCCCGTCGCCTGTGTGACTACCTGAACGTGGCCCTTGAGCACATGGTGCAGGCGTTGGAGCAGGGCAGCGATATCGCGATCGGGCGCCTGCCGATACTGCCCGCGCTCGAGCATCAGCAATTGCTGGGTTTCAATGCGACCACTCGCACGTTCCCCCGTGAACACACGGTGCAGCGCCTGTTCGAAGCCCAGGCCCAGGCGCGACCTGACGCGGTGGCGGTACTGCACGGCGAGCAACGCCTGAGCTACGCAGACTTGAACACCCGCGCCAATCGCCTGGCCCATCACCTGATAGGCCTGGGCGTACAACCGGGTGACCCTGTGGCGATCCTGTTGCCGCGTTCGATGGATCTGCTGGTCAGCCAACTGGCGATCCTCAAATGCGCAGCCGCCTATGTGCCGCTGGACATCAACGCCCCGGCCGAGCGCCAGGGTTTCATGCTGCAAGACAGTCGCGCGGCCTGGCTGTTGACCCGCAGCGACACGGGCTTTGAGCATTCGGCGCAGCGGCTGGACTTGGACACCCTGGTCCTCGACCCGCAACCGAGCCATAACCCGGACCTGTCGCAGGCTTCGGACAGCGTGGCGTACATCATGTACACCTCCGGCTCTACCGGCACGCCCAAAGGCGTGTTGGTGCCTCATCGCGGGATCACCCGGCTGGTGCTCAACAACGGCTACGCCGACTTCAATGCCGGCGACCGCATAGCCTTCGCCTCCAACCCGGCATTCGACGCCAGCACCATGGACGTATGGGGAGCGTTGCTCAACGGCGGCCAGGTGCAGGTGATCGACCACGCCACCTTACTCGACCCGGCCGCGTTCGGCGCCGCCCTGGAAGGCGTCACGGTGCTGTTCGTGACCACGGCGCTGTTCAACCAGTACGTGCAGATGATTCCGCACGCCCTGGCCGGCCTGCGCATCCTGTTGTGCGGCGGCGAGCGGGCCGACCCGGCCGCCTTCCGCACGTTGCTGGCACGCGCACCGGCTGTGCGCCTGGTGCATTGCTATGGGCCGACCGAAACCACCACCTACGCCACTACGTATGAAGTGCGTACGCTGGCTGAAAGCGCCGACAGCGTGCCTATCGGCGGGCCGATTTCGAATACCCGGATCTATGTGCTGGATGCGCAATTGCAGCCGGTGCCAGTGGGCGTGAGCGGCGAGATCTGCATCGGTGGCGACGGCGTGGCCAACGGGTATTTGAACCGACCGGAGCTGACCGCCGAGAAGTTTGTGGATGACCCGTGCAACCCCGGCAGCCTGATGTACCGCACCGGCGACCTTGGGCGCTGGACCGCGGACGGCCTGCTGGAGTGCATCGGGCGCAACGATGATCAGGTGAAGATCCGCGGCTTCCGCATTGAGCTTGGTGAGATCGAAGCGCGCCTGGGCGCGTTCGAGAGTCTGCGGGAGGCGGTGGTGTTGGCCCGTGAAGACGTGCCGGGCGACAAGCGTCTGGTCGCGTATTTCACCTGGGCCGGCGAGCCGGTCAACGTCGACGCCGTGCGTGCCTATCTGCAAGGCCAGTTGCCGGAGTACATGGTGCCGTCGGCGTACATACCCTTGGCGCAGTTGCCGTTGACCGCCAACGGCAAGGTCGACCGCAAAGCCTTGCCCGTGCCTGACATGGAGGCGCGCGGCCAGCGCGAGTTTGAAGCCCCGGTGGATGACCTGGAGCACACCTTGGCGCAACTCTGGGCCGACGTGCTGAAGCTTGCGCAGGTAGGGCGCCATGACAGCTTCTTTGAGTTGGGCGGGCATTCGTTATTGGCGATCCGTCTGGTCAACCTGATGGAAGAGGCGGGTGTGCCGGTGTCGTTGGCCGAACTGTTCCAGCATGCCAGCGTGGCGTCGGTGGCAGCGATGCTGCGCCAGCGTGGCGATGAGCCGGTGCGTGAGACGTCGGTGGTCACGGTGCGCAGCGACGGTTCGCAGCCGCCGCTGTTCCTGGTGCACGAGTTCAGTGGCATGGACGTGTACTTCCCGGCGCTGGGCCAGCATCTGCCGGGTGATTACCCCATCTATGGCCTGCCGGGCGTGCCCCTTGGCGAGCTGCACCTGAACACCATGGAAGGGCTGGCGGCGCGCCTGGTCGGCTTGATTCGCGAGCTCCAGCCCCATGGCCCGTACCGGCTTGCCGGATGGTCGTTTGGCGGTGTGCTGGCCTATGAAGTCGCCATGCAGTTGTTGGGGCTGGACGAGCCGGTGGCGTTCCTCGGGTTGATCGACAGCTACGTGCCGCGCATGACCGACCAAGGCAAGGCGCGCTGGAGCGGCGCGGATGCACTCAAGCGCCACTTGCTGTTGCAGTGCAGCGCGTATTGGAAAGCACAGGGAGGTGTAAATGAGCTGGCGAGTCTTGAGCAATTGGAGGCAGGCATTGGACAGTTGGACTTTGCGGGCCTGCTGCAACGCTGTCGCGATCAAGGTCTGCTATACGCGCAAATGGCGGCGGCGACGGACGCGGACCTGCTGAGTTTTATCGAGCGGGAAGTGGGACACGGGCATGCGCTGGCGCATTACAGCCTGTTCCCGCTGCCGGTGGCGGTGCATCTGTTCAGCGCGCAAGAGCGGCCCACCGAGCTGGCGCGACGCAGTGATTCCCTGGGTTGGAGCGACGCTCTGGCGCCTGGGCAACTGCGCCGGGTGGAGGTGCCGGGGGATCACCAGAGCATGATGCAGTCGCCGCATATCCAGGCGTTGGGACGCGCGCTGGGCGAGGCATTGGCGACCTGTACGCCGGTCACGCAGGCCTCGCATCAACCGCTGCTGCGCATTCAAAGCGGCCGTGCAGGGCACGCCCCGATCTTTTGCGTGCCGGGGGCAGGTGACAGCGTCACCGGGTTCGTCGGCCTGGGTGAAGCGCTTGGGCGTGACTGGCCGCTGTATGGCTTGCAGCCCCGTGGCCTGGACGGCGAAGCGGTGCCCCACAGCCAAGTTGAAGCGGCGGCGCAGTGTTACCTGGCCGCGCTGGAACACGAGTGCCCGCTGGGACCGGTGCACCTGGTAGGTCATTCGTTTGGCGGCTGGGTTGCGCTGGAGATGGCGCTGCGCTTACAGGCGGCGGGGCGTGAAGTGGCGTCGTTGACGGTGATCGACAGTGAGTCGCCCGGTGGCAACGGCGTGGTGGGGCGGCCGTATACATCGACGGCGGCGCTGCTGCGGTTGATCGAGGCGATGCAGTTGTCGGCCGGGAAGTCACTGGGGATCGATCCGCTGGCGTTTGCCGGGTTGGATGAGGTGGCCCAGCGGCAATGTTTGCATGCGGGGATGGTACGCGTTGGTTTGCTGCCTGCGCGCGCGGCGGTGGATGCGATGAACGGGCCTTCGCGTACCTATGCGGCGGCGTTGCGCACGGTGTATCGCCCGTTGCAGCGGTACCGCGCAGTGGTGCGGTTGGTGTTGGCGCAGGACCCGACCCTGGACACGGCGGGTAATCAGCGCGAGCAGGGGTTGATGATTGAAGGCTGGCGACGCCAGGGCGCGGGGCTGGAGGTGTGGTATGGCGAGGGAAATCATTTCACCTTGCTCAAAGCGCCGAATGTCCACGGGTTGGCGCAGTGGTGGCTTGAGCGCTTGGTGATTGGGGAGGTGGTGTCTTGATGGCTGTACATCGATCCAAAGGTGAGAGGGGCGGTGATGGCTATCTCCCTGATGCAGGGGGATGCAAATGGGGGAGCGGGCCTCCTGTGGCGAGCAAGCTTGCTTGCGCTGGGGTGCGAAGCGCCCCCCATAAAGCCGGAGACTGCTGCGCAGTCAGCGGGAGCAAGCTCCCTCGCCACAGCATGCTCCCTGGCTACAGCAAGCGGGGCGGGTCTCCTGTGGCGAGCAAGCTTGCTTGCGCTGGGGTGCGAAGCGCCCCCCATAAAGCCGGAGACTGCTGCGCAGTCAGCGGGAGCAAGCTCCCTCGCCACAGCAAGCGCCCTGGCTACAGCAAGCGGGGCGGGCCTCCTGTGGCGAGCAAGCTTGCTTGCGCTGGGGTGCGAAGCGCCCCTCATAAAGCCGGAGACTGCTGCGCAGTCAGCGGGAGCAAGCTCCCTCGCCACAGCATGCTGCCTGGCTACAGCGAGCTCTCTGGCCACAGCAAGCTCCTTGTCACAGCAAGCCCGTTTTCACAGTGAACCGTGCTCGCTTTAGAACGGAATTCATCACTTCTTTATGGTCATTTATGGAAAAGTCAACGTTTCGCAAAGTAGGGTTCGGCCTGGCATTGGCCGTCGCGGCGGCATTGGTCCTCTACACGCTGCAAGCGCCCGCCGACACCCCGCAATACCTCACCGCGCCCGCCGAGCGCGGTGATATTGAAAACGCCGTATTGGCCACCGGCATTCTGGAGGGCGTCAAGCAGGTTGACGTCGGTGCCCAGGTTTCCGGGCAGTTGAAGTCACTCAAGGTCAAGGTCGGCGACAAGGTCAAAAAGGGCCAGTGGCTCGCCGAAATCGACCCATTGATCCTGGAGAACACCCTGCGCAAAGCCCAGGTAGATGAAGAAAACCTCCAGGCCCAACGCCGGGCTACGGTGGCCCAGCTTAAACAGACCAGGTCGGTGTATGAGCGCTACAAAGGCTTGCAGATCGATGAGTCGGTGTCGCGCCAGGACTTCGAGAACGCCGAGTCGAACTTCCAGGTGCAGCAGGCCAACCTGGTGGCGCTGGATGCGCAGATCAAAAGCGCGCACATCCAGATCGATACCGCCAAGGTCAACCTGGCCTACACCCGCATCGTTGCGCCCATCGATGGTGACGTGGTGGGCATCGTCACCCAGGAGGGCCAGACCGTGATCGCCAACCAGCTGGCGCCGGTACTGCTCAAGCTGGCGGACCTGGACACCATGACCGTCAAGGCTCAGGTGTCGGAGGCCGACGTGATCCATATCAGCCCCGGCCAGCCGGTGTATTTCACCATCCTCGGTGAGCCGGACAAGCGCTACTACGCCAAGTTGCGCGGCACGGAACCGGCGCCGCAGAACTTCCTGGAAACCCAGGCCGCGGGGACGCCGAAGCAGAACACGGCGGTGTTCTACAACGCGCTGTTCGAGGTGCCCAACCCTGACCATCGCCTGCGTATTTCCATGACCGCCCAGGTGCGCGTCGTGCTCGACACCGCCCAGGCCGCGCTGGTGGTCCCGGTAGCCGCGCTTGGTGCGCGCAACGACGATGGCCGCTACACGCTGCGTGTGCTGGATGCCAAGGGCAAGGCGGTGCCCCGCGACGTGAAGATCGGCATCAATAACAACGTCAAGGTGCAGGTCCTGGAGGGCCTGGCCGAGGGCGATAAAGTGGTGATCGGCGATGCAACCCCTGCCGTGGCGGGGAGCTGACGCATGATCCAGCCACTGTTGGAGCTCAAAGGCATCACTCGCAGTTTCATGGCCGGCGAGCGTGAATTCATTGCGCTCAAGGGGATCGATCTGACGATCCAGGCCGGGGAAATGGTCGCGATCATCGGCGCCTCGGGGTCGGGTAAATCCACGTTGATGAACATCCTCGGCGGGCTGGATTACGCCACGGCCGGCAGCTACAAAATCAACGGCATCGAAACCCGTTCCCTGGGCGATGAACAACTGGCGGAACTGCGTCGGGACTACTTCGGTTTTATCTTCCAGCGCTACCACTTGCTGGCGCATCTGAGTGCCTTGCACAACGTGGAAATGCCGGCGATCTACGCCGGTACAGCGCAAACCGCACGGCATAGCCGGGCCCGGGAGTTGCTGGCGCGGCTGGGGCTGTCGGGGCACATCAGCCACCGGCCGAGTCAGTTGTCGGGCGGGCAACAGCAACGGGTGAGTATCGCGCGGGCCTTGATGAATGGCGGCGAGGTGATCCTCGCCGACGAGCCCACCGGGGCACTCGACAGCCACAGCGGCAAAGAGGTGATGCGTATCCTCGCTGAACTGCACGCGGCCGGGCACACGGTGATAATCGTCACCCACGACCCCAAGGTCGCCGCGAACGCCCAGCGTATCGTCGAAGTCTGTGACGGCGAAATCGTCAGCGACAAGGCCAACGACAGTGTCGGCCTGGAGCTGCCCGGTGAAGCCCCCATTGAACCCAGGCGCAGTGGCGCTCGCCGGTTGGTGGCGAGCCTGGGGCTGTTCAAGGAAGCGTTCAACATGGCCTGGGTCGCGCTGATTTCCCATCGCATGCGCACCTTGTTGACCATGCTCGGGATCGTCATCGGGATTACGTCGGTGGTGTCGATTTCGGCTATCGGCGAGGGCGCCAAACGCTATGTGCTCAAGGACATCCAGGCCATCGGCAGTAACACCATCGACATCTTTTCCGGCACCAGTTTTGGTGACAGCCGTGCGTCGGCCATCGAGACCTTGATGCCTGCGGATGTGGAGGCGTTGAACCAGCTGTATTACGTCGACAGTGCCACACCGGTGGTGGGGCGCAACCTGTTGCTGCGCTTTCGCAATATCGACCTGGACGCGCAGGTCAATGGCGTGAGTGACCGCTATTTCAAGGTCAAAGGCCTGAAGCTGGAAGCCGGTATTGCGTTCAGCGAAAACGATGCGCGACGCCAGGCGCAAGTGGTGGTGATCGACCACAACACGCGCCACCGTTTATTCGGACCGAATGTCGACCCGCTGGGCCAGGTGATCTTGGTGGGCAAGCTGCCGTGCACGGTGATCGGGGTGACCGCCGAGAATAAAAACATGTTCGCCGCCAACAATTCGCTGAACGTGTGGGTGCCTTACGAAACGGCGGCGGGGCGCCTGTTGGGCCAGCGTCATCTGGACAGCATCACCGTGCGCATCAAGGATGGCCAGCCGAGCAAGGTGGTGGAAGACAACGTCAATAAACTCATGCTGCAACGCCACGGCACCAAGGACTTCTTCACCAACAACCTCGACAGCATCATGCAGACGGTGCAGAAAACCAGCCGCTCACTGGCGCTGTTGTTGTCGTTGATCGCCGTCATTTCGTTACTGGTGGGTGGCATCGGGGTGATGAACATCATGCTGGTGTCCGTCACCGAACGTACCCGCGAGATCGGCATTCGCATGGCCGTGGGTGCTCGACAGTCGGATATCCGCCAGCAATTTCTGGTAGAGGCGGTGATGGTGTGCCTGATCGGCGGCGTGATCGGGATTTCACTGTCCTACGCCATCGGCTATCTGTTTTCACTGTTTGTGAAGGAGTGGGAGATGGTGTTCTCCCTGGGCTCGATCGTCACCGCGTTTGCCTGTTCGACGTTGATCGGCATTGTGTTTGGGTTTGTGCCGGCGCGGAATGCAGCGCGGCTGGACCCGATTGAAGCGTTGGCCCGGGACTGATGGATGATGGTGGGAGAGGCCATGCACCTCCCACCGTTCCATGGGCGTTCGCTTACAGGTCTGGCGTATCCTCGGTGGCGTACATCCAGCGCAACAACGAATGCCGCCCACTGATCCCCAGCTTGATCGCCGCTCGCTTAAGGTAGCTCTCGATGGTGTTGACCTTCAGCGCCAATTGCTCCGCCAACTCCGGTGCGGTGCGCCCGGCCAGCAGGCCGACACAGACTTCCAGTTCCCGTTTGGACAAGGTCAGCCCCGACTGCTCAAGGCGCTCTTGAATGCGCAGGCGCAAGGTTTCGATGCCTTGGTTGTCCGGCACCAGCGGGTCGCTGTCCTGGCGGTAGGGCTGGATTGCGATGATGTGGTTTTCCACCATCGGCAGCAGCAGGGTGGAAAAGTCCCGCAACATGCTGCGTTCCTGCGGTGAGAAGCTTTTGGACTGATGGGAGCGATACACCGACAGCACGTAACGCAGGTTGTCCTTGCGGCGCGTGAGGTGTAACTGGGTGGCGGGTTGTTCGGGGTCCAGGGCCACTACCGAATCGGTGTAGACCGGGTTGATCCCGCGGCCGGCTTGCCCGGTGCAACTGACCTGTAATTGCGTGATATGGGTGGCATCCACAGACAGCTGGGTGAGGATGAGGTCATGCAGCAAGCGTGGGAAATGGCGACTGCCGGTGCTGGCGATGACTTTGCCTATATGGGGGAACAGGTGTGAGTTCATCAAATTCGTCCATGAATTTCAGATACGGATATTCAGCCTTATAAAGGCGGGTATCAGACGGTAGCCGATGTGAGTAACTGGCAATGATAATGCTTCCCGTCGGCACGTATGCTAGTACAGCCTGGCGACAGGATGGGGATCCAATCCGTAAAAAATCAGATAAAAAGGCACAACGGCGGTCGGACCAGTCCGACCACCGTTGTGGGAAAGGATAACGCCAAGCTTGGACTTATCTCACCGCATGCTCGGCAAGCGAGGCGCGGCGTGTCGCCTCGCGCGTGCATTTGGCCAGGGCTTGTTGCACGTCGGCCAATAGATCGGCGACATCCTCAAGCCCCACCGACAAACGCACCAGGCCTTCACTGATGCCGTGGTGCGCGCGTTCTTCCGGAGTGTAGGTGGAGTGGGTCATGCTCGCGGGATGCTGGGCCAGTGATTCCGCATCGCCCAGGCTGACCGCGCGGGTGAACAGCTTGAGTGCGTTCATGAAACGCCGACCGGTCTCAATCCCGCCCTTGAGTTCAAAAGCGATCATGCCGCCCGCCATTTTCATCTGGCGCGCCGCCAATTCGTACTGCGGGAAAGAACGCAGCCCGGGGTAAGTCACCCATTGCACAGCGGGGTGCGCCTGCAAGGCTTCGGCCACCGTCTGGGCACTGCTGCAATGGCGTTCCATGCGCAGGGCCAGGGTCTTGAGGCCCCGCATCAACAGGGACGCATCCTGCGGCGACATCACTGCGCCGGTCAGATCCTTGAGCCCTTGCAGGCGAATGCGTTGCGCCAGGGCGTGGCTGCTCACCGCGATGCCTGCGGTGATGTCGCCATGCCCACTGAGGTATTTGGTGGCCGAATGCACCACCACATCGGCGCCCAACTCCAGGGGGCGTTGCAGGTAGGGCGTGCAGTAGGTGTTGTCGACCACTACGGTGACATTCGGTTGTTGATGGGCGAGTTGCGCCACGGCGGCGATATCGACCAATTGCAGGGTGGGGTTGGCCGGGGTTTCGCAGTAGATCATGCGGGTGGCGGGGGAGAGTGCGGCGCGAAGGGCGGCCAGGTCGGTAAGGTCGACGTGCCGCACCTTGATACCGAACTCGCCGATGCCGTGGTGCAGCAGGGCGAAGGTGCAGCCGTAGAGGGTTTGACTGACGATGATTTCGTCGCCGGGGCGCAGCAGGGTCCAGAACGTTGCGGCAATCGCGCCCATGCCGGAGCTGAACGCCACTGCGGCCTCGCCGTTTTCCAGGGTCGCCATGCGCGACTCCAGCAGGGCCAGGGTGGGGTTGGAAATACGCGTATAGAAGTGACCGCTCGCTTCGCCGGCGAAACAAGCGGCACCGTATTCGGCGGTGGGGAAGGCGAATGTGGCCGACAGGTAGATCGGCGGCACCAGGGCACCATGGTGGTCCTTGGGGTCATAACCGTGGTGGATGGCGCGGGTGGAAAAGCCGAATGCATTGTGTTTATTGTTCATCTCGGGCGCTCCTTGTTTCCTACAATGCTATGCTCATAACCGCAGATGAACGTTGCCAAATTTGCCGCCAAGTCCCGCGTCAAGGGATGAAAAACCTATAAAAATAATGATTCGAGGCACGTTATGCCCATCAGTCTGGATCGTACCGACAAAGCCCTTTTAAACGCATTGCAGGGCAATGCGCGCCTGACCGTTGCCGAACTGGCCGACCGGGTTGCCCTGACCACTTCGCCCTGTTGGCGGCGGGTCAGGAACCTGGAAGACAGCGGCGTGATCAGCGGCTACCAGGCGATCTTGTCGCCCAAGGCTCTGGGGTATGGGGTGACGGCGTTTGTCAGCATCATGATGGAGAGCCACACCCAGGACATTGCCCGGGCGTTCGAGAAACGGCTGTTGGACATTCCGGAGATCGTGGCGTGCCACAACGTGTCGGGGCGCTATGACTTTCTACTGGAAGTCGTGGCCAAGGACCTGGAATCGTTCGGCGAGTTTGCCCGGGAGGTCTTGCAGACCCTGCCCTGTGTCAAAGAGATCTATTCGAGCTTTTCCTACAAGTCGGTCAGGCCGTTGCGCGTGATTCCATTGCCCGGTTGATCAGAGCGCTATGCGCACCTGGGCACACAACCCGCCGCCGACACGATTGCTCAGCGTCAGTGAGCCGCCAATCGCCACCGCCAATTGCTGCGCAATCGCCAACCCCAACCCGGTGCCACCGGTGCCACGGTTGCGTGAGCTTTCTACCCGGTAAAACGGCTGCATCACTTGCATCAGCTCCTCGTGGGCAATGCCGGGGCCGCGGTCCAGCACCTTGATCGACAATTGCCCGTCGGCGGTCGAACTCACCTCCAACTCGGCGTTGCCGGCGAATTTCAGGGCATTGTCCACCAGGTTCACCAGCACCCGGCGCAGGGCGTGGGGGCGGGTGTCCAGCACCACCGCACTTTTACCGGTGAGGCTGACGTTTTTATGCATGTCCTGATAGTCAAAGACCAGGCTGTCCAGGAACGCATCCAGGTCGATGCGGTGGCTGGCTTCGGTGGCGCCGTGGACGCTACGCGCATAGGCCACGCCTTCGCGTACCAGATGCTCCATTTCCCCCAGGTCGTTCCACAATTTGTCACGATCGGCGGAGTCTTCCATGAACTCGGCGCGCAGCTTCATGCGGGTAATCGGCGTTTGCAGGTCATGGGAAATCGCTGCGAGGATCTGCATGCGTTCCTTGAGGTATTCGGCGATGCGTTTTTGCATTTCATTGAACGCCGCGGCGGCGTGGGCCACTTCGGTGGGGCCTTTTTCGTCCAGGGGCGTGGGGTGGGCGTTCGGGTCGAGGGTTTCTACGGCGCGGGCCAGGCGGGTCAGCGGGCGGATGGCCAGGCGCACGGCGATCCAGGTGCAGCCGAGCAGTAGCGCCAGTTGCAACACCAGCACCACCGGTAGCCAGTAGGCAACGGGCAGGGCGGCTGGGCGTACGTCAATAGTGATCGGGTTGCCGTCAGCCAGGGTCACGTGCGCCTGGAAGTGTTTTTGCAGGCCGGGGATGTCGCGAAAGGTCAGCGCATACCGTTCGCCCAGGGCACTGGCGATTGATGTGGCGGCCATGGGCACATCGTCATTGTTCATGGGCTCGCCGGGCTCGCCGGCATTGAGCAGGTAGCGATAATTCTGCCGGTCGAGGCGTGGCAGCCACCCTGCGCGTTCGTTGGCGGGCAGGCGGTCGAGGATCGCCACCGAGGTGGACACATCATTTTCCAGGTTGCCGAGCATTGCGGTGCGGGCGCTGATGTAGCGCTCGTAGAACTGCGCGCTGAACGACAGGCCATGGGCGCACACCAGGCTGATCAAGAAGATCAGGGACAACTGCGATGCCAGCGTGCGCGGCCAACCCAACCGCCACTTCATGGCGCGGCCCCGAGGATTTCCACCGGCAGGGAAAACACATAGCCCTCGCTGCGCACGGTCTTGATGTAGGCCGGTTCACGGGCGTCATCCAGCAGGCGCTGGCGCAGGCGGCTGACCAGCAGGTCGATGGAACGGTCGAACAGGTCCGCGTCACGGCCTTGGGTAAGGTTCAGCAACTGGTCGCGGTTGAGCACACGCTGGGGGTGGTCGAGGAATACCCGCAATAACCGATATTCCGCACCGCTCAGGGCCACCAGGGTGTCGTCCTCATCCAGCAGGTGGCGGGCGGTGGTGTCCAGGCGCCAGCGTCCAAAACGAATCAAGCGCCCGGTTTCGCTGACGACCAGGTTGGGCGGCAACATCCGCGTACGGCGCAACACCGCGTTGATCCGCGCCAGCAACTCACGGGCGGCGAAGGGTTTGACCAGGTAATCATCGGCGCCCATTTCCAGGCCGATGATGCGGTCGGTTTCGTCGTTGCGCGCGGTGAGCATCAGCACCGGCGTGGCCTTGTGCTTACCCACCCGCAACTCGCGGCACAGCAGCAGGCCGTCGTCGCCGGGCATCATGATATCCAGCACGATCAGGTCCACCGGGGTGGTGTCGAGGAAGCTGCGCATCTGGCGGCCGTCGGCGACCACGGTGGTGCGCATGCCGTTTTTCTTCAGGTAATTGCCCACCAGCTCGCGGATCTCCCGGTCGTCATCGACGATCAGGATGTGATCGACATGCTCCATGCTGCGCTCCTCAAAAAATGTCATTGCCGCGCAGTCTAGCCATTGCGGGCGCGGTTGCCTTGTGCCCTTTGTATTGCACTGTATCTGGCGATAAGCAGATACACGGTGACGCAAAAAACAGCGACATTGTCGACGGTACGGCAGGCTTGCCAGGCATCACGCCTGACTATGCGCGCGCGGCCTTGTCCAGCAAGGTTTCGAATAGCCGTTGTGCCCGTGGCTCATCGGTATGCGCCACGTTGAAACGCATGGAGTCGCGGTTGGCCGGGTCATAACCGAACAGCGCGCCTGGCGCCAACACCATGCTGTGTTTCAGTGCCTCCTGGGCCAGTTGCTCACCGTTCACTCCCGCAGGCAAGCGCGCCCAGATAAACATCCCGCCCTCATAAGCCATTGGAAGTTCGCAGCCGCAGCGCTTGAGCCATTGCTCGACTCGCCCTCCGGCTTCCTGCAAGCGCTGCACCGTGCGCTTACGATGCTTGGCGTAGCTGCCTTCGCTGAGCATGCGGTACACAACGTGCTCGAACAGCTCGGACGTCACGCCGCCGCTCATCAACTTCATATGGGTCAGGTTGGCAGCCAGTTGCGCAGCAGCCACCACGTAGCTGACACGGGTGTTGGCGCTGAGGATTTTCGAGAACCCTGACAGGTAGGTGACCTGATCCAGCCCGGCCAGGGCCGCCAGGCGCGGGAGAGGGTTGGGATGCAGGTCGCCGTAAAGGTCGTCTTCGACGATATGGCAGCGGTACTGCTGGGTCAGTTGCAGCAGGCGAAACGCCTGGCTGGGGCTGAAGGAGTGTCCGGTGGGGTTTTGCAGCACGCTGGTGGTGAGGTACAGGCTGGGCCGGTGTTCGGCCAACAATTGTTCCAGTGCAGTGAAGTCGAAACCGTCGGGGCGACGCTGGATCGTCACCACTTTGACCCCGTGCAGGGCCAGGTTGGCGTGGAAGTTGAAGTAGCACGGCGCGTCCAGTAGCACGGTGTTGCCGGGGCGAACCAGCAGGCGCATGAGCATGTCCAGGCCCTGCACGGTGTTGGGGGTGGTGATGATCTGCTCCACCGGCACCGACAGACCTTCGGTGTGCAGCTTTTGCTGCAGGGCCTGGCGCAGCGGCAACAGGCCCGCCGGCGTGCCCAGCCCCGCAATACGCAGCGAGGGCGCGCGCACCACACTGCGCATGGCCTGGCGGATGGCTTCGGTATTCAACCAGTCTTCCGGTAAATGCCCGCTGCCGAGGCGCAGCTCGCTGCCGGCGTTTACCAATGGGCGTCGCAGCACGCTGAGCAAGTCCTGGGGCAACAGATCGACCCAGGCTACCGACGCCGGTCGGGCGGTCTCCATCGCGACGAAGTAGCCACGGCCCTGGCTGGACGTCAGCAGGTTGCGCCCACGCAGGCGGTCCAACGCCTCATTGAGGGTGAACTTGCTGACGCCCAGCACCTGGGTCAACTCACGCACCGACGGCAACTTGCTGCCGGGCGCCCACTCGCCGCCTTCGATGGCCTGGCTGAACGCCTCGACAATCTGCTGCACCTTCGGGATGCCTTCCACAAAGGCGATGGCGGATACGAACATGAACCTTCCTTGTGTTTGCCGGTTATTTTACCGGTGAAGTCAGGCCGGATTAGGCATCACTTTACCTGCCTTGCGCAATGGCGCCGCCCTAGACTGCGCGCCATTGAGTCACCGAAGGGAATCACGCCATGCACGACGAATTGACCAACCCCGCCGTACTGTTCTGCAACGGGTTGGCGCAACAGAAATACCAGAACGCTGAAAAAGGCTTGCACGCCGCCGACGAAGACGGCTGCACCCACTGGTACATCGACGGCAGTTTGTACGGCGAGATGGTCGAGGACTGGACCGAAGCACGTATTGCCAACCTGCAGGCGCAGATGACGGTCGCGGGTGTCACGCCGATCTATCGCAGTAACTTCAAGGCGCCGCTGGGCAGCGAGGTCGAGGCATTCCGTGGGGCCGCCGTGGAGTACGTGAAAAAAGAAATCGACATCGCCAGCCAACTGGGCGCGCCGTTAATCATCCACGGCGGCTGCCTGGTCGAACCTGACCGGCTACAGATGGCCAAGCAGATTGCCCTGGAGCGCTACCTCAGATCGGTGCAGGAATTAGCACGGTATGCCGAGGGCAAGGGCACGGACATCTACCTGGAAAGCCTGGCGCACTACGCCAATTACCGGATTTTCACCGATCAAGCGCAATACGCCTTGGTGGCTGAACGTCTGCAAATACAGCGCAATGTGTACTTCGTCCTTGGCGTCGGCTACCCCAACATCGACAGCGGTTTACTGGCGTACGTGCTGCGCCGATATCACCCTCTGATTAAAGGTATTTCTTTCGGCCCCCACGACGGTTATGCCGACGTGGTGCAAGCGATGGGTGAAACCCGCTGGAGGGGCCTGGTGACCCTCGAAGCCCACCACCGTTCACCCCATCAGGCATTGGCTGACCTGGCGGCGATGTACCTCGAATCCTTATGATCCTCCTTCAAGGCCCCGGACCATGACCAGTGCGTTAACGCTGTCTTCGTTTCTCTATTTTCTAGTGTTTTGCGCCGCCATGACCTTCAGCCCCGGCCCCATGACCTTGCTGCTGTTGAGCCTGGGTTTGCGGGACGGCCTGCGCCGTTCGATCCCGGCGCAGCTCGGCGCCAGTGTGGCGTACCTGATTTCGATCCTGATTTTTGCCGTGGGCTTTTCGCAGTTGATCAAGGGCAACCTTGTCATCACGCAGACCATCCAGTCCGTCGGCGTGGCCTACATTCTTTACCTGGCCTACAAACAGTGGACCAGCAGTGCGGGGACGATCGACCAGGGCGGCGCCATGGAAGGCTCACGCAGCCTGTTCGGCAAGGGCTTGTTGACCGGGTTTTCCAACCCCAAGACCCTCATCATGTTCAGCGCCGTGTTCCCGCAGTTTGCCGGAGCAGGGGAGCACAACTCTACGGCGGATATCGCGATCCTGGGCCTGACCTTCCTGCTGCTGCAGTTTGTCAGTGGTTGCGTGTATTGCTATTTCGGCCAACGCATCCGTTACGTGCTGGAAGAGCCCAGGCGGCGAGTGTTGTTGCAACGGTGCACTGCGGTGATGCTGGTGGGCGTTGCGTTGATGTTGGCGCGCGGGTTTTCGCACTGAAGTATTAGCCCATAAGCGGTAGTGGCGATTTGACGTCGCCCTGATAGACTCCAGGCACTTATCCTGGATTACACCCACACCATGCCAGCCGCCGGAGGAAAGGGACTTCCGCTAGCTTCGCGCCTATATAAATCCCGTGCACTGGGGCTGACGCTCGGTTTTGTGTGCGTTGCGTTCGCTATGTACCCCCTGCACCCGTCCTTCTGGGTATGGGCCTGGATGCTGATCAACGCTTTTGCCTGGCCGCACCTGGCCTATCAATGGTCGCGCCGTGCGAGCAATTCGCTGCGCAGTGAGCGACGCAACCTGCTGTTCGATTCCTTCTGCGGCGGCTTCTGGGTCGGCGCCATGCACTTCAACCCGTTGCCCAGCGTCACCACACTGTCGATGATGACCATGAACAACGTCGCCATCGGCGGGTTGCGTTTCATGCTCGCAGGCTGGGTGGCGCAAGCGCTGGGCATTGGTGCGTCCCTGCTGCTGTTCGCGCCGGCGTTCGTTGCCGTGACCAGCGAGGCCCAACTGTACGCCTGCCTGCCAATCCTCACGGTATACCCCGTGGCCCTGGGCTGGATCTGCTATCGCCAGGCCGTGACCCTGGCCCGGCACAAGCGTGAATTACTCGCCCTGAGCCGCACCGACAGCCTGTCCGGCCTGCTCAACCACGGCGCCTGGAAAGACCATCTCGAAATCGAGTTTCAACGTTGCCGCCGCGGCCCGGCCGGCGCAGCGATTGCCCTGATCGATATCGACCACTTCAAGACCATCAATGACACTTACGGCCATGTGACCGGTGACATCGTGCTGCGCCAACTGAGCAAAGTGCTGCGCCAGAACCTGCGCGCTACCGACCTGGCCGGGCGTTATGGCGGCGATGAGTTCTGCGTGATCCTGCCCGACATGCCACTCAGCCGTGCCACCGAAGTGATGGACGCCCTGCGTGCTCGCTTCAACGCCTTGGCATACGCCCAAGACCCGACCTTGCGCGCCAGCTTGAGTATTGGCCTGGCGCCGTATCAACCGACCCACGCCGATTCCACGAGTTGGCTCAATGACGCCGACCTGGCGTTGTACGAGGCCAAGAGCAGCGGGCGTAACCGCGTCAGCTCGGCCCTGGGGAGTTTGTTGCGATCGATTTAGTGGGGTAGGGTAGCGCAGCACCTCTCAACAAAAAACAAGGATCGGTTCATGCTTTTTACCTTCCCCCGTACCCTTCTGGCGGCGACGTTGGCCTTGTCCTTCGCCATGCCGGCCTACAGTGCCGAACCCCATAAACAGATCCAGGCGGATGCCGAACAGTACAAGGCCGAGGCGTTGAAGCTGTTGGAGCGTCTGGTGAATATCGATTCGGGCTCCGGCTACGAGCCGGGCCTGACCCAGGTACGTGATATTGCCGTTGATGAACTGAAACAGCTGGGTTTCAGCATTGAACGGGTGCCGGACAAAGCCGCCAACAATAGCCATGTGATCGCTACCCTCAAGGGTACCGGCAAGGCCAGGATCCTGCTGATGGCCCACATGGACACCGTGTTCAAGGAAGGCTCGGCCGCCGAGCGCCCGTTCCATATCAAGGACGGCCGCGCCTATGGCCCCGGCGTGATGGATGACAAGGGCGGCATCGTCGCCGGTATCTACGCGCTCAAAGTCCTGAAAAACCAGGGCTTCAAGGATTACGCGCAAATCACCTTCCTGCTCGACGCCAGCGAAGAAACCGGCTCTGAAGCGGCCTCCGAACTGATCCGCAAAACCGCGAAAGCCCACGACGTGACTTTGAACCTTGAGCCCGGCCGCCCAGCCGACGGCCTGGTGGTGTGGCGCAAAGGCAGCGCCACCGCCGTCGTTGAAGTCAAAGGCAAAGCCGCCCACGCCGGCGTCGCCCCGGAACTGGGCCGCAATGCCGCCATGGAGGCCGCGCACCAGATCCTGCAACTGGGCAAGCTGGGTGACGAAGAGAAGAAAACCACCATCAACTTCACGGTGCTCAAGGCCGGCGACCGCGTCAACGTCATCCCGGACCAAGCCACCGCCAAGGCCGACGTCCGCGCGGCGTTGCCGGAAGAGTTTGATCGTATCGAGAAAGACCTGGCGCGAGTCTCGGCCAACAAACTGATCCCCGACACCGAAGTCACCACCAGCCTGCACCGTGGTTTGCCACCCATGCCGCAGACACCGGAGTCGGACAAACTGGTGGCGATTGCCCAAGGGATCTACGGCGAGTTGGGCAAGACATTGACGATTGAAGGCAGCGGCGGCGCGGCCGATGCGAGCTTGTCGGCGGGTGTGGGCACGCCGACATTGGATGGGTTTGGGATTGTGGGCGGCAATATCCACACGCCGGAGGAATATGCGGAGGTGGAGAGTGTGGTACCGCGGGTTTATTTGCTGAGTCGGATGATTATGGAGCTTTCAAAGCGGTGACTTGGGTGGGGGCTTATCGATGATGATTACCCCCCTTTTTTTGTGGCGAGCGAGCTTGCTCGGTCGGGCTGCGCAGCAGCCCCCAAACACACAATGCCAATTCAACTGAAAACACCCGTCGCCATGCCTGGGGCCGCTTCGCGGCCCAGCGCGAGCAAGCTCGCTCGCCACAGGAGGCGGTGTCGCTTTGTAGGGCGGTGGTGTTGTTACCAAGTTAATGGGGCTTCGAGGCTGGCTTTTGAAGGTCGTCTTTCCAGCCCTCATTGGCCAGTCGATATATGTCGGCGAAGAAGCCACGGGGGCGACTATTTCTGTCTCGTCCCAAGCCATTTTTGAATATGTTTCCGGGTCGCCCTCAAAATATGAGCTGGAGTTAAAGTATTCAGTGTTCAGGGCGCAAAGTAAGTTTTCCATTAGCTTGTATCCGTGGTGTTAGTTGTAAGGATATAAGCAGTATTAAAGTATGAACGCTTCTCTATCTTTATTTTCGTTAAGGGCTGAAGTTGGTGAGTTCCTTCCCCTTGGTTTTCTCCCTGTCGTAAATATCAAAAATCCTTACGAAATAGCTTAAGCTGGCGTCGAAGATATCTGTTCGGATGAGGGGTGAAATAGCATTTGTTATTCGTTGGCGGGAAATAGATCATTCTCGGTTAATTTGTTTTTTAAGGTTGTTAAAATAAATAGGCAGGCGCGGCGGTGATGTTTATTAGGATTCAGTCCATTTGGTTCGGTAAGCTATTTGTTCGTTTATATCGTTCGTGAGGTCATTTTCTTCGTAGTCAAATATTCTTACGAGTTCTGCGTTTGGATCCCCAATTCTTACCTCGTAGGCGACCACTCCGCCTGACATTTGTGATGCCATTGCTGATGGGTATACATTGACTTTCGAACCTTTGCAGAGGAATTTTACATCGCTGAATTCTTTTCTCAATGAACCGAAGCATGTGTAAATGTCTATCTCAGTAAATGTCTTTTTTACTCCGTCAGAAAACTCTATTGAAAGGGTTGACGTTTTTCTTTCGCACTCAATAATCGCCTTTTCTCGAAGGGAGTTCCTGATTATGGATATTTCTAGCTTTTTCATTTTATTCCCTATTTTGGTTGATTGGTGAATAGCCCTTGTCTGTGCCGTTTTCATTAAGAAGTGTGGATCCTAAAATGTCTTTTGTGTCTATTCGCCTTGGTATGGCTATTTCTCGTTCCCTTTGATAATCGGATAATTTTCCTGGCTTTGTTGACGTCTCGTCCGTCTATTTTTTTAAAGTGTAAAGGTAGCCTTCCTCTAACCAAAAAATTGATCCGAATGTAATTGCTTCATCTATCGCCCAACTTCAAAAATCTCTTTCGGATGTCTATCGTCTCCACGCCAAACTCTTCCAGTAACACTGGAGGCAGGAAGTCCGGTCACAGGTGAGCACTCCTTTTTTGTGGCGAGCGAGTGGGCTTACTCGCCACAGAATTCGCGTCAGCTAAGGCAGAGTGTTATTTTGTACTTTCTAAGTAGTCCTAGTTAAATTTTTCATAGTCCTGCGCGCCTAGTGAAGCTAGCCATTTTTTAAAAAAGTCGATTTGGTCTTGTGGGTTGTTTGTAAGGTTTTCATCTTCATAGTCGAATAAGTGTACTATGTCATCGTTGGTGGCTTGTTTGCCTAGAGTCATTTCGTAGGCGACAAGGCCGGAGCTCATTTGAGATGCCATTCTTGAGGGTTTAACGTTTATCTTTGCGCCTTTGCATAGGAAAGTTATGTTAGGAAAGTCTGCTCTAACTTTTGCAAGACAAATATATATATCTCTTCCTTCGTAAACTTTTTTGAAGTTGTCGGCTTCTGAAAAAGTCATTGTCAAGTCTTTAACGCTGTATTTTACAGTTACCTCTGTTTTTTGGTTGTTGATTATTGCGCTTATTTTTTGTGTTTTCATTTTTTGTTCCTGTTCGGGTTTAGGATTGAGTACCCTACATAGCTTCCGTCTGCCTTAATTGGCGTCACACCTATGATGTCCTCTGGTTCTATCTTGTGGTGAATGGCGAATTCTCTCTCTTTTTTGTAAGGTGCCTGATCACCCAGTTCCGTATTTATATCATGTCCCTCGATACTCCTAAGAATGTATAAGTAACCTTTTTTCATTTCGTAACTAGTGGCAAAGTCGATTCCCACCGAGCGGAGTGGTGAAGTGCTAATGAAATTACTTGGCGGATCATCACTATCGACCGCGTGTAAGTATAAGTCCTCGCTATCGCCTTTACTTTTAAATCCATTTTTAAAAACCTTGTTCGGAGGGATTTTGTCCCCACGGAAAAGATATTCTTCTTCGCTTGGAACTGGTGGTCCAGGTTCTGATTTCTCAATCGATGCTTGTACTGAGGGGTCATCAGCGGTGTGTGTTGGCCTGCACCCATCCCCACCAGGGCAAGTACTCAATCCCAGCGGATCCACCCACCCTGTAGGATTAGGCACGTACTGGTACGCGTTGATCCCGCCGGCCAGCCTCACCGGATCCGGCGTCAGGTACCGACCAATATCCGGATTGTAGTAGCGATGGCGATTGTAGTGCAGCCCACTCTCCGCATCGTAGTACTGGCCTTGGAAACGCAACGGATTGTCGATTTTGCCGACATCAAGACGTGCGACTTCTCCGTAGGCACGGTAGTGCGCGGACCACACGATTTCGCCGTCAGGTGTCGTGAGTTCCTGCGGCGTGCCGAGATGGTCGAGTTGGTAGTGGTAGGGTTTTGTGTCTTTCGGGCCAAAACCTTCCAGCATTGCGAGCGGGCGAAAGGTGCCAGCTTCATAGACATAACTGCGATGGCGCTCCGCATGATGCTCGGCAATCAGCTTA